>JBBAWA010000006.1:25739-28477 GCA_040397425.1 Methylacidiphilales bacterium
GCCTGCTCGTACACCCCACTCACCTCGGCGGCGATCTGGTCAAAAACGCCACTCCCTGGCGACATCGGAGCCTTGGGCGCTGAAGGCTCGAGAGAAGCCGAGGCAGGAGGTACTACATTTTGCGTTTCTGAAACCGAGACAGGACCCGACCGATGAGCCAAATAGTAGGCTCGCCCACCGATCAACCCCGTAAAAGCAACGAGGACGACAAGGAGGGATAGAAAAACGTATTTAAAACGCGAGACGGGAATCATAAGCCACCGCACCGTGCCCATTTACATAGAGGGGCCGAAGCTGAGTCCCTTCCCCGCCAGCCGCTGTTTCAATCAGCTCAGGCTGAATTTGCAGAGAATCATCTTCCAAATTCGCTGCTACAATAATTCCCTTTGCATGCGCAACTTTTCCGTCTGCTAAAGGCGTAATTCCCGGAGCTACAGGTCCTAGGAAAAATGCAACTCCAGCGATCAAACATGCAACCGACCCTGCAACTGTGGCCAGACGAGGTACACCAGCGACCCAAGGCTCAAACAGGACTTCCACCACTCTCGAGTACCAAGGTTCTTCCCGTAAAATTTCCTGCCTCTGATACTGGTGGAAAGCATCCACAAATTTCTCGAAGTAGGCCTCCCCAGGCGTCTCCAATCGCTTCAACTGAAGGAGCTTTTGTAATTCTGAAAAATCTTCTTTTTGGTTCATTTGTATAACCTTCCTATTTTTTACCTTCGCAGGTAAATGCCAAGTGATTTCTGAAGCTGTTTGTGAGCATAATGGAGCCTCGAACGGACCGTACCCTCGGTCGTCCCCATAATCTTACCAATCTCAGCATGTGCAAGTCCTTGTATATCATATAAAGTTACCACTGTTCTATGTTCTTTCGACAGCCCAAGCATGGATTCGTTCAATTTATTTTGCAACTCATTGAGCATAGATGACTTAGACGGGTTGTTTCTCTGGATTGGATCGGGCATGTCGTACTTCGGGAGTCCATCCTCATCGATCTCATTCAAACTCATCGCCCCCTGCCTTCTTTTTCTCTTTTCCAGGAAGTTAAAAGTCCGGTTAATCGCGATCCTGTAAATCCAAGTGTAAAACGACGACTGGCCCCGGAACGTCGGCAAACTCCGATACGCCTTATCAAACACCTCCATCAACATGTCGTTGGTGTCCTCGTGGTTCGATGTCAAATGGTAGATCACTCCATACAAACGGGACTGGAATCGCCGAATCAACTCATCGTAAGAGGCTAAATTTCCCTTCACGGTCTCCGCGACCAACTCCTCATCAGTCGGTCCGTTCTCTAAATCGATTTCCTTGGTTGAATCCACCGACATCGGCTTGATCCTATCGCCCACCCCCATAGATCGAAAAGGTCAATCCACCCCAACCACCACCCAATTTCCTCTTACTCGTCGCTGGCTGTTTTCAAATACCCCTGCAACCGATCCGTCATACTCGTCAGCTTCTTCGCTTCCCCACCCTCTCCCAAAACTTTCAGATCCCCTTTCGCCCTTTCTAATAGATCCACAGCTTTTCGAAGTGCAAATTTCAGCCCCCCCGCCTCTTTCACCTTTTCAGCCACACCCTCCGCACCCTCCTCCCCGACCAACTGGGCCCGCAACTTCTCCGAATCCTCTTTCGGCAACGTCTGCAACGCATGCAACACAGGCAAGGTCCACTTTCCCTTACGTAAATCAGTTCCTAACGTTTTGCCACTCTCCTCGTCCGTTCCAAATAAATCCAAACAATCATCATAGATCTGGTACGCCACTCCCAACTGCTGGCCAAAGGATCGTGCCGCCTCCCGCCTTACCTCCGCCGCACCATAAACAATAAAAGGTACTTCCGCCGCAACCCGAAAGAGTGCCCCCGTCTTTAATCCCACCACATGGAGGTACTCCGCTGTCGACAGCTTCAAGTCAAAGCGCCGTTGTGTTTGCAGAATCTCTCCCTCGCACAGATTTCTCGACGCTTCAGCAATCTTTCGAGCCACCTCTGCATTCTCCAATTTGGTCGCTAACTGTAGCCCATGCGCAAAAAGGGCGTCCCCCAAGAGCACCGAAAGCTCCACACCCCACTTCGCATTGCAGGTAGCCCGCGACCTACGCAAATCCGCCCGATCCAAAACATCATCATGAATTAGCGAGGCCACATGCACCAACTCCACAATCACAGCCAAGTCCCGAATTGCCTCGCTCCACCCACCCGCGACTTTCCCTGCCAACAAAACCAGCGCAGGTCTCAACCTCTTCCCCCCACCCTCCAGTGCATATCGCACATACGCCTCAGCCCCAGAATCAAACAACGACGCTTGGTGGACAATCCGCCTTTCCACCTCTTTCAACTCCTGCTCCAACTCCGGATCTGCCCCCAGCCAATCTGGCTTAGACTTTAACCCCGTGCGGCTTCTAAAACTCTGCATACTAAAAACCTAGAAAGGAGATTTTCGAAGTCAAATATCCAAGGTCATCCAGCCTTTCTAATTTTTACTCTTCATCATAATCTCCCCCTATGTACCCGGCTCTATCCGCCTTCGTCTTCGCCCTCCTCCTGAGCTCCTGTTCGCAGCCGGACGGACGCATTGCCCAAAGCGCCCACCAACTCTTGGAACAGGGAAAACTCCAACAGGCCCAAGAGTCCCTCCAAGACGGTTTCCGCCAATTTCCTCAAAGCATCGCCCTTCGCCAAGAAAGACTTCACCTCAACCTCCTCGCAGGCCAACCCGAGCTAGCGGCAGCCGA
>JBBAWA010000006.1:28577-31121 GCA_040397425.1 Methylacidiphilales bacterium
CACCCAAGATCCCGATTGGCTCACCCGCGCATCCGCTGCCCGACTCCTCGGAAACCGCGCCGACCCATCCGCTATTCCCACTCTCTTCTCCATGTTACAAGACAAAGACTCCTATGTTCGCCGCTTCGCCCGCCGATCCCTTTTGGAACTCTCGACTCTGGCAAAACCCGATGCCTACCTCCCCGCTCTTCAATCCAAAGACCGTACCACACAAGTCGTCGCAGCACTTGCCCTCGCCCGTCTCAATGACGGTCGCGGCCTGGACATTCTTCTGGCTGAAATGGCTAATCCTCTTGGCGTTGAGCGAATTGAAGGAGTCAAATCCGCAGTCCGCATCCAAGACCCCAGAGTTCTACCCGCTGTCCGTGCCGCAACGTCCGATCAAGATTCACAGGTTCGCATGGTCGCTCTCATCGCCCTTGGTCTCTTGCGCGACAAAGATTCAGCACCCCTCATGAAAAAAATTCAAAGCGATACATCCGCACCTCAAGAAGTTCGCCTCGCAGCAGGCAAAGCCCTCGAACTTCTCTCGCAAGCCCCAACCCAACCCAACCGCACCTGAACCTCAGCCCACTTCACGGGGCACGATCAAATCCCCTACCCCTTATCGACCCAACTCCTCCTGCTCGAAAACAATTAAATCATCCAACGCCCGCGCAAAATCCTCCATCCCCGTTGCCGGCATGATAATCCGATCCCGCCGACCCCCCACATCTTCCGTGATTCGCAAAAAGCGTCCCCTGTCGTTCTCCTTGAGATCGAGAAAGAAAGTCTTTCTCTCAATCTGCACCTTTTCCGATCGTAATGTCCGTTCTTCTCCTCGTTGTTCCATAGTTTGAATGCCCCTTTCGAAAGAAAATCTTACGCCCCACCCCTCCTAGCGTCAACCCAACCAACCCCTCTCCTCCCTCCTAGATTTTCAAAAAATTCGCCAGTAGATCCTTGCCCTCTTTGCTTAAGATCGATTCAGGATGAAACTGCACACCATGTACGGGATATTCGCGATGCCGTAATCCCATAATCTCCCCTTCCGCAGTTTCCGCACAAACCTCCAGACAACTCGGCACCGAATTCTTTTCTACAATCAACGAATGATACCTCGTTGCCTCGAATGGATTCGGTAACCCCTGGAAAACACCCTTCCCATCGTGCTGAATTGGAGATGTCTTTCCATGCATCAAACGACCAGCCCGAACCACCTTCCCCCCATACACCTCCCCCATGCACTGATGCCCTAAACAAACTCCTAAGATCGGAATCTTCCCACCAAACTTGCGAATCAACTCCATCGAAATTCCTGCCTCTTGAGGTCGCCCTGGCCCAGGAGAGATAACAATCTTTTGCGGCTTCATTTTCTCCACCTCGTCAGTTGTGATCGCATCATTTCGCTTCACCTGAGGATCTGCACCCAACTCCCCAAAATACTGAACAAGATTGTAGGTAAACGAGTCGTAGTTATCGATGACCAGCAACATAGAATGATCCTACGCCAAGGTCCTCGCCGCCGCCACCGCCGCCAGACCCGCCTTGGCCTTGTTTACGCTCTCCTGATACTCCCCCTCGGGAGTTGAGTCGGCCACCAATCCTCCCCCCGCCTGAACATGGGCCTTCCCTCCTTTGAGCAGAATCGTGCGAATTGAAATACAGGAATCCAAATTCCCATCGAAAGAAAAATACCCCGCCGCCCCCGCATAAGCCCCTCGTCGAGTCGGTTCCCACTCAGCCAAAATCTGAAGTGCCCGAACTTTCGGCGAGCCACTGACTGTCCCCGCAGGAAAAGTGGCCCTCATGACCTGAAACGAATCTTGCCCCGGACGTAATTGCCCCGTCACACGGGAAACCAGATGCATCACATGCGAAAACCTTTCCACCTCCATCAACTCCACCACTTTCACACTCTTGTACTCGCAGACTCTGCCTAAATCGTTCCGCGCCAAATCCACCAACATAATATGCTCCGCCCGCTCTTTAGGGTCTGCCTTCATCTCCTGCTCATTTTTCAGATCCTCCTCAGTCGTCGCCCCACGGGCCTTCGTTCCAGCAATCGGACGAATCTCCACCTTTCCATTTTCACACCGCACATGCGTTTCAGGCGATGACCCGACCAATGCCAACCCCGCCATCTCCAGACAAAACATGTACGGCGACGGATTAATCGCACGCAGAGCCCGATACAGATCAATCGGCCTACCCTGAAACGGCACAGTAAATCTTTGCGAGGGCACCACCTGAAAGATATCGCCTGCGCGGATATGCTCCTGCATCCCCTCCGCCATCTTTAAATACTCCGACTTTGTCATGTTCGGAGTCGCTCCCAATAATAGATCTCCCTCAGGTCGCTGGGGGACCTCTGTGCTGGGTTTTCCTGCTGACTGCGCCAAGCGTTTTCCCAAAGCCTCCAACCTCTCCAGCCCCTTTTGATAATCCGCTTTTGGATCTTTCCCTGTTTTTACCTGCACAACCAATCGACGTGTCTTTTTTTTATGATCAAAAATCACGAACTCCTCGACCAGTGCAAAACACGCATCAGGCACGCCCAAATCG
>JBBAWA010000007.1:0-8350 GCA_040397425.1 Methylacidiphilales bacterium
AAACTCGCGATGCGCGAGGTCCCCTGGTTCTCCGATGCCGTGTTTGCTGCAGGTGCAGGCATCTTTTTCGTCGGTTACTTTATTTTTGAAGTCCCTGCCAACCTCATTCTGCACCGCACGGGAGCCCGACTCTGGATCGCCCGCATCATGATCAGCTGGGGAATCATCTCCACCCTGATGGCCTTCAGCTACAACGCCACCTCCTTCTACATTCTCCGTTTTCTTCTTGGTATAGCCGAGGCGGGCTTTTTCCCTGGCATCATCCTGTACCTGACCTACTGGTTCCCGCGCGAACACCGAGCCCATATGACCGCCATGTTTATGACCGCAGTCGCCGCCGCAGGCATTCTGGGAAGCCCCATCTCAGGCTGGATTCTTCAAGTTTCCGACGGATGGCACGGCCTTCACTCTTGGCAGTGGCTCTTTATCTTAGAGGGCACTCCCTCCATTCTTCTCGGCCTCCTCGTACCCCTTCTCCTCACCGATCGACCTGAACATGCCCGTTGGCTGACCTCCACAGAAAAGTCCTTTATCCTCGAAAAGATCGATATCGAACAGCACCGCAAACTCGCCTCTGGCGAACACGCCTTCAGCTTGAAGGATGCGTTTCGTTCCAGGCGGATTTGGATTTTCTGCCTCACCCAGTTCACCATCGTCTTCGGTCTCTACGGTGCCTCCTTTTGGCTTCCCCAGATCATTCACGACACCCTGACCCCGGTGGACTGGCAGATCGGACTCTACTCAGCCCTACCGTGGACCTGCGCCGCCTTTGGTATGGTCTGGGTCTGCCGCCATTCCGATCGTACAGGGGAACGCCGCCTTCATGTCGGCCTCTCTGCCCTCACCGCAGCCTTCGCCTTTGCCGCAAGCGGTTTCCCCGGCCTTCCCGGCTGGGCCCGACTCATCACCTTGGCTGTCGCGGTCACGGGGGTTATGTCCACCACCTCATGCTTCTGGTCCGTGCCCACCGCTATCCTTTCTGGAACGGCTGCCGCCGCCGGCATCGCTTGGATCAACTCGGTTGGTAATTTAGCTGGCCTGGTTGCCCCAGAACTTTTCCGCTGGATGAAAAGCCACCACGGAATGGGTGCGGCTCTTCTCGGTCTAGCCGCCATTCAGGCCTGCGCGGGCATCCTGGCCCTCGTCACTATCCAGCCAAAACGTAACTAGTTTTTCTCAATCGGAACCGTCGCCCAGCATCGTCGGAAGCCTTTTTTCCGTTTTTGCGCCCAGCTCACGCAACTTCTCTGCCGTCCCAAGAATATTCCCCTTCTTTTCGGAAAGTTTTTTCACCGCCGACTCATGCGCCTCATGCGCCTTCCCCAGCGCTTTCCCTACCTCCGTCAAATCCCCACAGAAGTTAGCCAGATCGTCGTGCAGTTTCCCTCCCAGCCGGGCGATCTCCTGCACATTCTTATTTTGTCGCTCGATCTTCCACAGATTAGCAATCGTTCGCAGGGTCGACATCAGGGAGCTCGGAGTCGTCAGGACAATTCGCTGATTGAATGCATACTCGAGCAGATCCGGATTCGCCCGCAAAGCCGCCCCAAAGGCCGGCTCAATCGGAATAAACATCACGGTGAAATCCAGCGACCTTCCCTCCAGGAGATCCGGATAGGCCTTCCCAGAAAGATCATCAATGAACCGCTTTACCGCCTGGCCGTGCGCCTTGAGGTTCTTCTCCTGATCTGCCGGTTCCGTTGCCGAGCAGTACGCATCGTAATCCAATAGGGGTACTTTACTGTCGATGACGATGGCCCGATTTTCCGGAAGAAAGACCACCGCATCCATCCGCTTCCGATCAGCCGACTCCTGAGTGCGATACTCCCGTCCCTTTTCGAGCCCTGAAATCTCCAACGTCTTCTCAAGGACCATCTCTCCCCATCTACCCCGGACTCCCGAATCATTTTTCAGGGCACTGGTGAGCGCATGGGTTTCCGATCCCAACTTTGTGCTCATGGCCTGGATCTGTTGGAGTTCCCTCCTTAAATCTCCCTGCAAGGTGGTTTCGGCCGTGTGCACCTCGTCCACCCGTTTTCGGAATGCCTCCATCCGGTCGAGAATCGGCCGCAACTCAATCCCCACCTGCTTCTGATTATCCTCGGCCAGCCGTTTTGTTCCCTCGGTCACCATCTGCTGGGCAACGGCCCTAAAATCGGACTGGAGACGAACGGCTAACTCCTCCTTCTCTTTCCTGGCCTCCGCCAGACTTCGCTCAGCCGACTGGCGTTCCGCCTCTGCCCGCACCCTTCCCTCCCGTGCTTCTCGGCTTTCCGACTCTGCTTGTATGCGGGCCTGCTCCTGCTCCTCTGCTCTTCGCCGAGCCGCTTCGATCTCTCCCGAAAACTTTCCGATTCTTCCTGAGAAATAGGCATAAGCCGCCACACCTCCCACCAAGAGACCTGCCATTCCGGCCAATAAAACTCCACTCATTCGATTAATATCTAGCGCGGTCCGGCATTTTTTTAAATTTCTTCCAAATCACCAGTGCCTCCTTGCGAAGCATCGGAGTACATCGGGGAGACCGATTCCCCGGATTCTTTCGGATTTCTTTCTCAAGAACCCGGTCGTCAAAATCGCCGTAGCGAAGGGCATCCCCGTGTTGTGCGGCATAATAAATACGTCCGATCCTCGCCCAGAAAGCAGCCGAGTAGCACATGCTACAACATTCAGCACTCGTATAGAGGGTGCAGCCCGAAAGATCGTAGGTCTTTAGTCTTCGACAGGCTTCCCGAATTGCCACAATTTCTCCGTGGGCACTCGGGTCCTTGCCGGATATCACCCGGTTATGCCCCTCCCCAACAATACGACCGTTCTTCACCACCACGGCCCCAAACGGACCTCCGGTTTTTTTCACCAAAGCACCTACCCGACCCAATTCGATCGCCCGTCGCATGAACCGGACATGGGATGCAGAAGACATCTTTTTCCTTCCCTTGATCCCCAATTTTCTCATGAAGGCAAACTCTCGCTCCGATTCGTTGCTGTCAATCGTTCCTCCTGTTTTGCCTGATTTTGCATCCATACATCCTGTCAACAGGGGTGGGACAATTACGGGGTGACCCAAGATTCAATATCCCTACTTTGGATTCATGATCCAACACCTTCTATGCCTTGTCTTTCTCCTTTCAATCAACCCCGCTGTTTTCGCCGAGGGTTACCACCCATCCGTTCAGATTGATGAAAATCTATCGACCACTAAAACGTGGGATGGCGCATCGATCCAGTACCCTTCAGGCACAGCAAAGGTCACGGGGACAATCATCACGCTTCCCCCGGGAACCGAAACCGGTTGGCACATGCATCCCGTACCCTGCTTTGCCCTCATTCTCGAAGGAGAACTTCTGGTCGAACTCAAAGACGGACGTACAAAAAGAGTCAAAGCGGGTGAAACCTTCGCGGAGGTGATCGGAACCGCCCACAACGGCAAAAACATGGGAAAAGTCCCCTTAAAGATTGCGGTGTTTTATGCCGGAAACACGGATCTCAAAAACACCATTCTCTGCCCATAAGTCAGCTCTTACCTATCTCACGGATCGCCGCAACACAGTAGTACTTCACCGCGTCGCTCATGGGGGGATTCAGCGTTTCTAGATCAGCCTGACTGCACCACCGAATATCGTGGTGCTCTGCGGGGGCGAGAGTCACATTTCCGCTCTTGGGCCGAGCTAGATAAATAATTCCAATATGCTCGTGCGTTGGACTCACCCGATGGATATCCAAAAACCTTGGTCTCACTAAGGCACGCGTCCCAGGGCCCGTGGTTGGTTGCCTTTCACCGATCAGTTCAATCTCAAGTCCACACTCCTCTTTCGCCTCCCGATACGCCGCTTGCTCTGGGTCCTCATCCAACTCGATGTGCCCGCCAATCGGAAGCCAGCGACCCAACTTCTTGTGGTGAACCAGAAGAACTTTTTCCCCCTCAACAATAAAAAGGCTAACTGTGAAATCGATCTTCTCGTGAATATGGGGCATAGAAATACGGAGCTTTCGCTATCCAGAAGAAACTAGGCACATACGCATGAAGTTGTTCGGTTGAAACTCAAATTCCATTCACTGTCTTCCCACTTCGGCACCTCATCTGCAACGAGTAATTTGGAAGTCGCTCGACCCAGATCGAATAACCTTCAATCTCAATCCTTAATGCCCGAACTCTCCCCTCATGGTTGGCTCCTTGCCTTTGCCGCCGCCGTCTCTGCGGGACTCTCCAAATCTGGTTTCGGACCCTTTGGCCTACTCACGATTATTTTTATGGCAGAGGTCTTGCCACCCCAGGAATCCACTGGAGTTGTTCTTCCCCTACTGATTTTTGGCGACGTACTGGCCGTTCGCTCCTTTCATGAGCACGCCTCCTGGCAGATCCTGCGCACTCTCCTGCCAGCCACCTGTATCGGCATCATCACAGGTTGGTGGATCATGCCTCGAATCCCGACAGAGTTTTTCGGCCATACTTTGGGCTGGATCATCTTGGGCCTGATCGGAGTCATACTCATCCAACGGATTCGCCCCCAGCTGCTGGCCTGGTTCACCACCCACCCTCTCCTTGGGTTGGGTTGCGGATGGGCCGCCGGTGTGACGACCATGATTGCTAACGCAGCCGGGCCAATCACCGCCTTTTACTTTCTTTCCCAGCGTTACACCAAAATGGTTATGGTCGGCACTGGAGCCTGGTTCTACTTCACTATCAACGTCGTCAAACTCCCATTCAGTTGGCAACTCGGCCTTCTCAACGGAAAATCCATCCTCTTCGATTTGATCCTTTTCCCCAGTGTTCTTCTAGGTTTTTACGTCGGCCGCTTTTTCTCCAAAAAGATTACCCAGGAACTTTTTGAATGGATTCTGATTCTGATGGCCTTCGGAGCCGCATTGAGGATGATTTTAAAAAGCTAGGGATGACCGCCCGTAAACAGCATCATCGCCAACGTCTGATTTCCCAATTTGCTTAGATTCATCCCCCCTTTGCCGTCCGACTGAACCAATGTTCTACAGTAATATTTGCCCTCATTGGGTCGACCTGGATTTGCCAGCAACACAGGCATTTCCGCTATTTCGGAACTTCCTTTTACCGACAGAGGCAACCCCCAAGGAGTCATCTCAAGTTCCCACGATTTCTCCCCGGCACCAATCAACTGTTTTTTTGTCCACTGCAACCAATTCGGCTGACCTAGGGGAATAGGAATTCTCACTACGAAGCCGTTGGCTTGTGAAGCCAAGCACTCCTGACAACTCATCGGCCTACCCTCATGGGCAGCCATCAACAAGGGAACAGGATCTACCCCCATTAAATTCAACCCGTTCCACTCCCCATGCCGGTTCGGTTGCCATAACCTGCCCGGCTTGGCCGTATCTACCCATTCCGCAAACTTTTCATTAATTTGAAATGCGATCTCAAAATGCAGATGCGCCCGCTCACGCACAAGTCCTGGCCCCGTCCACCCCATCACGCCCAACGGGTCTCCCGCCTTCACCTGTTGCCCTACTTCCACCCCGATCGAGGCCAGATGCCCGTAAATTGTATAAACAGGCTGTTTGCCCCACAGATGCTTCACAATCACCTGCTTTCCATAATCAGAAATCTTCTCGTCAAGATTTACCCGAACCACCTCTCCATTCGCCGACGCACAAACCGTGTCGGTGGGCTCCCCTTTTTCGTCCCTGTGCAAAGGCCGAATATCGATGCCCTTATGGAAATGCTCAAAGATCCGTGCTGGCTCCGGTTCCGAAGTCCGGACAAAACCAAACATGCCTGAAATCAACCGCCGGCTGATTGTGGGTTGATAAAACTTTTTATCTTCACCTTGGAAAAGAGCCCTATTTCCTGTTGGCAATTGCCAATCGATCCTCTCACTCCCTTGGACACTGTTTAGGACGAAAAACCCAACACCCGCCAAGTAACTCATCCACTTCAAGAGAGATTCCACCCCTGTGCTCTATCGCGCCTTAAGCTCTACAGTCCCACTTCTCATTGCCACAAAGTTGCCCTGAGGAGTCGCACCTAAAACTGTGACTCTCACGCTTTCCCCTCCCTTGAGCTGTCTTACAGATCTAGGCAATTCACCTAAACTTCTGCAAGGCACCGATCCCAATCCCACGATCAACATTCCCTTTTGGATGCCTGCCTCCTCTGCAGGGCTACCCTTGTCCACCCCCGCCACCAAAAGCCCTAACCGTCCCGCATACCCAAATTGAAGGGATTCCTGAGGAGTAAGATCTTTTAAGGAAAGTCCAAACCTCTCTTTCAAAACCACCGCTGCTGACCGTGTTGCAGGCGCCTTGATTTTTCCCTCCACAATGCTGATCGCCTCCTCCACCCACCGCTTCACCCGCTCTCCAGGAATGGCAAAACCGATGCTCTCCACCGGTAAATTTTGTGCGATCGCCATTTTGGCTGAACTGAGCCCCACTAAGTTTCCCTCCACATCCACAAGAGGCCCCCCACTATTCCCTGGATTAATGGCTGAATCCGTTTGTAGAAGGCCCTCCATTGTCAAATCCCCAATCCTCAAAGTCCGATCCTTCGCACTCAAAATCCCTGCACTCACACTGCTCTCATATCCCACGGGGTTACCTAAAACCAAAACAGTCTGTCCGAGAAGATTAGGGGACAGTTTTTCCATATTTAGGTAAGGAAGAGGAGTCGGAGCCTCAATTTTAATGAGGGCCAGATCCAGCAGGTCATCGTCTCGCAGTAGAGTCGCCTCCGTGTCAGTTCCATCTGCCAAGGTCACCTTGATCTTCAGCTTGGCCGTTTTATCCACCACGTGCTGATTGGTCACAATGTAACCATCGGGGCTGATGATCGCTCCCGACCCAAGGTTTTGTACTGGCGTCTGTAAAATTCTATTCCCTCGCGATACTCCTCCTCCAAAATATCGCTCAAAGAAAATATCCCGCGGATCGCGCACCTCCTGCGTAATAATCCGCTCTGTATTAATATTAACGACCGCCGGCCTAACCTTGTCCACCGCTTTGACAATCGGCTCTTCCTGAGGTGATAAGGCCCATAACGGACCCACCCCGAATCCTAGAAGGATGATGATTGCCCACTTCACTCTTCAAAAGATAATCCCTGCTTCGAATCACACAAGCCGACAGGAAACCCTTGCATTCATAAAACAATCGAACCCTTTGCCGAAATTCTCGGTTTAATCCCTATGCCGATCACATATATCAAATGGGTTAGAGGACATGTCTTGAGGGAGGAACCAGGCCCCATCCTCTCAGAATCCATCCTTCAGAGAATCTGGTTCGAGTTTCTTGTCCGAAATCCCCTCACCACCCTTCAGGGAGAGCGGATTACCCTCAAGCATCCTGGCATTTGGAATCATCGTCCAGGCCCTGACTTCCTTCGCGCCTCTTTTCTAACCCAAGACGGGCGAACTCATTCAGGAGATGTTGAAATACATCGGCACTCCTCCGATTGGGATGCCCACGGTCACGGCACAGATCCCGCCTATCGAAATGTCGTTCTCCATGTTTTCTGGCAGGCCGACCCCTCCCTGTCCGACCTCACGCCCGCTCCGATCCGCCAAATCGCCCTCGCCCATCAACTCGCCGCACCCCTTGCCGAACTCATCTCCCTTTTTCGAGCCAGCCCAACGGAGATTCTTTCGGGTGAAAAGCCTGGTCGCTGCCACACCACCCTTCTCTCTCTTCAACCCGAGGAGCTCCGGAGAGTTCTTGAGGAAGCAGGATCCCATCGTCTTCAGCAACGCCGGATACTTTCGACCGCTCGGGTCTCAGCACACGGCTTCGAACAGGCTGTTTGGCTCGCCCTTGCGGAGGGACTCGGATTTTCCGAAAATCGCGAGCCGTTTGTCACTCTGGCTAGAGCCGTACCGATTCAACATCTGCTAACTCTTTCCGACTCTTCCCTTCGTGCTTCTCTTCTTTACGGCGTAGCTGGGCTTCTTTGTGATCCCAGCACACACACTGCTCCACGAACACAACCCATTCTTAAAGAACTATGGGGTCACTGGTGGAAACTTCATAGTTCTTGGAATGATCAAATTCTTCCATCCCCTATTTGGAAAATGGGATCCACTCGCCCCAACAACTCACCCCTTCGCCGAATCGCCGCCCTTACCCACCTTTCCAACGCGCAAATCTGGCCCCGACTAGTCGAATCCGTTCGACAAGCCGACACCCGCACTTTTTTGCAGATCTTAAAATCTGTCTCCGACCCTTTTTGGGATCATCATGCGGGCTGGGACGGTCGTCTTCTGCCTAGCCGCTCTAGACTGATTGGTTTGGAACGCGCCCAAGCTCTCCTCTTTCAAGTACTGGCTCCCCTGACCGAACGATCTGGTTCCGAGCTTCATAAAATCATCTCCACATGGCCTGTCGGAGG
>JBBAWA010000007.1:8450-27910 GCA_040397425.1 Methylacidiphilales bacterium
TCTTTCGGAACGTCGGAAAAGTCCTCATCCGCCTTTTTACTAAACTCGTCATGGTCACTTGGCATTTCCAAGATCTTTCCATCTTTATCGGCAAGGGAGACATCCACACTTGTTCCCCTGGTATGACGACTCACCTTATTCGGTGGCGTCAAAAATCTTCCATCCGGCTTGGCCGCCCATAACGCCTTCTGTGCAGAGGCCGGCCTCCACGCATCCCATAAAACCAGTCGATATCCACTCTCGTTTAATTCTCGCGCCACCTTGGCCAACTTCTGGATCGTCTCCTGTCGCAACCAAGCGCGACAATCCGGATAAATCTTTTTGCCCGTAATATTTCGATCTGTTCCATACCGGATCTCCATCACCACCCCTGGAACGTTCTCAGACGTCACCTCCACAAGCTTTTCATGGGGTGCCTCACCGCAAACCACCCCTTCACTCAATCCCAGGGCTAACCCAAGGACGAAACCTACGGTTCGGGAAATCAACGTTGGCTTAGCGGGACTACCTTACGCCCGAGTGCAGGGCCCACATATTCGCTGTCAGGCCGGAAAAGGCGATTATCCGCCCACTGCTCAAGAACATGCCCGGTCCATCCCGCCATTCGTGCTACTGCAAAAATTGGGGTGAAAAGATCGGTCGGCAATCCAAGGCTGTAGTATACCGTGGCCGAATAAAAATCGACATTGGCCTCCAGTTTTTTCTCCGTCCGCATGATGTGGGCGATCCGCTCGCTCATCTGAATCCACTTCGGTTCCCCCAACTCAGCCGTTAACTTTTCCGCCATCCGCTTCAAATGCGGGGCCCGCGGATCCAGCACCTTATAGACGCGATGCCCAATTCCCATAATCTTCTTTTTTTGACTCATCTGCTCCTTTACCCACGCATCCACTTTCTCCAAAGAGCCAATTTGCTGAAGCATATGAATCACGCCCTCATTCGCCCCTCCATGCAAAGGCCCCTTCAATGTCCCGATGGCCGTGCAAATCGCCGAATAAATATCGGTCAATGTCGAGGCACACACTCGTGCCGCAAAGGTCGACGCATTCATCCCGTGATCCGCATGCAAAACAAACGCCATGTCCAACGTGGCGACCGCCTCCGGTCCCGCCTCCTGACCATTCAAAAGATAAAGAAAGTGAGCGGCTTCCCCCAGATCCCTTCGAATCGGCGGAAGGGATTGCCCCCGACGCGCACGATGAAAATAGGCTGCGATCACCCCGATCTTGGCCGTAAGGGAAATCTGTCGTTGCCGATTCAGGACAACCTGCTCAGCTCCAACTGCACCATAATCGTAAAGTCCCAACATCGAAACACAGGTTCGCAAAATATCCATCGGTCCCGCATCTTTAGGTGCCCGGAGAATGTAGTCCACCACCTCCGTCGGTAAATCCCGCTCTGACGCCAAGGCTTTTTTTAGTTCTGCCAATGCTTTTTCTTTTGGAAGCTCTCCTTCCCACAAAAGATAGGCTGTTTCCTCAAAACTTATTTTTCCCGCCAACTCATCAATATCGTATCCGCGATAAATCAGTTTCCCCTCCAACCCCAACACATCGGACAACGCAGTTCCCGTGGCGACAATTCCCTCCAAACCTTTAGCCACAATCTTAGCAGGAGAAGGTGTTGTGCTCATCTTACTTTCCCAACGCCTGGGCGACTTCTTTGCCGATCTCACCCAGATTCTTGGCCATCCGAACCCCTGCTTTTTGCAAAGCCTCAATCTTTGCCTGAGCCGTGCCTTGCCCGCCTGAAATAATCGCGCCCGCGTGTCCCATTCGACGTCCCGGCGGTGCCGTTGCCCCGGCAATAAAGGAAACCACTGGCTTCTTTACCCGAGCCTGAATGTACTCAGCCGCTTCCTCCTCTTCGGATCCTCCAATCTCACCAATCATAACAATCGCCTTGGTGTCTGGATCCGCATGCAGATACTCCACCGCTTTTTGCAGGGTCAATCCGTGAATCGGATCTCCCCCGACTCCAATACAGGTGCTCTGACCCAAACCCTGACTTGTGATTTGCCAGACCGCCTCATACGTCAACGTTCCACTGCGCGAAACCACTCCCACGCTTCCAGGTCGATGAATGTATCCCGGCATAATTCCGATCTTGCAGGCTCCAGGGGTGATAATCCCAGGGCAGTTCGGCCCACTTAAAACACAGGAATACTCCTCCAAGGCATGACGTACCCGCATCATATCCATGACAGGAATTCCCTCTGTAATTGCCACGATTAGCTGAATTCCTGCATCCGCCGCCTCTAAGATCGCATCTCCCGCAAACTCAGGAGGAACAAAAATCATCGAAGCGTTCGCTCGAGTCGCTGCCACCGCTTCCGAAACAGTGTCGAAAATGGGAACAGTGTTCTCAAACTTCTCCCCACCCCGTGCTGGAGTTACCCCTGCAACAACCTGGGTGCCGTACTCTTTGCACGCGGAAGCGTGAAAGGATCCCGATTTACCGGTAATTCCTTGCACCAGGAGTCGCGTATTCGCATCTACGAGAACCGACATCTTATTTCCCCTTCTTTCCCGCAGCTGCTGCGACCGCTTTTTCTGCCCCTTCCATCAATCCCTCGGCAGGAATCAAAGGGAGCCCGGACTCTTTGAGTAATTTTCTCCCCTGCTCCACATTCGTGCCTTGAAGCCTCACGATAATTGGAACGCGGGGCGGATTGCTCTTGCAAGCCGCGATCATCCCCTGAGCCAAGAGATCACACTTTAAGATCCCCCCGAAAATATTTACAAAGACCGCCTTTACTGAGGCGTCTGCCTGCAGGAGACGAAAAGCTGCCGTGATCATCGCCTCGGACGCTCCTCCACCAACGTCTAGAAAGTTTGCCGGTTTTCCGCCCGCTGCTTGAATTAAATCCAACGTGGCCATGGCCAACCCTGCTCCATTCACCATGCACCCGATATTCCCTTCAAGTCCGATGTAATTCAGATGATGTTCCGCCGCCGCCAAATCCCTCGGATCTTCCTGCGATGGATCTTGTAAATCTTGGATCTCTTTGTGTCGGAACAGTGCATTGTCATCAAAATTGAGTTTTGCATCCAAAGCAACCACATCGCCCCCCTTGGTTACAGCCAGAGGGTTGATCTCCACCTGCGAACAATCCTTTTCAATGAAAAGCTTGTAAGCGGCATGGAGTAAACGGCAGGGAGCCCTTAATCCGGTGGATGGAAATCCAAGAAAAATACTCACCTTTCGCGCCTGATAAGGCTGAAGACCTAAACCAGGATGAATGACCTCACGAAGAATCGCCTCAGGATTTTTTTCAGCCACCGCCTCAATTTCCATCCCCCCCTGCTGGCTGGCAACTATGACGGGACACCCAGAAGACCGATCGAGAACAATGGCCAGATAAAGCTCCCGGGCGATCTCCGTGGATTCTCCGACCAACACGGAGTGAACGGGTTTGCCTTCCGGGCCGGTTTGATGCGTGATCAGGGTATTGCCGATCATGTGTTGGGCTACATCCCGGACTTGATGCGGGGTTTTCACCAAATGCACCCCACTTTTATACCCATCCACAAAATGCCCTTTTCCACGTCCCCCCGCATGAACCTGCGCCTTCACCACAAAACTGTTGCAGGGAAGGCTCCGGGCAATGGCCTCCGCCTCCTCGGGTGTTTTTGCTACGGCACCCCGGGGGATCGCTACCCCTGATGCTGAGAGCAGATCCCGAGCTTGATATTCGTGAATATTCATAAAGAAGAAAAACTAATGGTAGGGAGAGTCGAGGAAAGTCACGTTTGAGTCAACCCGCCAATCCCGCCCCTTACTCCTGTTTAGGCTCTTCAGCAGGGACTGAATCTGTTCCCGCCGCTTGTATCCCTACATCTTTGCTCTTGAAACCACTCCTCATACTTAGGGGTTGAAGCTCTTTCGCCGAAAATCCAGTCAGATCCCTCTCCGTTTTACTTGTTTCACCCAACTCATCATTACTCTGCACTACCGAGGGTTGAATCATCACCACTAGCTCCTGCCGATCAGTAATATCGGATGTCGATTTAAACAAATTACCCATTAGAGGGACTGTTGACAAAAAAGGAACTCCAGCAACGTTCTTATTGTCTTGCTGGGTTACTAAACCTCCCAAGAGAATGGTGGAACGATCCGGCACAATGACCGTGGTGTTCAGCTCCTGCGTGTTGATATCGGGTACCTCCACTCCACCTCCAATCGCCTGACTATTTTGGGAAAGGGTATCGTTCGTCTGCACAATTTGAAGACTGATCTCCTTCGCGCTGTTGATGAGCGGAACGACCTCAATCTTTAAGACTACATCCTGATACTGGATATTGGACTGCTGGGAACCCGATGTAGCTGTTGCACTACCGCCTCCTCCCAATGTGGTCACCGTGCTCGTAGGTATGGCAATTTTCTTTCCGTTGTAGATCGTCGCTTTTTTATTATTTGCGGTGAACACGGCAGGGCGAGAAGCGATTCGAAAGCGGGATGTTGCCGTGAGTGCATTTATATACAGATCGATTGAGCCAAGAATAAATGTTGCGATCTGCATTCCTGGCAATGCACCCACTGCAACCTGCGACATTTGCGCCATCGTCGCAGCAGCGGGGGAAAGAGGCGTAATACCGGTTTGCACTTGACTCGTCGGATCTCCATCAGCGTTCGTTCCATACACAGTTTTTGTTCCTGATATAAATGGTTTTCCGCCGGATGCAGAGGCTGCACCCGTCCTTGGTCCTCCAATATATTTTTGCAAAATGTTCACGGCAAATTCATCATCATTACTCACCTGCAACTGTCCAATCACTGTCGCCAAGTAGACCTGCATCGGCTTCTTATCTAATTTAGTGAGGATAGCCTTCACCTTATCTTTTGCCTCAGGCTGCCCAATCACAAGGATTGAGTTCGCCCGATTGTCCGCAATCAGCTTTGTCTTTCCCACAATCAGTGAATCAGCCGCCTGTTCCTCCCCAGGCTCTGACAAAACATCCGCTTTCTTTCCTCCCGAGCTTGAAGAACCAGTCGACCCACCTGCCACCACTCCCCCCGCACCAATACCTCCTGAAACCTTACCGGTCGATTGGCTGCCCCCCCCCGCACTATCGCCTCCCTCATCCCCCTCCTCCATCAACATATCACCCAAAATCTGAAGCATGTCCGTAGCCGCTACGTAGTTCAAAGAATGCTCGTACGGATCCGTCAGCTCGACTGCGATATCGAACTGCTGAATCAAGGCTTTGATCGCCGCAAAATCAAATGGGCTGGCAATGACCAAAATCCGGTTCGTACGAGTATCTGCAATCAGCTGGATATCACCCGCAAAACCACTTTTGCCCCCACTGATTGTCACCCCTGCCGACCCACCCTGTGCACCTGGTAAACCAGGAATTCCCGGCTGTGCTGATTGCCCCGTGGCTGCTTTCCCACCCCCGCCACTTGCCCCCTCCTCCCGCTTTTCCAAGATGGTTGTTATCAACTCAACCACTCGATCCGCATTCGCCTGAGCTAGGGTAATAAATTCCGACTTCTTTTCCGGCGCCGGGATATCGATCAGATTTTTCACATCGATCAATCGCCGGATCAGGGTCGAATTTTCCGTAATGACAACTTGGTTCGCAACCGGAACGGCCACCATGCTTCCGTACGGGTGTAGCACAATAAACTGATTGAAGATCTCCACCGCGTCGCTGGCCGCAAGATGAGTCAACGGCAAGACGTAAGACGCAACAACCTCACCTTCAGGCAACTCGCTCTCATTGGTAAACAGAAAGACCCCCTCGCTCCTGGGATTTTTTCCTCCCGCTGTATTAATCACCTTGATCGAGTTTTTATCTACTGCAATGAAAGCGTACCCATTCAAAAGAAGCGTCGACTCGAGAAGGCGAATCGCCTCCGCTTTGCTCACAGGTTGATTGAGAGTGAGACTTAAGCTTGCCCCTCCTTGCAAAAGAGTGGCGTCTTTAATTAAGGTAACCCCTTTTAACTTCTCATAAATCATTAGAAAATCCGAAACCGGATTATTCGGAAACTGGATTGTATCGGGAGATATCATTTCAGACGTTGTACCCTCGGTTGCCTTCGCATCGCCTCCAAGGGGCAAATCTGCTGGAACCGCGGCTTGCGGGGCTAGCTGCGCATTGACTGTTCCTGCCAAAAGAACAAGGGAGCTCAAAAGCAAATTCTGAAAAGCTACTTTCACTTGTTGAAATTCGGTAGAATTGGAGCCCGCCGACCGCGATAGTTGAGAGGAAGTGCACTAGGCTTACCCCCAGAATTCGCCTGACCTTGTCCAGGTTGTTGCCCAGGCAGAACGGGAATAGGATTTTGACCTTGAACCGCAATAGGGATCGGTGTCACAGGTGTCCCGCCCCCGCCAGTAATCTCATACTTGAGCGTCGCCATCTCCGTTCCCTTTTTAATTTTTGCCTGCAACTTGGAGGGATCTCCCGACGGATCTCTCCTTAAATCCAGTAAAACCATCCCCTGCGCAGCTGGGGAGGGTTTTCGGCCAACTAAAATTCTTTCGGGCTTCGTCTTATTGGCCACAATTACAAAATCCTCCCCATCCATCCTAACGTATCCCCCCAGAACGAGGTCTTTAGCAAAATCCGCCTCCGCTGTTGCAGAAGCCAAGGTAAAAGGTGACTTCTTTCCCAACGCGCTAAATCGGGATAGATCGAGAGGCTTGGGCAGACCTGAACTCGTCGTCGTCGCAACGGAAATCACAGGAGGCTGCGGAATGGTTTCGGTCGTCATCTGTCCCCAGACTATCCCCTTCCCGACTAAAACGAGGATAACCCCCACCGCCAATGTGAAGAACTTGTTCACTCTTTGGATGTCCTAAAGAATTGCCCCACCTCAGCCTCCCCTACCATCCTGGGAGGCTCGGGACTTAGCTTCAAATTCAGCAGAGTTAAGGCTACCCCACTCTCAGGTTGGTACAGTTGCCCCGCCCACTGGATAAATTGCCCCAAACTTCCCGTTAACCTCATTCGATTACTTACGACTGTGCAGGCCACCCCTGGCCGTGGCGCTTGAAGAGTCTGCTCCTCAATCTTTAATCCTGCCGCCGTAGCGGCACTCTGAGATTTTTTCTGCAGAGCGGGGGCAGGATTCTCCGTAGGGACAGGTTTTAAGTTTTTCTCCAACCAGGCCGACTTCTCTTCCCACTCCGCTTTCTGCTCCATCCAACCTCTCGCCTCCTCAAGCTCATCCCTCTTTTGGACGACATCTCGACGATTGGCCTGATCCCAACTGAGCAAAAACTTAAGCCCTAAAAGATGAATCCCAGCCAAAACCGCAAAGGCAAGGAAAAGGGTCAGCTTTTTCTCATGGCGCGTCAGGGTTCGCATCTATCCCTCCTTCCTCGGAAACTTGGCTCCCCAAGGGAAGCCCCTCCGCTTGAAACTGGGCATTCCCATTCGGCAATAATTTGGGTTGCGGATGTTTCCACTGAAAGGCCGCCAGCATCGGTTCTTTCTTTAACCACTCGAAATACTTCTCTGTCTGCTCCAAATCTTTTCCCTCGCCCTGAAGAAGCAACCTTTTCGAATTATAATCAAACGTGGTCAAACGCACTCCATCGATCTCCCCTGGATCTTTCTCAATCAACGGACGCGAGACCTGCCACAATAATTCCAAAGCGTTCATCTTTGGATTCACCAAAGCTCCTGCCTCCCTCCAACTCATCGCTGCATCCCTAATTTTTGCAGACTCCACCCCAATGCCCGCTAGCTCCCTTTGAATCAGATGGCGCCGCACCAGCGGGACTGAAACATAAACTAAAACTAACGCCATAAGGGCCGCGTAAAGTCCAATCCCCATACGAATGAATTTCTGCCGCTCTCCCATCTGCGCCTTCGCCAACCTTCGCTCTGCCAAAACTGCTGGCTCCAAATCCCAGGGAGCTGTCGGTAGCCGAGGTGCGGCTCGCGATTCTGTTCGCACAGGACATGGCAGCTGCTTAAGAAAATCCTGGCTCCCTGAGGGAAGCTCCTGCTCATCCCTCAATACGAGTAAACTTAATGGACCTAAAGTTCCCTCTGCATCCATCTGCCCAAGTAGAGAAGCGATCTCTGCTGATACACCTCTCTGCAACTCCCTGGCCAAAAGCGGTTGGGTGTGCAGCCACTTTCCCCCCGAATAAAAGTCGACCACCCAACGCCCAAGCTCCTTTCGCAAAACTCCCGAAGCTCCTCCCGCGGGCGCGGGCAAAACCCTTCCTGCGATTTCATGCCTACCCGCCTCCTCAAGGAGCCACTCCTCCTCCAAAGTACCTGTCAGGACAGCCACCGCTTCTAGTTGACGTGATCTAGGCTCCTCCTCTCCCACTGCAGAAACAGGCTCCGTTCGAATTGCTTCCATGGCCCACACCGCCGTATCAGGATTTGTGCCCAAAAGATTTTTGGACTCGAGTGCAATCTTAGCCAACTCCCTTGGTGCGATTCCCTCCTCAACAGGGATCCACAAGGGAATTGAAAAAAAGGAGCGTGAAGGAAGGCAAACGACGCAACCCACACCCCCTTCCAACTTTTTTGGGCTATCCATTGGACCCACACACTGCGGACCATCCTCCGTTGTACTCCATGCCTCCCACCCATCAGGCCCTGGAAAAATAAATACAGGACCTGTCGCTGCCTTACCCTTGCCTTTCTTTACTTTCGCAACTTTCCCTTTCACGGTGCCTCCTCAACCGACCAACGGGCCCTAACCTGCGGTGGATTGGATTTACGGGAGATTAAAGCCACAACTTTTCTTGTAGCCTTACCCACCGTGCCCGTCGAGGTCACCCGCCAAAGATCGTCCTCATCAATAGTGACTCGATCCTCCCAAGCCGCCGAGTTCGTCCCCAACAGTGATTGATTCACAACATCGTCTTGAGTCCCAAGGACTCCATCCTGTCCTGGACGCTGATTGATAAATTCAATCGCACTGCCGGTAGGCAAACCAAGAAAAGCCTCGATCACGTCCTGATCTGCCGATCGAAGAGAAAGCTTGCCCAACCCAAAGACTGTAAATTTTTTTATCGCATCCACCCCCTTACTTCCCTCTCGCGCCTCCTTTGCCATCTCAGCCCACCCGATCACCTTTTCCAACTCATCCACCTTTTCAAAAACTCCGTTTGCAACATTACTCTCTGTCGCACTGTTTGAGCCTGTTGAGTTATCATCCGGATCCACCCAATCGATCAACGCATCGATCAGAGCAGAGGAGGTCGTCAAGTTAACCTCCCAACCCGCAAAGAGGTTTTGCAGCACCGCCCTTGCCACTTCCCTATCTCCCAAAAGTAGCGCGTTGATGTTTAACTTTCCAGCATCCCCCAGCATATCTTGCATATCGATCGTAAACGCAACTGGCACCTTCCTCTTTCCTGTCCGCCATCCTTCGCTTATACGATCACTCAACTGTTTTGACGCAATCTCCATATCTCCTTGATTCAGCACAGGATTAAGGGCCATCTGGATTCCCGACTCTGCCACAAGGGTCGCTCTGGCGTTTTGCAGTGCCGCGATCTCCTGATCCAACTGCCTCTGTAGTAGGGCCGTTAACCCAAACATTGCTGTCGCAATCAGACTTACGGCCCACAGAACAATGATGAGGGCTACGCCCGAAGAGTATTGAGATAGATGAACTCTTTTCATGGGGTGGGTTGGTTCGTCGTTGAATTCGTACTGTTCGTGTTCGCCATCAAACTCCTCGTCACTGGGTCAATCGGGGCTTGCCCTGTTGGACTCATGCCCGCGGGAATCCAAAAGAGCGCCGTGTTGGTTAATGTTTTTTTTCCAGTCTGCCGCTCTAATGTCAGCTTGAGAAAGGCAGGCTTCACGGGCTCATTCCAATCAGGTCGATTCATCTTTTCCTGGTTCCTAGGATCCCCTGCCTCCCACCTGAGCCCCTTCACGTCCTCCATAAGCCGAAACTTGTTGATTTCTGGTTTTTCCGTCTTTTGGGTGTTCGTCTTAGTAAAAGACTCAACAAGCCACAACTCCTTGCCATCTCCTGTCTTGGCTTTTATCAACTCAAACTCCAAAATCCGAACCCCACCATACTGCTCAGGAAAGATCGCCACAGGTGCATTTGTGATCACCAGATCGTAACCCTTTTGACCCCCTCGATTTTCCAAGGTCAGCTGTGAATTGACTGGCAGATCCAAACACAACTGCCGAACTAGCGCAAAAAGCCCACTCACCTCCCGACTCCTTAAACTCGCTTGAGCCGAGGCATTTGCCCCCATGACCGAAAACTGCACAAGTTGGAAAATCACCCCGAAAATCAGAATCAGAATGGTCAACCCCAGGGTAACCTCAATCAGGGTAAACCCCCTACGATATCTGCTTTGCCGTCTCATCGCTGGGGCATCATCAGGAAAGAGATGCTTTCCAAAAACTCTTTCTTTTTTGTCTCGGCGCGTATTTCCACCTGATACCACCCCCCGATCTTGCGAGTCGTAGGACTATTATTTGTCCCAGGCAGCTCAATCAGTGGATCGATCGGATTCATTGCCACTTTCAGGAAAAAGACTCCGTCATTCTCCAAATCCCGAAACCCTTTTGTAGGTTGGAGATTGTTCGTCACCGCCAAAATGCGTGCCGCGCACGACTCCACCGCCTGCCTCCTCATCCCGGTTCGCAGTAGCTCCACTTGGATCCCGATCACCTCGTTGAGCGCCACCGAAAATCCCACAGCCGCAAAGGCAAAGACTGCTACCGCCAACATCACCTCGATTAATGTAAAAGATGGAGACCCCCTCTTCACCGCTTCTCCCGTGGTTCCGTCACGCTTTCGCCCGTCAACGCACTAAAGGAAAACTGCTCCTCATTTTCGTTATGCTTTAATAGCACGCGCAGCGGTTCCACCAACCCACCACCAGTAAAGAGCCACTGGTAATCCTCTGGTGTTTTCCATCCACTCTTTCCTTTCGACCGATCCAGTGGCGTGACAATCATCAGCTCCACTCCATTCTCAAAAGGTCTTCCATCCACGCCTCTCCCACCGAGTACCACCCTCTGCGCCCTTCCCGTGCTTAAAGCCTTTTCCCGAGCTTGCCCCGCCTTCTCCTCCAAAATCTTCCTAGCCGACTCCAAATCCCGATCTCCGCCCGTCGATGATAGAAAAACCGCCGCTCCCCCCATAAACACCACACCAATCCCTACCGCTAACATGATCTCGAGAAGTGTGAACCCCTTTTTCCCGCGCCCTTTTGGCCGCCGCATCATCCGGCCCTTCCCCCAACTTACTTCGAACTAATATCGTCGCCCTTGCCCCCATCATCCTTGCGATCAGGCCCCGTGGAATAGACCTTAAAGCCTTTGGCCGATGAGGAATCAATCTTGTACTTGTAATCCTGACCCCACGGATCTTTGGGCAACTCCTCAAAACCTTTTCCTGTTCCGACCAAAGCTTGCAGTCCGGCCGATCCAGACAAAGGCACACCACCATTTTTCATCTCATACATTCGTACCTGAGTAATAATCGCTTGCAGATCCCCACGTGTCCTTTGCTCCTTCGCAAATTCCAAATTACCCGTCAGCATAAAGATAGCCGACCCCATCAAAACGGTGATGATTCCCACCACCAACATAATCTCGATTAAGGTGAATCCAGCCCCATGAGCCAGCCGATGGTTTCTTAAATTCTTTGTCTTCATTCTTGCCTCAATCCTACGACCCCACTGGCAGTTGACAATCCTGTCCGTAACTTCGGTTGTGCCCTTTTTTCAACGAACCTCTCCACCCCTTTTTCCAATACAGGCTGGGAAACCTGTGAAATTACCGGTTGTGGTGTCGAAACGGTAGGCGACTTAGCTAACTCCTGACTCGTCTCACCAAACACCACCTGAAGCCGCACATTCCTCACAGTCATTCCGCACTCCACACCCGCCTGCCAATCCACCTGATTCTCCCCTTGCCGCAATAAACCCACTGGCACATACGCCAACACCGTTCGCCATCCCCCATAACGAAGACTTTGCCCAAGAGCTCCCTGACGAAAACCTGGGTCGTCCAAACCAGGAAGCTCCACTGCCACTCCCGTTATAGCTTGCCCATTCACCCATAACCACGGCTCCTCCCCGGGTGCCAACCCCGCTACCTGTGCCTCCAATCTTCCATATGCAGGCGACCCCGCAATCGGGGCAATAAATCGAACGGGACTTTGCGCATCAATCTTAATCGGGCCCTCATCCAAAACCGCATCCATAACCCGACCCTTGTCCACATCCATCGGCCGATGACGACCCCCTCCATGCATTTCGTCCCCAGGGAAGACTTTTCCTGCAGGGGTCAGATACAAACCCGAAGGTGCCGCCCATCCTGCCGCCAAAACCAATGGCTCCACCCAAGCCATTTCGACTTTTTCCACCACCGACTCCTCGCCCGTCGACTCCACAATTAACTGACCCGCACCCCCTAAACTGCTTCTCTCAATCAAAAGCGTTCTTTGATGAAGCGAGGCCGCCTTCTCAAACAAGTTGCCACACAAAGTCACAGCACGCCCCGGCCCCTGCCAAATCACGCGCGCAAACCCATCCGCTGGTTCCCGAAAAACCACCGTAAAGGCCAACTTGGAATCTCCCCCAGGAGGCCGAATCTGAACCCTCCACGTCGCCATCTGAACACCCCGTTGCGTGCTCACCGGCCCCGCCCAACTCGGCAACGAATCCCCTGGCCGTTTCACATCCCACACCGCAGGCAGAACTGCGTGCCCCGGAGGCGCCTCTGCAGTCCCTACGGAACTCGCCCAAAGGAGAAAGAAAAGCCACCCCATTCGGGCCAAACGATTGTTCCATTTCTTCACGCCTCCCACTTTGGCAGGAATCCCCCGATTTCCTCTGCCCACCTGCCCGCTTGCTCACCCCACCCGTCAACAACCCTCGAACCAGCCCGAATAAGTTATTAAAGGCTTTTTCGCATTCCCGACATCGCCCCAAAGATACTGGTGATGATCGAGTACACCACCACACCCACCACCAAAGCGATCACGACAATGATCACAGGCTGGATCAACGCAGTAATCCTCTGAATCTTGCGATCCATGTCTTTTTCAAAACGTGCGCCCGCCTTATCCAACGCCTTTGCCAAATCTCCCGTCTGCTCCCCTACCGCCACCAGATCTAAAAACATATCCGAAAATCCACCTACATGGCGCAAAGCGCGGCTCAGGGAGTATCCCTCGGAAATCTGAACCGATGCCTTTTCCAAACGCAACCGATAGTACGAGTTCGGCGTAGCCTGCGTCACCAACTGCATCGCTTGCAGCAAAGTCACCCCATTCGTCAATAGATTGGCCAATGTCTGACTAAACTGCGCATAGAAAGCCGCCTCAAGCACCGCTCCAGCCACAGGAATCTTCATCCGCGCCTGATCCCACCAGATCTTTCCTGCAGGCTTCTGAATCCACTGCCAAAAAACCAAACCGCCCAAGGCTAACCCCGCCGCCACGAGCCAACCGTAGTGCACCAAAAAGTAACTAGTTCCCAAAAGTAGCTTCGTCACGAGAGGCGTGGTCTCGGGCGATTTGCTGAATAAACTCTCCAATTGCGGAACCAAAACCACGACAAACAATACCATCAGCAAAATCCCCGCCCCACTCACAAACATCGGATAGATCAGCGCTTGAATAACCCGACCCTTTAGATCACTCAACTTTTTGAGGTACAGCACCTGCCGCTTCAAGATAGAACCCAACGCACCACTCACCTCTCCCGCCGCCACCAAGTTACAGTACAGGTCTGAAAAACTTGCCGAAGCCGACTTCAGCGCACGCGAAAGGCTGGTCCCCTCTCGAACCTGATTCCGTAAACTCTGGGATACCGCCTTCAGTGCCGAGGCTTCCGACCTCTGCTCCATCATTTTAAGCGCCCCCTCCAACTGTAAACCTGCATCCAATAAATCCCCCAACTCCTCCGTAAAGGAAATGATCTGTGCCTCACTCATCGGTTGCTCCACGGCGAAAATTCCCGTATCTCCTCCTCCAGCAGCCACCAACGCCCCCTCCTCCTGTAATTTAAGGGGTCGTAAACGTAACTTGTTTAAGTGAGCCAGCGCTTCCTGACGACTCTTTGCTTCTAACTTACCCGCCGTCCTCCCCCCACCTGCCGCCAGCGCCTCGTAAGCGAAAGTCGGCACTTCAACTCTCCTTGTTTTTCGAGGCGTCCACCACCGTCACACGCAACACCTCTTCAATCGTCGTCGTCCCTTCAGCCACTTTGTCCCATCCGTCATCTCGTAAATTTCGCATTCCTTGGGATTTGGCCGCTTCTTTCAACGCCGCGTTTGTTGCCTTTGCAGTAATCATTTCTTGAAGCAGAGGTGTGACCAAACAGATTTCAAAGATCGCCCGCCTGCCCTGATAACCCGTTTGGCGACACCGATCACATCCAACGGCACGATGCGCCGTCGCCGCTTTCTCCAGCGGGATTCCAATATCCTTTAAATACTGCTCCGAATAGGTTGCAGGTTCACAACACCAAGGACAAAGAACTCGAACCAACCTTTGGGCGATAAACGCCCGAACCGAGGATCCCACCAGAAACGGCTCGATCCCCATATCCACCAAACGCGTGATCCCTCCAATCGCATCGTTCGTGTGCAAAGTCGAGAAAACCAAATGCCCTGTCAGTGCAGCACGAATCGCGATCTCTGTCGTTTCCACATCTCGCATCTCTCCCACCATCACAACGTTCGGATCGCCTCGCAAAATACTCCTTAACCCTGCCGCAAAGGTCAGATTGATCTCGGGCTTTACCGCGATTTGCACAACCCCAGGGATCTTGTTTTCAACAGGATCCTCAATCGTCACGATGCGCCGATCCTTCGTATTCAGGGACGCCAAGAATGTGTACAGCGTGGTCGATTTTCCCGATCCCGTCGGTCCCGTGATCAAAACAATGCCATTTGGAAGAGCCAAAAGATTCCTTACGCTGGCCTCGTGAACCGGGCTTAAGCCCATTTGGGCAAAGTCAAATCTCTGCTGTCCCAAAAGCCGGAGACTGATCGATTCCCCCGTCACAGACGGGATCGTCGCAATACGTACGTCAATCGGCCGCCCTTCAAACTCCAGATTAATTCGACCGTCCTGCGGAAGCCTCCTCTCCGCAATATCCAAATGCGCCATGATCTTAATTCGGGAAATAAGCGAGGCTTGAAAGAGTTTAATCCTTGGAGGGACCGGAATATTGCGCAACACACCGTCAATCCGATACCGTACCTGTAAATCATCCTCAAGAGGTTCAATATGAATATCCGTCGCCCGCTCCTGCAACGCTTCACGGATAATCTGATTCACGAACTTAATGACGGATGCCTCTGAATCATTTTCATCTAAAATGGTTGTTTCCTGCTCGAGATCATTGGCAGATGCAAATTCGCCCCCTGCCTCAAGAATTTCATCGAACGTCTCGGCTCCTACTCCATACCCGCCCCTTAGCCCGTCCAAAACCGCTCTGCGCGGAGCCAACATCCACTGGGTATCTCCTCCCCAGAATCCAGCCAGCGCCTGCCGAGCCAAATGATCATAGGGATCGAAACATAAGACGGGCAGTGCTCCCCCTTCCGCAGGGGTCACAGGCAAAAGGCGATGCCGCAACGCAATCCTCGCAGGAAACTTCTCCCGTAAAGGCGCAGGGATAGGCGGAATCTCCCCTTCCCAGACTGGTAATCCCAGCGACTCCCCTAATTTGTGCGCAAAAACTTTCTCATCCACCTGACCAGTCTCCAGGAGAGCATTCACCATCGATCTCTGCTCCACCGACGCGTCTACCACCGCTTTTTCACAAACAGGTAAATCCTTTGCCCCCGACTGCTGAGCCAACTGGAGCAAGGATTGGGCTAAACTCATACCGTAAGAACCTTTGCCAGTCTCTCTGGATTGAGACCCCTCAACTCCTTGGCAACAAACTGGCCATCCTCCCGAATCAGTTTCCCGTCAAAAAAGATACGCCCTCCGCCATGCGCCTGATCCTGAAGATTCACCAGATCCCAATGAATTTGGGACCGATTTCCATTGTCTGCCTCCTCGTAAGCTTGACCTGGGGTAAAGTGAAACGATCCCGCAATCTTTTCATCAAAGAGAATATCCCGTATTGGATCGCGAATGTAGGGATTCAATCCCAAGGAAAATTCGCCCACATACCTCGCTCCCTCGTCACTTGAAAAGATCTCCTCCAAGTCCCGACTCCGTTCCGCTGCGGTTGCCTGAACGATCTTGCCCTTCGCAAACCGCAAACAAACCCGATCAAATGGCATGCCACGATACACCGCAGGAGCATTAAAGGTAACCTGCCCCTCAACACTATTTTTCACAGGAGCGGTAAACACCTCCCCATCCGGAATATTTCTCTCCCCCACACATGGAATCACACCGATCTTACGAATCGAAAAACGTAAATCCGTTCCTGGCCCAAGAATCTGAACCCGATCGGTTCTTTTCATTAAGGAGACCAGAGGCTTCACCGCGTGGGACATCTTCCGGTAATCCAGATTACAAACCTTGAAATAAAGATCCGTAAACGCTTCCGTGCTCATACCAGCCGCCTGCGCCATCGCAGGGGTCGGCCAACGTAAAACAACCCAGCGGGTATGATTAATGCGATAATCAGAAATAGGCCGCAGAATCTTTCCGGCCAATTTCTGCTTCTCAGCTGGAATATCGCTCGATTCAAAGCTGTTTTGAGAGCCCCGCAGCGCAATAAACGCCTGCATCGTTTTCATCCATGCTAACTCATGCTTTCCAGAAAGCTTCAAACCCGCCTCTGTCACACCCCGGCCGATCTCCCTGGAGATTCGACCCGTGGAAATGCGGACATACGGTTCCGCCCCACGTGCTCGAACTGCCCGAATCAGTTCCACCACAAAATCTTCAGGAATCTCCGCCGCCTCAATCCAAACCCGATCCCCACGGCGAAGAGCTGTCGAATATCCCGTCAAAAGCTGGGTTAACCTGCCGTATCGAGGATCACTCATCGGGATCTTTCCCCCAGGCACAAGAGGGGGTAAGCTATAGATGGATGAAGAGTCATAACCATAAGTTTCAACCAGTTGCCCTTTTTGGCAAGCTGGTCGGCGCACTTCTTATCTTTTCCTGTGGCCTAACTTGGGCCGAACCCACCCCTGCCATTCTGTCGGGTACTGCCACAATCCAACTCAAAAATAGTGATTCTCCTCAAAATCTGGGCGGAATGGACATCGTGCTAGCTCCCCCCTCCCTGATTCCAGAGATTCGCCGCCTGCGAATGGAAACATGGAGAACAGATGGCTTGGCCATTCAGCGAAAACCAGATGGCGAAGAGCAGCCCGTCGGCATCAAAATCGATTTTGCCGATGGGTACAAGAATCTGGACCTCAAAGCTCTAAGCCAGGCCGCCGCAAACGCGGCTACAGCTCGTACCCGGGCCTCGACAAATGGTACGTTTACCCTCTCCTCCCTTCCCCCAGGACCACACGCTCTCTATGCCCAGTACAAAAGCCGATACGCTGTCGCGTACTGGCTTCTTGAAGTCAACCTGATCGCTGGAAAAACAAATCAGCTTAACCTTTCACAAACCAACGCTGCCGAAATCTTCAACCGGTTCGAAAAGAAAAATACCTCTACCCCCTCCCGCTAAGTCTCACCCACTCGTGGCCTGCCAAAGGCGCCAATACGCACCTTTGCGTGCCAGCAACTCTTCCCCCTTACCCTCCTCAACTAATCTACCCTTCTCCAAAACCAAAATTCGATCCGCACGATGAGCCGCATGCAAACGATGGGTGACCAGTAGAGTTGTCGGACGACTCATCAACTTGCCCAGTACATCCAACAACTCTCTCTCGGTTGTCGCATCCAGTGCACTCGTAGGCTCGTCGAGAAGAAGAATGGGTGCATCCCGCAAAAAAGCCCTCGCGATTCCGATTCTCTGTCTCTGCCCCCCACTCATCATCACCCCTCTCTCCCCCACTTGCGTCTCATACCCCTTGGGTAGTCCCATGATAAATTCATCCGCTTGAGCCTCCTTGGCGGCTCTCTCAATTTCCCGAACGGACGCTCCAAGTCGGCCATACGCAATATTTTCGCCCACCGTTCCATTCAATAAAACCGTCTCCTGCAGCACCAGTGCTTGATGTAACCTCAAATCTTTTTTGGATATATTCCGCAAGTCGATCCCGTGAATCTGAATCGTGCCTTTCGATGGATCGTAAAATCTGGGCAAAAGCGAAAGGAGGGTCGTCTTTCCTGCTCCTGTGCCTCCCACCACCGCCACAGATTCGCCAGGCTCGATTCGAAAGCTTAAGTCACGCAAAACCTCATCCCCTCTCGCATACTGAAAGTCCACGTGCTGAAACTCAATCGCACCCGCTCCCGTTGGCAATCGGACAGGTACCTTGGGATCAGGCAAATCATCCGGCGTATCCAACACCTCAAATACTCTTTGAGCTGCCGCCGCTGCCCCTTCCATTGACCAAGCCGTGTAACTCAACTGCTCCAAAGGAGAATACAACATTCCCAGGTAAGCTAAAAAAACCAGCATATCTCCCAACGTCATTCGTCCTGCCATTACTTCAGTCGCACCAGCCCACAACAGTGCCGCGGATCCGAACGCCAAAAAAGTTCCCACAACCATAGTGCTTGCCACATTCGTCATCGAAAGCCGTAGATTGGCCTCCAAAGCCTGACGACACTCCCTGCGAAAAAGATCTACCTCGTGCGATTCCCTGCCAAACGCATGCACCACTCGAATGCTCGAAAGTCCCTCGCTCGCCCTTGCCAACACATCGCTCTCCTGAGCCTGCAGCGCCGCCGTCTCCTTACGAATCCGACCTGCGTACCGTACGATCGCCAGCATGAGAAATGGAATCACAGCAAGGGAAAGAAGCGCGAGGAGCGGACTCATTCTCCACATGATAATAAAAGTTCCAAACAGAGTCAGAAGCGAACCCAGAATGGTTGCAAAACCCCGATTGAAATAGGTCTGAACCGCCTGAGCATCGTAGGCGACTCGAAAACTCGAGTCAGAACTTCTGCGCGAATCATGAAAGCGTAGTGGAAGAGATTGGAGATACGCATAGAGATCGGTTCGAACCCGCAAAAGAGCCTGCAGTCCCACTTCGATCAATGTGTAAGTCTGGGCCAGATTGACCGCCCCCCAAAGAAGGTGGATGAGGACCAGTACTCCGCAAGTAACGGCTAAAGCAGTCGGAAAGGTCCAGAAACCGCCTCCCCATGGGAATTGAATTCTTCCCTGTGGCGCCGTCAAAACGGAATCAACGACAAACTTAAGTGGCCATGGTTTGAGTAGATTGAATAGTGTCGCTGTAACCAACAGGCCTAAAGCGAGGGAGATTCTGCCCGCGAAAGGACGGTAGTAGCGTAAGATTCGTAGGGTCAGATTCATGGATTCTGTCCTTTACCTGTAAGCGGTAAAAGCTGTGCCCGCCTTGCAGCCACACGAACCAAATCTCCTACCCTGCGTCTCAGTTGCCAACCCGTCCAAAGCCAACCACAAATCGCCAAACCTA
>JBBAWA010000007.1:28010-30977 GCA_040397425.1 Methylacidiphilales bacterium
ACCCTGCGTCTCAGTTGCCAACCCGTCCAAAGCCAACCACAAATCGCCAAACCTAAAATGGACAAAAACGCAGGCAAAGCCGTTCGGAAAGATAAACCTATCAGCACATCGGCGGTCACCGCTGTGAGAGCAAAAAGAACACTAAAAGTACTTGGAACAATACCTTGATGAACCCGCGTCAATCGACGTCCATGGGGATAGATCTCCGTCAAGGTGCGCAAACGAACATGCCACCAGCGATTTGCAAAAATCTGAATATCCCACGCATTCCAACCTGTGTCTTGGGCATACCGCCAACCCTCTTCCTCAAGAATTTTCTCAACCTCCTGCAAAAGCGAAATTCTTTCTCGTCCCTGCTCACTCCAAAAAGCCAACTCCCGTGTTCGCCAAAGGGGAAGACTCGGGCCTGCATCTTTTTCGGGAGTCTGAACAACGGATTCAGGCGTACGTTTTCCCCGCAACCAGGTGAAGTACCGCGCCCAATCCCGCACCAAGGGCTGGACGAGCGCGAGATAAAATACCGTCAGTCGGGCCAGCACGGTGTCATGACGTGTTTCCACTCGAGCCAGAACCATAAAGGAAAGAGCAGGAATGAGTGTCGCAGCCACCATGAGTAAAGGAAGAATGCGGAGCGGTTCAATCTGAATCGAAACCAGGAATACAAAAAGGGTCAGTGCATTCCACTCCAACCCGCCCACCAACTGCGCCCAAGGGCTCGCAGGCTTCGGGTAGAGACACTGAAAAAACCCCGTACCAAAGACCCCGTGATAGATGATCGGCCGATGAAAAACCCGCTCAAACCTAGGCAAACCATAAATCACACCTTTCCATCGTGCCGACCCCTGCGGATCAAAGTACTGCATATGTTTAAATCGTAACATTGCCTCCGCCTCTCCATACCCCTTCTGTTGCTTAATGTAGGCCTGCATCGTAAAGCGGCGGTGATGCCAAACGAGTGCACTCGGACTAAAACCGATTCGATGCCCTCTTTGTAGAAGTCTCCAACAGAGATCGACATCGTCTCCCGCCGTTCGAAACTCTCCATCAAATCCTCCCACTTCTTCCAGCGCCGTTCGCCAGAACGCCATATTGCAACCAGGAATATGCTCAGCCTCCGTGTCGGTTAGTAAAACGTGTGTTGGCGCTCCAGGACACGCCGCAACAGCGGCCGCAATCGAGTTTTTTGCGGGAGGATGCAAGTTGGGCCCCCCTACCGCAGCAAAAGTTCCCTCCAAAAGTGTTGAAACTAGGAAATAGAGCCAATCTGAATCGGGCATACAATCCGAGTCGGTGTAGGCAAGAATCTCCCCTGAGGCCGCTTGCAATCCCACATTTCTTGCGACAGACAACCCCCGATTCGGTTGGAGAATATTTTTTACAAGGGGAAATTCTGCCACGATCGACTGGGTGTTATCTTTGGATCCATCATCCACGACAATGACCTCGAAGTTCGGATACTCCACCTTCTGAAGGGCTTCCAAACATCCCCTAAGCGTTGCACCCCCATTATAGCTACAAACAATCACGGAGACTTTCGGCGTGCGGGATAGCGGAAACTTTTGAGCCAATGTGTCGCCCGAACTCAGAGTCTGAGTCGAAAGAGTTCGGTACGCCAATTTAGGTTGTCGATCCCTGCGCACTAATCCAAAAGCCCAATCCTCTACATCGATTCCATCCGTGAACCACTCGTCCGTCCAAGAAAACAGAATTGTTCCCGCTAATCCTCCGCGAAACACCTCATCCCAGTGCAAATTCAGCAACGCGGATTGCTCCTCCTCGCTATGGCGAATGGTATCCATTCCGAACTCCCCCAAAACCAACGGACGGTCCTCTGCCAAATTCTGCAGCCGGGATAAATAGCCGCGCAAATCTGGGCCACGATGCAAATACACGTTGTAGGAGAGAAAATCGGTCTCCTTGGGAATCAAATACTCCGTAGGTGGAAAGTTTGCGTATGCAGCCAATGCCTCAGAGTCCTCGTCTTTCACCAACCTCACTAATGAGTCCAAAAATCCCTCCACTCTCTGTGGCCCGTACCAACGCACCAGATCTGGCGGAATCTCATTATCAACGTAGTACCCCAACAAAGCAGGATGACCTGCCCCACCTTTTGCTGCTCTTCGGACCGAAGCACGGATTTCTCTTCGAACCGCGCTATCATCCAAAAAGAGGACTCTCCTTTGCCATGGTACGGTGACCATCACCCTCAGGCCATGCTCTGCAGCCAGATCTAAAAACCACCTGCCCGGAGGATGGTAGATTCTGACCATATTGAATCCTGCAGCTCCAATTAGGCGAAAATCTCTTTTTACTTTCTCAGGATGCCCAAGATGCTCTTCCCCCTCCCGAAATGGCCCATACGTGACCCCTTGGATAAAGAATTTCTCATCGCCGGAAAACAGAAACTTACCGCGGACCTGAATTCTGGGCCCTCGCAGGCCATTCAGCCGATTCCGCACCTCCGACTCCGAAGACGCCGGCCATGCAGGAAACAAAGGAACAGGGGCGGAGTTCAATCCCGGATCTGGCCCTGACCGGCCACCACATATTTATAGGAGGTTAACTCCTCAAGACCCATTGGGCCACGGGCATGAATCTTATCCGTGCTAATTCCAATTTCGGCACCAAACCCAAACTCCGCCCCATCTGTAAACCGCGTGGAGGCATTCCAATAAACCGCTGCAGAATCAACTTTTTGCATAAACTCCTCAGCCACCTTGCGATCCTCTGTCACAATCGCGTCGGAGTGATGGCTTCCATGCTCTTCAATATGCTCCAAGGCTCCCTTCAACCCATCCACCACACGAATCGCCATCGTGAGATCCAGATACTCCGTTTTCCAAGATTTCGGTGCTTCAAAAACTTGCCCTGAGATTTGAGACGCTTCCGAATCTCCAAAAAGCTTTACCCCATTTGCCTGCAAAGCCTTCACGATACGCGGGAGAACTTTTTCAGCTCCGTCCCGAT
>JBBAWA010000008.1:0-28100 GCA_040397425.1 Methylacidiphilales bacterium
CGCAAGATCCGGTTTCCCACATGATGAAAAGTTCCCCCCCAGAGACGGGAAAGATCGTGAGGCAACAAAGACCCGACACGCGCCAACATCTCTTTCGACGCTTTGTTTGTGAAGGTAAGAAGAAGAATGCTTTCTGGAGCTACCCCATGCTCCACCAACCAAGCCACCCTATACGTCAAGGTCCGGGTCTTTCCACTCCCTGCACCCGCAATCACCAACATCGGACCTGGAGGAGCCGTGACAGCCTCCAGTTGTTCGGAATTTAACTCCTTGGCGTAATCAATCGTCGGCCCCTCGCCCGATCTGACTGCTTCCTTTAAAACGTACTCAACCGACACACTTCATCCTCCATCGCACCTTCGTAAAGTGCCCGCCCAACGATCACCCCCTCGACCCCGCCCGCCTTGTCGAGAGCCTGAAGATCTTTCAGCCCACTGATACCACCCGAGGAGATCACCTTTCCGGGAAAGGCACGGATCATCTCCTGCACGGCAGGAATATTGGGACCCGTCATCATCCCATCCCTCACCACATCGGTGTAAATGATTCGAATTACTCCACCCTTCGCCATTCGAGCTGCAAGATCCACCGCCTTCCACCCACTCGGCTTAGTCCATCCACGTGTTTCTACCACCCCATCACGCGCATCGATCCCCACCACCACTCTCTCTGGTCCGAATTTCTTTACCGCTTCATCAATCGTCTCAGGGGAATCACAAGCCACGCTTCCAAAGATCACCCTCATCGCACCTGCCTTAAGTATTTTTTCAGCTACAGCCAAATCCCGAATCCCCCCTCCGACCTGGCACGGCATCTTAACGGAACGGGCAATCTGCCCGATCATCTCCAGATTTCGCATCTGGCCTTCAAATGCACCTTCCAGATCGACCAAATGAAGAACCTTCCCATCCACTTTCTCCCAACGCCTCGCCATCGCCATGGGATCCTTGCTGTAAACCTTCTTCTCGGTGGCTTTGCCTTGGGCCAGACGCACCACTTCGCCCGCCATCAGATCAATCGAGGGAATGACAAACATCCGACTAATCCATCCCCAACTTCTTGCGACCATCCGGAGTGATCATCTGAGGCCCCCAAGGCGGATCCCAAACAACATCCACCTGCGCCTCTTGGACTCCAGAGAGACTCAAAATCTTCTGACGCGCATCCGCAGCAATAGACGGCCCCATCCCACATCCCTGTGCCGTCAACGTCATCTTCACATCGGCTCTCTTTCCTCCACCGTCCGTGTTTTTCAGCTCCATGCTGTAAATCAGCCCCAGATCCACAATATTCACAGGAATCTCAGGATCATAACAGGTCTTCAAAACTGCCCAAACCTCCTCCTCCCCAGTCTCTTTACCAGACACAACACCCTTCACCTCAGCTACTTTTCGCCCCAGCGCATCCGCATCCTTTCCCTCAATTCGATAAAGCCCACCCTCTGCCGTCGCATGAATCGTAAAGGTTCCTCCCAAATCTTGCGTTACTACAACCGCAGTTCCCTCCATCAACTTTTTTTTCGTTCCGGCAGGAATCGCCGTCGCCTCTACCTCTCTCTTTAGTTGAATCTCTTCGCTCATCCTAGAAGCCTACCTTACCGCACACCTACGCAAACGAGAAAATCCACACATTAAAACAAATCTGCTCGCACTCGGGCAGGATCGTGAACACGCCAAACCATAGGCCTACCCTTAGCTAATAGTTCCCGGTGCCACCAATCCAACGCCTCATCCCGACTTTTCAAACCTTTCTCCTTTTCCGTCACCCCAAGAAACGATTTGCGCGACAATCCCCACATCAAGGGGCGAGACAACCCACCCCAATCCCCTTCCAGCAAAGCTCGGTTATGCTCCGCCAACTTGCCAAAACCCACCCCCACATCCAGGACTACCCTCTCCGCCTCAATCCCTGCTTTCTCCATTCCATTCATTCGTTCTTCAAAAAAGTGCCCCACCTCTTTGACCACGTTTTGATAGGAAGGGTTTTTCTGCATCTCTTGGGGCTTACCCCCAGCATGCATACATACATAACCCACCCTCGTACTACCCAGCCAATCCCACATCCCCTCATCCCACCTTCCACCTCCCACATCATTCACCACCTCCACCCCAGCTTCCTCCACCGCCGCCTTGGCCACCTCCATCTTGTAGGTGTCGACCGACAAAAACACATCAGGCCGTTCGCTTCGAATCTGCTTTAAAACGGGAATCACCCTTTGCCTCTCCTCCTTGGCTGAAATTGCCTTCGCGCCTGGCCTTGTTGATTCACCCCCCACATCCACCCCATCCGCCACCTCACACAGCTCCAGACCTCTCCGCACCGCCATATCCCGCTTCTCATACTTACCCCCATCAGAGAAGGAGTCTGGCGTTACATTGAGGATTCCAAGGAGAAAAGGGCGACCCGCCTGAATCTCGATCCTTCGATTCCCACACTGCCACTTCACTGTGGCCGGGAAATTCATCACCCCAGAACGAAAAGCTTACGCCCCAGCAGGTGCGCCTTCCAACCCTGGTAAAATTCCGCCTTTGTCCTTCACCTTCTCAATCGGCCGATTCACGGGAAGAGACTCACTAGGGGTTGGCGTCGAAGGTGCCGATAATCCTTTGGGAGGCGGATTCATCATTCGCCCATGCTTCACAATCTCCTCCACTTGAGCCCCATCCAAAGTCTCATACTCCAGCAAAGCGGACGCAATGAGTTCCACCTTTGCCCGGTTTTCCTCTAAAATCTTTTTTGCCCGCTCATGGGCCCCGTTAACGATTTGATGCACTTCCTCATCAATCTCTCGTGCCGTCTTCTCGCTGTATCCCCTCGACCGGCCAATGTCCCGACCCAGAAAAACATAATCTTCATGATCCCCATATTCGATCATCCCCATGCGACCACTCATTCCCCACTCACAAACCATCTTCTTCGCATACCACGTGGCCATCTTAATGTCCCCACTGGCACCGCTGGAGATATCCCCCAAAAACATCTCCTCGGCCACTCTTCCCCCCATCGCAACACAAAGGTCATCCAACACCTTTTTCTTTCCATACCCATACCGATCTTCAATCGGCAACATCATGGTCACCCCTAACGCAGGGCCACGCGGTATGATCGAAACTTTGTGCAGGGGATCGGTATGCTCCAGAGCAAGATTCAACATGGCATGTCCCGCTTCATGATAGGCCGTCAGCTTTTTCTGCTCATCACTCATCGCCAAGCTTCTGCGCTCCCGTCCGAACCGCACCTTGTCCCTCGCCTCCTCTAGATCCGCCTGAGTAATCGCCTCCGCATCTCTCCGAGCCGCCATCAAAGCCGCCTCATTGATCACGTTCGCCAGCTCGGCGCCCGAAAATCCAGGGGTGCTTCGCGCAAGCGTAGCCCAAGAAACAGTCTCCAACGCTTTCACCTTTTTCGCATGCACCTTCAGAATCTCCTCACGCCCTTTGACGTCAGGAAGATTGATGTGCACCTCCCGATCAAACCGTCCTGGACGTAACAGAGCCGGATCCAGCACATCCTTACGATTCGTCGCTGCAATAATGATCACCCCCTCCGCCGTATCAATTCCATCCATCTCCACCAAGAGCGCATTCAATGTCTGCTCTCTCTCATCGTGCCCACCCCCCACTCCGTGACCCCGACTTCGCCCCACGGCATCAATCTCATCAATGAAAATCAAACACGGAGCTGTCTTCTTCCCCTGCTCAAACATATCTCGCACACGGGAAGCTCCCACACCCACAAACATCTCAACAAAATCAGAACCGCTGATTCCGTAAAATGGAACATCCGCTTCCCCCGCAATCGCCTTCGCCAAAAGGGTTTTTCCTGTACCCGGAGGCCCCACCATAAGAATTCCCTTCGGAATCCGCCCGCCGAGTTTCTGAAACTTTTTTGGATCCCGCAAAAACTCTACAATCTCACTCACCTCATCCTTCGCCTCCTCCACCCCAGCCACATCCGCAAAGGTGACTTTATTTTTATCCTTCGAAAGAATCCTCGCCTTGCTTTTTCCGAAGCTAAAAGCCGACTTTCCCGCCATCCGAATCTGCTGACGGAAGAAAAAGTACATAATCAGAACAAAAAGGACAAAAGGCAGTGTCCCCGCCAAAGCTTGCCATGTTGAATTATCGATCACCTTTTGACTTACCTGGGGAAATCCATTTGCCGCCAGCACCTGCTCCAAATTCTGTTTAAAGGCCAGATCTACCGTCACCTTGTATCCCGTGTAACCTTGAGCATCTGTTCGTACGCTTTTCTTGAGGGCCTCAGGTGGCTCAAATTTTCCCGAAAGCCAACGCACGTTCACAGCCGGCTCCACATTTAAGGTCACATCCTTGACCTTCCCTTCCTTCAAATACCCCTCAAACTCAGCAAAGGTTAAATCACGAACCGATGCCGCATTCTGACTTTGATGGGCATAAAACGCTAAAAGCAAAACGGACGCGGAGACTAAAAATAAAACGACGCCTCTCCAGTTCGGCCCATCCGCTTTATTCGGGTCCTGTCGGCGTACGGGTGGACGCGGCAACTTGGGGGGCTTGCGTGAGTTGGAACGAGGATTAGGCATAAACTGAAGAATCAAAGATTATCACGATTGCCCTGCGTGTGCAATGCGACCCATCTCCTTGATCCAGAAGAGCTTGTTTTTGGATCTCATCACCCTGCCTCCTTTGAACTGCCAGCCACTGCTCTTTCCCATCACCACGTATTTACGAACCCCCTCAACCTCCGAAAAAGTTGCTCCACGATGACCCCTCATCCCCAACCACATTCGAATCGCACGCCTCTGCCAAGCCACCTCTTTCTTTCTCCACTCCCGCACATCTGGACGAGCCGAAATCCTTCCTAGCTCCTTTTCCCAATACTCTTTCTCCCCAGCAAAGATTTCTGCCGCACGACACAACGCCCCCCGAACCTCTCGCCCATACGCCTTCGACAAGTACGGCAAAACTTTGTGACGCACGCGGGATCTCCATCCCTTCTCATCCTCATTTGTCTTATCCTCTCTCCAACTCAATCCCTCCTCCCTTGCCGCATCTCTCACCTCCTTCCGCGTAAACCCCAAAAGGGGTCGCACCACATCCACTCCAGATAATTTGGATCGAACCGTCATTCCAGCCATTCCATCCACCCCTGCTCCACGAAGTAACTGCATTAAAACCGTCTCCGCTTGGTCATCCGCTTGCTGCGCAAGCCACAACTGTTTCACTCCAATTCGTCTCATTGCCTTGCGAAAGAAATCCCACCTCAATTCCCGCGCCTCACCCTCCCCCGTTCTCCCGGGCTTATGGGCACGCCCTACCACCACCCTCAAACCCCTCCTCTTGCCCCACGTCTTCACCCACAACGCATCCTTATCCCCCACCCGACCCCTCCAACGGTGATTGAAATGCAAAAGAATCGGCTCTCCTCCACTCCTCAAAATAGCTTCGGCCAAAACCACGCTGTCTGCTCCACCCGAAATTCCCACCGCCACTTTCGCACCCCGTCCCAACTCCGATCCCACCACCTGCACCATTCGGCTCCACACCCCCTTGCCCCGCGCCTCAATCTGACGCATCCTTACTCTTCGCATGGCTCGCCAATCAAAACTCCTTTTCATCGTTGGCATCATTCTGCTCGGAAGCAGCCTCCTCGCCAATCTCCTCTTCCTCTCCAAAGACCATCAACTGCTCTCCAACTCCTCCCATGTCCAACCTGCCCCCTACTTCGATGAAGAGTTTGTCGAAGGAGACGATTCGCAGAAAAAGCGCATCGCCAAAATCGACCTCTTTGGAGTCATAGCTCAGGAAATTCCAGGTGAAATTGGCTCCAGCATGGTTGACGACCTCATTCTCCAGATCCGTCAGGCAGCCGATGACGATTCCGTCGCAGCTATTCTTCTTCATATCGACAGCCCAGGCGGCGAAGTCACGGCCAGCGATAACCTCTATCATGAACTAACCCTCGTCCGTGAAGACAAACCCGTGATCGTTTATCTCGATTCAGTCGGTGCATCTGGCGGGTACTACACCGCCATGGGTGGATCCCACATCGTCGCTCATGAACTTTGCATCACAGGCAGCATCGGAGTCATCATGCAGGCACTCAACTACGAGGGACTTTCAAAAATCCTCGGCCTCTCCACCCTCACCTTCAAAAGCGGAGCCCTCAAAGACCTTCTTAACCCAGCCCGACCCGCCTCAGACGCCGAAAAGAAACTGGTCCAAGATATGATTGCCGAAACCTTTGAGCGCTTCTCCTCCATCGTGGTCACCGAACGTGATTTTCCTGACCATAAATTACCAACCCAAGTGGCGGATGGGCGGATCGTTTCAGGCAAACAAGCCCTGGATCTGAAACTGGTCGATGCCACAGGATATCTCCAAGACGCAATTGCAGACGCTCGTGAAATTGCAAAACTTCCAGTCGACGCTCCTGTCATTCGCTATACAGCCCCTTTCCACTTCAGCCGACTTTTTCGATTCTTAGGCCAAAAGCAGGACACAAACACCAAAGTTCAAGTCAGCCTTGTTCCCGAGTCCTTCCACCTTCAAGCCGGAAAACTTTACTACCTCTCCAACCACCTTTTTTTCCGCCGCTAAGGCACTTGTTAAAATGTCTGAATCACCGGATTACTTTAACTCTTGATCTTATATCCCCGAAACACAGATTGATTTTATGTTGGATGCCCGCCTTGAGAAAATCAGTCGCCGTCGCTTTTTTTATTACGGATTCGCTGGTCTGGCCGGACTTACGGGTGCCGGTCTGACCCGCTACCTTCCCGGCACTTCCTACGCCGCCAAAAACGAAGACGGGATCCTGATCGAAGACGCCGTCTACCAAGGGATCCGCGAATCCCTCGGCAAATACATCTACCTCACACCTCAAAAGTTGGGCGGAGGGACCCATGCCGTCGATTTGGGAACTCAAAAAACCCTCTCATGGATTTCCTACTGGAACTACGGGGACTCGTGCCCGATCTCCCACCATTTGGCTGCCTTCTATGCCGATAGCGGAGACCCCTACAAAGGCTTTGAATTCATCAACTCCACTCAGGGTGGCGATAATGTCCTGATGTACGGGCTCAATACGAAAATCAAAGAGCACGGCATGCTCGACAAATACGGGATGGGGAATCACATCTACCGTGTCGGGTACGATGGAAAATCGAATCAGATGGAACTTCTTGAGGATATTTCCGAAACAACGGGAATCGGTTTAGGCGTCCATACTGTCCCTTTTCCAGATGGAAATGGTTTTGCCTGCGCCGACGGTCAAAAGGATGTGGTGGGATTTTTCTCTCGGGCTCGGGGCCAGGATAAAACCAAGGTCCTTACCTCCTTCCGGGGCGATTGGGTCCCCAACTCGAAGGTTCTGGCCGAAACTTGGACTAAGGGCGGAACTATCCGACTCATTAAACTGGCCCCAGGAAAAGACGGGAAATACGACTATTACGGGACAAAGGGAAACAAACTTAACTACGAGATGGCTCCCATGGCAGAACTCCTCGTCGAGAAAGGCCAAACTCCCGGTGCAAGCCCCCACACGCTGACGGGTCTGGATTTTTGCCTGCACGACCCGCGCAACCGCTACTCCATCGCCGGCCTTCGCATGTGTGGAGGTGGTTTTATTATCGACCGCACCTCCATGGAGCCCGTTTGCTACGTGATGGCCAACGAAGGTCTCGCCGATAACTGGCCTGTGAAAAAAGTCTCGAACAGCCCGGACACTTGGGAGGTTACCCTCCCCTCAGTCGGTAACCCCATCCACGAGACCGGCTTCAATCCTTCCGGCAATCACCTGGTCATGATGAACAATCTGCGCGCCAACAACGTTGCCGTATTCGACACCTCCAGCGACGATCCCCGAGCATGGAAGCGGATCACCTTCGTCAAGGATAAGGAGTGGCAGGGAGAATACCCCTCCCCTTTCCACGTCAACTTCTCCATCGATGGTTCAAAATGCTTCTTCACCGTTCTCCGCCCAAAGCCGATGAAATCGGATGTTTATGTCGTGAGCACCAAGGACTGGAAAGTCGTCAAAAAGTTCCGAAATGTCGGAGTCGATACTCAGACCACAGCCACAACCTATGATGGAAAATATGCCTTGGTGATCTTTTCGGGATTCCAACGAATGGAATCCGGTGCCTTTGTCTTCCGGCAGGATACTTTAGAACAGGTCGGCTATATGCCCAACTTCGGCGGACACCACGACTGCGTCATCGTTCCCTCCAAAGTGGAGGAGATGAAATTCAGTCGTAGCTGCACGGTCTAACCACCCTGCCTCACGGATTCCACCTTTTCCCCCTAGGATTTCGTCTGGTTCTCCAGGAGACCCGACGAAGCCCCGGTCGCTACCTCCTTCTGGCACTCGCCGTCGCCATCGGTTCCGCTTCGATCTTTCTCACTCTGGTCGTCCGAGATTCGATTCGCCGTGGACTCGAAACCTCCCTCGACCGTCTGGGGGCTGATCTCCTTATCCTACCCAAAGGAACTACCCACAACCTGACTGCCGCCCTCCTGACAGGGGAACCCAACGCCCCTCAGCTCAACCCATCGGTTTTTAAACGAATCGAATCTCTCCCCGGTTTGGAAAAAATCTCGCCGCAACGACACTTCTCCATCCCCTCGGATGAAGGCCATGGGGAAACCGACCTGATCGCCTTCGATCCTTCCACTGATTTCACCTTACAACCCTGGATCAGGGAACACCTGCCCCGCCCCTTCTCCCATGGCGATGTCCTGATCGGTGGACGCCGACCAGAGCCCTTGGGCTCAACCATGAATTTCTTTGGAAAGAGTTTGGTCGTTTGGGGGAAACTCGACTTAACAGGTGTGGGCCCCACAGAACGATCGGTCTTCGGATCTTTTTCTACCGTGGACGCACTTGCGAATGAATCTAGGTCTCACGGACTGCGAACGTTCGGAACCCTTCCGGTCACAGGCTCCGCCTCAGCCCTTCTCCTCCGCTTGTCGCCAGGAGCTGGGGCGGGTCATGTCCGCTTCGCCCTCTCCTCTGTCCCTGAAGTTCAGGTCATTAGCGGGTCCGGACTCGGAATTCAGGTCCGCCAATCGATCCGAACCATCCTCACCGGCTCGATCGCATTCACCCTTGTTGGCCTTTGGATGGGCGGACTCCTCATTCTTGTCGTCTACGCCGGGATCGTGGCTGAGCGAAAAGCGGAACTCGGACTCCTGCTCGCTATGGGCCTTTCTCGAATGGGACTCTCCTTGTGGCTTGCGATGGAAGCCGCCCTCTGCGCTTTTCTGGGCGCTCTTTTCGGCGTTCTCCTGGGCGCCACCGGCTTGGCCGTATTCATCCGAACTTTCGGATATCTCCTCACCTCCCGTGGCATCACCTTCGAACTTCCGTCTCTCGCCTCACAGATTTTCGCCGCCCTCCTGAGCCTCCTCCTTTGCTCTCTAGTCGCCGGGCTCGGGGCCCTGCTTCCTTCTTGGCGTTTGGCGGGTCGTGAGGTCTACCAACTTCTCCGGGAAAACAACGAATGAGCGTGATCCTCTCCGCCCAAAATCTCAGTCGGATCTATCCCGCTCGGCGAGGTTCCGTCGCAGCCGTCCACCAGGTTTCCATCGAAATCCAGTCGGGCGAATTCGTCGCCGTCTGTGGTCGTTCAGGTTCGGGAAAATCCACCCTGATGGCCCTCTTGGGAGCACTCGCCCGACCCGACCAGGGCACACTCCACCTTGAGGGGGTCGACCTCCTCCAACTCCCTCCCCGGAAACTCGCCCATCTCCGCTCCCGCCGAATAGGCTTCATGCTCCAAACCAACTCCCTCCTTCCCGGACTCACCGCCTTGGATAATGCAGCCCTACCGGGGCTGCTTACCGGCGAATCCCAACATCAGGCCTACTCCCGGGCCCAAAAACTTCTCACCCGCCTGGGGATGGGAGAACGTTGGGATTCCTTTCCCAATGAACTTTCCGGCGGACAACAGCGTCGCGTCTCCTTGGCCCGCGCTCTCCAACATGAACCTGCCCTTCTCCTGCTAGATGAACCCACCAGCAATCTCGATCCATTGGCCGAAGAAGAAATCCTCACAGTCCTCCGTGAACTTCGGGACGAACGGAAACTTGCCATCTTCGCCGTCACCCACGGTGACCAACTAGCCTGTCTCGCCGACCGCGTATTCCAAATGTCCGCCGGACAGCTGACCCTCACGGAAAAACCCTCCGCCCAAGCTGTTCGCTCTTCCCTGATCGAAAGACAGGGGCCGGTTTTCGAAAAAGCCCCCCAAGGCTTGGCTACCGAAGAAACACCCAAACCAGCTCCCGTAGGGGATTTGCGGGGTCCAGCCTCCTTCTTTCTGGCCACCCTACTTTTAGGAGCATCCCTCCTCTACTCGACTGACCGGATCATCGCCTGGTCGCAAGGACGCCAACTTTGGGCCAAACAGGAAAAGAAACGCATCACTGAGGAAATTGCCTTTCGTCAGCTCAGGGCCGATGTGGACTCCTTCGATGCCAAGGGCGACGGCAATGTCCGTGCGAATCTGTTTCTCCAGAACTATGACTCATCCCGCCGATTCTTTATCCTTGGCCCTTCCATCCTTGTTTTTTATCAGTCGGACGGACGCTGGGACTCCGTTCCTCAAGAAACTACCGAGGGCTCCGACGCAAAGATCCGGGAAGTTATCCCAACCAAAACCCTCATCCCCTTTCAGTTTAAACTTCTTCCGTCGAAGTATGATGAACTGATCCGTGGTTATTTCCACATTCGGATCACCAGTACCATGGTGGTCAGCGAAACTCGGGAAGCCAAAGGCGACCTGTTTGAACGTCAAGACGACTACTACATCTACCTGAAAGATCCGCGTCTCACGGATGACGAAATCCGCCGTCGCAATGGCTGGAAACCGGGAAGTGTTGTCCCTCCTTGGATCGCCATGCCCTCCCATTGATTCCCTTGAAATCCCCCTGGCCCATCGCCCTCTTTCTCGTCGCTCTGGCTGCCCTGATCTACGGGCTTACTCGACCCGATTCCAAAGCCCCCGCCGTACCCAACGAAAAGATCTCACGCCGTCATCCCTCCCCCCCTTCCGACCTACAAACCCTTAACCAATCAACAGGGCAAAACATCGCCCAGAGCCTCCTGTATCGAATGGATGGCCAGGTCGTCCCATGGTCATCACTCCCAAAGGAAAAGCCCGTGGTATTCGTTTTCTTTTCCCACGATTGCGACTGCAGCCTCGAGTTTGCAAAATATTTCGCTGTTGCGATGGAAATGACCAAAACAAAAGCCTCTTGGTTTTTTCTTTTTGCGGGAACACCGGACCAGATTCATGAGTTCATGACAAAAACCGGAAAAGAACTTCCGGCCCTCCGGGATCCGAATTCCCAACTTGGCTACCGCTTGGGAATTACCAAATCCGGATGCTTCATTCTTGTCCAACCGGATGGCTTGGTTTCCGCCATCTGGCCCGGAACCTCCCTTGCCGGTCTGAACGATCTCTTTTCCCGACTCCAACTCCCCCCTCTCTCTACTGACCTGCCCGGCCTTTCCGGAATCCCCCAAGCGCCCACCGCCGGTTGCCCTCTGCAACCCTGACTTTCACCTACTCCGGTCGCCACTTCCTGACTGCCCATACTCCATTTTGAGGCTCGGGCCGCAACTGGACCGCCCCACTTTCTTTTAACTTCACAAGGGTCATCCCGATTTCTTTTGAAATTTGATCCAAGTCGACTGAAAGGGAAGGATCATCCTCTAGAGCTTTCCACGAACGGACCAAATAGTTCGGACGAACAGCCCGCAACCATTCTGACGTAAGATTCACATCCTTGGAGGGCCCTTGGACAAGAACACCCGATTTCAACTTCTCCCCATATCTTTCCACTAGTTTCTTTTCCACACCCCTTGGAATTGACCCGGCCCAAAGCAACCGTGCCTCTCCACACTCTAGAATCATAACCAGCCCATCCTCCTCTGCCCTTCCTGATGCGCTTCCTTCCTGCGGCCAAAGCACCTCCACTCTCCAATCCCTCCCCAAATCTACCCGATCCCCTTCACCAAAAAACCTTCTCCCCTCTTTTCTTTCAACCATCTCCGATCTCCACTCCTTTAACGCCCCTGATCTCCCTCCCAACCCTGACTCCCCCCACCACCCAATGGGCATCGACCCCAATAACTCCTGTGCAGAGCCCGATCGTTTTGCCAAACCCGCCGTTAACATCACCCCATCCAACCGATTCACTCCATAATAATTCATAAATGGTCTTACAGAATTGGCCCAAGCCATCTTGGATCCAGTTTCAATCAACCATTTACCTCCTTCTCCTGTCACCAAGGTGGGCGCAGATCCCTCCACAGCCACAATCTCCAATGCCGGCCCACGCTCGAACCACACTCTCGGATCCGCCACGGCAAAATGGCCTCCCGGCCAAGTCGCCATCCACCCCAACACCCCCGCCAGCAAATGAACCAACCGGGCATTTAAAAGATTCATCCCGATCGCCCCTACGGAAATGAAAGGCGACATCATCGAAGATACCGCCGCCAAAACAGTTACCGCTCCTGCAATCGGAGCTGCCACCACATTCGCCACCAAAGCCACCGGAGTGATCTGATGAAACAGAACGATCCCAGGCAACAAAGATCCCAACCACGCCGCAACCGAGGCAGCCACAAGTGTTGCCAATGTCGCCCAACCTCGATACCACGCCCTCCTCCAGACGCTCACCAGCCGATTCGGTATCCACCGGTCTGGCCTACCCCAACCCACCAGCTTGGCTTGAATCGGACCCGCAAAAACCATCAACCCAGCTACGACTAAAAATGAAAGTTGAAACCCAACATCTTCCACTTGGCGCGGATCCCAGATCATCAATCCTATTAATGCCGCCCCCAGCCAGTTCGCAGGATCCATCGGTCTACCCAAGATCCACCCCAGATAAAGCACCCCAGTCATGACAAAGGCCCGCGATGCACTCGCCTCCATCCCCGTCGCCAAACAAAAGAGAAATACCGCTGGCAATGTCACCCAAGCCCATCGCCACTTCACCGCCCCAGTCAGGGTCAAAATCCACAAGAGCATCCCTGCCACTACCGCTAGGTTCTGCCCGCTCACAGCAAACAGATGCAACGTCCCCGTCGAGCGAAAAGCCTCTCTTAAATCCTCCCCGACCCCGTCTCGGTAACCAAAGAGCATTGCCGCAATTAACCCCGAAGCCTCTGGATCCTCCCGCAACCCCAATGCTGTCGCCTCAAGCATATGCGACCGTAATCCCGCTGCCATTTTAGCCAACCAAACCCCCTTCTCCTCTCCGCTGGATTCCAAATCTTCCGATCGGACCTTGAGAATATAATCCAAGCCTCTCGATTGCAGGTGCTGGACCCGATCAAACTCCCCCGGATTCTTCGGCCTTTCCGGTAACGTCAGATATCCCGCTAACAGAACAACATCACCCACCTTGGGCATTTTTTCTGGAGCCGGATCCACTCGCAATAACACCCTGCCACTTGTCCTCTCCCAACCTGTTTCCCCAAAAAGAGAGGTTACCTCCATTTCGGTCTCCATCGCTTTTCCTCCGTTTTCCCAAATTCGTTCCGTTGGCAACTCGGCGATCCAACCCTTGATATGTACTGTCCCGCCCTCCTGCCCAGCCCGTGCCTTCAACGATTCCCGGGGCGGAGCATAGGCCCGAGCTCCCGCATAAATAGCAAACAGCCCAAGAACAAAGAGCCAGATCGCAGGCGTTCTCCACTTTTTTGGTCCCCACCAAGATAAGACCGATCCGATTCCAGCCACCCCCAGCCAAATCCATGGATTTTTTCCCCACCCCAAACCCATCACCGTTCCCACCAATCCTGCCACCGCCACTGGAAACAGAGGCCGACGCATCGGCCAATTCGTCTTCATGCTTTCAGATGATTTAAAGGCGTATACCGACCCATCCGAAGATGCAGCTGAATCGCACGAGTGATGAACTTCTTTCCCCTCCCCACAGCTTTTTCCAAAGAAAGCCCTTGAGCCAATCCAGCACAGATCGCTGCCGAGTAGGTGCAGCCCGTCCCATGCGTCTCCACCCCCTTGCACCGTATCGCTGAGAAAGTTTTCAACTTTCCGTTCGGCCAAGCCAGATAATCCTCCGCCTTCGCCAACATCAGGTGCCCGCCCTTAACAAGAAACGGCACTTTCCATTTTTTTGCCAAGTCACGCGCCGCCTCCTTCGCTTGCTCAGGATTTCTCAACTTCCTTCCCACCAATCGGGCCGCCTCATCCAGATTCGGAGTCACCAAAGCCGCTCTGGGAAAGAGAAACTTGGCCATCGCCCGCTCCGCATCCGGCTTGAGCAGTGCCGCCCCGCTCGTCGCCACCATCACCGGATCCACCACCAGCTTAAGTCCCCTTCTCTTTCCCAACTGTTTCGCTACCTCCCTTATGATTGCGGAAGAAAACATCATCCCCGTTTTCACTGCTCCGACCGGAAATGCCTCAAAGACCAACTTGATCTGCTCCGCTACCATTCCTGGTTCAACTGCCGCAATTCTTGAAACTCTTCCCGGATGCTCCGCCACGATACAAGTCAAAGCCGAGGTTCCATACACCCCCAAGCGCGTAAAAGTTTTTAGATCCGCCTGAATTCCCGCTCCGCCAGAGTTATCCGATCCGGCAATCGTCAGCGCAACCGGAACTTTGCGAATCATCACGGGTAAGGCCCGACATTCGCGGGCCGTTTTAGATATGGATTGCGTGGCCGACCGCCGCTTCGGTCGCTTCCTTGATCATCTCGGTCAACGTCGGATGGGCGTGGATAGTATGAGCGATCTCATCTGCCGTGGCTTCAAGGGTCATTCCTAATCCCACCTCCGCGATCAGCTCAGTCGCCTCAGCTCCGATGATATGCGCCCCAAGAATCTCCCCGTGTGGTTCCCCAATGAGAATCTTCACCATCCCTTCGGAATCGCCGCTGGCCACCGCCCGACCACTGGCGCGATACGGGAACCGACCAACCTTAAACTTCAACTTCTTCTCCTTTGCCGCCGCTTCGGTCAGTCCAATGCTCGCCACCTGGGGCTGGCAATAAGTACATCCGGGGAACGTCGTCACCTTCTTGGGCTGATACTTGGCATCAAAGATTCCGTTCACAGCCTCAATCGCCTCAAACGAGGCCACGTGCGCCAGCCAAGGTGGTCCAATGATATCCCCAGCCGCAAAAACTCCCGGCATCGAACTCTTATATCTTCCGTCCACTTTCACATAGCCCCGGTCTAGATCCAGCTTCACCCCTGCATCCAGCGCCCCGTCTAGATTGGCCTGTACACCGACCGCACAGAGCAACGCATCCGCTTCGATCGTCTTGGCGTTTTTCCCCGACAACTTGACCTTCACCCCGGAGGCCGAAGCGGTAACGCTTTCCATGGAGGTTTCAGTCAGAATCTGGATTCCCTGCTTCGCCAAGTTCTTGCCCAACATGTCGGAAATCTCCTCATCCTCAATCGGCAAAACCCGCGACTTCATCTCCACGAGGGTCACCTTGGTTCCAAACGAATTCAGGAAATAGGCGAACTCCACTCCGATCGCTCCCGCTCCAAGAATAATGATGCTCTTGGGCTGTTTCTTCATCTCTAAGGCTTCGCGGCTGGTCATCACCACCTTGCCGTCCACCTTCATCCCAGGCAGAACCCTCGGCAGACAACCGGTCGCCAACATGACGTTCGTCGCCTCAATCACCTGACTCTTCCCGTCGGCCGTCTTCACCTTGATCTTGCGGTCAGTCCCCAACTTTCCTTCCCCAACCAAATAATCCACTTTCTTGGCCTTCAGCAGAAACTCGACTCCCTTCGCAATCCGGTCGGAAACATTCCGGCTTCTTGCGATCACTTTTGCAAAATCAAAGGAAACCTTCCCCGTGGTGATCCCGTACTCCTCAGCGTGCAGGATGTGCTGATAAACCTCGGCATTCTTAAGAAGAGACTTCGAGGGAATACATCCCCAGTTCAGACAGGTTCCCCCCGCACGTTCCTTTTCGATGACAATTACCTTCTTCCCCAACTGAGCCGCACGGATCGCCCCGACGTAACCGGCCGGGCCTCCACCTAAAACTGCCAGATCATAGGTCGCCATAAATTCCCCTTACATCAAAAGCACACCGGGACTCTCCAACACTTCCACCAGCGCTTTGAGAAACTCCCCCGCCATCAGCCCATCCACCACCCGGTGATCGGCCGAAACGGTCAGACTCATTCTTTCGCCCGGAACAATCGCCCCATTCGATGCCACCACCGGTTTTTTGACAGTTGCCCCCACCGCCAAAATGGCCGCCTGTGGGGGATTCAAAATCGCCGAAAATCTCTCTACTCCGACCATCCCAAGATTGCTCACGGTGAAAGTCCCGCCCGTGTACTCCTCAGGCTGCAACTTTCCGGCCTTTGCCTTCGCTCCGAGATCCTTGGCTTCCCGGGCGATCGTCCGGAAATCCTTGGCATGGGCATTACGAATCACCGGTGTGATCAATCCATCGGGCAACGCAACCGCAAAGGCCAGATGCACCGCCCCATGTTGCCGGATGGAAGACCCTTCCCAGGAACAGTTGACCCCCGGAACTCTCCGAAGTGCCTCCACCGCCGCCTTCAAAACAAAATCATTCACGCTCAGCTTCAACTTCTCACCCGCCATTTCGAGAGCGGCATTCGCCGATGCCCGTAATTTGGCAAGCGGAGATGCATCCACCTCCCGTTCAACGTAGAAATGAGGAGCGGTGGTCTTGCTCTCGACCAAACGACGGGCGATCGCCGCCCGCATCTGCGAAACCGGACGAACCCCATCTTGCGCGATCGGCTTCCCACCAAAAATTCCAACGGAAACACGCCCCGCACCACTGCCGGCCCCTTCCACATCCCGACGAACAATTCTTCCTCCTGGACCTGTGCCCGCCACCCGGGTCACATCCACCCCCTTCTCTGCAGCCACCTTCTTGGCCAAAGGTGAAATCTTGACCCGCCCCATGTTCACAGGTGCCACGGCAGGAGCCGCTGCAACTGCGGGAGCTGGAGTACTGCTCGGCACAGTCTTACTGGCTGGGGCGGCAGAGGCCACTGGAGCCGGGGCGCTGAACGAATCCACCTTTTCTCCAGGCTCTCCGACGATGGCGATCCGTCCGTTGATCGCAACTTTGGAGCCCTCAGGAGCGGAAATCTGCAAAATCGTCCCCTTGTCGTACGCCTCGAGATCCATCGTCGCTTTGTCGGTCTCGACCTCGGCGATCACCTCGCCGGGCTTGATGGTATCGCCGACTTTTTTATGCCACTTAGCTAGTACGCCCTCGGTCATCGAGGGACTCAAGGCAGGCATGGTGATCTCTTTGGCCATAAGGATATTTGAAAGGAAGTAGTATGCCTTCTCTGCACCGAATCGTCGAGCGACTTATGAACTATCTTAACACAATTTCATACGCCTCTCGCACCCGTGCGTACATTTTTCTCACCTTTTCCATCAAGGCTTTTCCATCCGGCTCCCCTACGATTTGAGCTAACCACTCCAAGTTCCGTCCAGCTTGAGGCAGACAACTCCCCCCACGACCTTCGCTCAAGCGCACCCACCACTCCACCTTTGTCCAAAATTCCAACCCCTCGCTCAATACCGCCGATGCCTCTGGAAACTCTTTCGCCATCGCTCGCAAAACCTCATCGGTCCGGCACTCCCTCACCCCGTGCCTCATCTGCCACGCCTGAGCTGCAAACTCCACATCCATCAAGCCACCCCGCCTCGTCTTATAGTGAAGATCCTCCTGCCCCTTGATTACCCTCTCGGTTGCGATTCGCTCACGCATTTCCCTGATTTCAGAAAAAAGCTTACTTTTCTTGCCCCAAGCCACCCAACTTTTCTCCATACTGGGCCAGAACTGGTTCCCAAATTCCATCTCTCCCCCAACAACACGTGCACGACACAGAGCCTGCAACTCCCAACCCTGCGCCTCCTTCGAATAGTACTGCGCGTACCTTTTTACAGGTACCGCCAACGCCCCCTCAGCATAAGGGCGCAAACGGAAATCGACTTTAAATAGGGAACCCGAAGCCCTCTCCTCCGTTAAAAATTGGACGGCCTTCTGCACCTCTTTTTCCCCTTCCCCCACAACGAGGAGATCCAAATCTGAACCAAAACTCAAAGCAGATCCCCCTAGCTTTCCCAACCCAATCCATGCCCACTTCGGTGTACCCGCATACCTCCAGGCCCACTCCAAACAGATCTCAGCCAACGCCGTTACCTCAGCCTGAAACACCTCAATTTTCCCCAAGCCCAGCAAACTTCGTAAAGCGATCCGTAGCTGCTCCCCTCGAACATAAACCCGTGCCGCATCCATCGCATCATGACTCTCGTCCGGTAAAACCATCGCCTTACGATGGAAACTCATCGTTCGCGGAGTATCCAACTCCGCCTGCGCAACCGCCTCAAACAACTCGGGTCTTGCGGACAAGCTCGCCCCCATGCTTTCGCTGCTTTCAAAAAACTTCACAAGTAATCTCAACGCTTTGGGGCTGGCACAAAGACTCTCGTACAAAAGGGATCGGGCTCCGTACACGCCCACAAAACGTGAAAGCCCCGCCAAGGCCAAATCAGGTCGGGCGCACTTCGCAAGTTCAGCGACTAACAAGGGTTGCCAACGTTCGAAGTTTTCCTTTGTCCGCGCCGTCGCATGAACTCCCTCATTTGGTTCCAATGTTTTCCATGCCAACTGCGCAGCTTTGGTATCCTCCCACTTCACCTGACTCAGCCCATCAAATCCTGAAATCTTTTTGGGCTGAAGCTCCCCGAAGATTGAATCGTAGACTTTCCGAACGCGAAGACGCCACCCCTCCACCTCCTTTTCTAAATCCCCTCCCGTCCCCTTGCCCATCGCACGTGCCAACACATCCATCTCCTCAGCCGTTTCAGGCAAAAGATGGGTCTGACGGATCTGACGCATTTGAAGAAAATCTTCCAACCTGCGCCAAAAATCGTATCCGCCTCGTAGAGTCTCAGCCTCCTCGGGACTCAGGATTCGCAAAATCTCAAGGTTCCGTATCGCCTTTCGGAGATCGTACGTTTGAAGCGTGGGTTGCCTCGCTCCGTGAAGCAGCTGCAGCCCAAGAACGGGAAACTCCACCTCTCGCAAACCACCCCGCCCGCGTTTCATCTCCCGATCTCGATCTGCGTCCGCAATCAACTCCTCCTCCGCCCGACCTTTTTGCTGAAAAAGCTCCCCTAAGGCAGATGGACTTATTCCTCTTGGATAAATGAAGGATTGGAGAGTTTGAAAAAACTCATACGCCTCCTCCTCGCTACCCCCCACCCTTCGACCTCGGATCCATGCACACCGCTCCCACACCTCCCCGTACGCCTCATAATAGTCCTCCAAAGCAGACCGCACAGGAACCAGTGCTCCGCGATCCCCCTCGGGCCGAAGCCTCAGATCCACCCGATATATCCTCTCCCCTCCTGGTGCATCCAAGTCCCCGACCACAGATCGAGCCAGACGAGTTACGGCCCCCTCATCATCCCTCTCTCCGTGAAAGAAAATAAGATCAAGGTCAGAGTAAAAGTTAAGATCTCCCGCCCCCAATTTTCCCAAGGCCAAAAGGGTAAACCCTTCCGACATCCCCCGATCCATTTCAGGAACTTTTTCTTGAGCCAACTTTAGCTCGGTCTCCAAGGTAAACTCCGCCAACTCCGTCCAACTACGCCCCGCTGTCTCCGCCGAGATTGGAAGAGCAAAGTTCCTCCAGGCCAGTCTGACCAACTCCGCACGTTGCCAATCCCGAAGCATCCGTAGTCGTTGCGAAGCCGAGTTCGCTACGCTCTCCCTCTCTTTCCACTCGATTCGGTACTTTGCCTTCGAGCCCTCCTTCAAGTGCAACTCAGGACTCTTAGCCCATTCCGCTAGAATTTCACTACTCTGAACCAGCTCGGCGCTTCCGGATGAAAATTCGAGGAACTTTTCCCAAGCCACACGAGCTTGGGCTGGAGAAAGAGGCTCGTTCATCGAGAAAATGATCCATCTACACCAGAAGATGTGCCCGTCGTAAGAGCGCCCGTTCGCGCGGAGTCAAAGGTCGCCAGTTCCCTTTCCCTAACTCACCCAGAAGCTGCCTCACCTCCCGTAGATATTCCGACTCCGACATCGCCGTCACCTCCACCGTAGCCGACATCTCCTCCACTCTCTTTTGAATCCTTGGACTTAAAACAGGAGGCTGAGGGGTGGCACTTCTCCAGGAACGCGCCAAAAAGAATCCAGCTAGCAGACCTCCGATGTGTGCACTATGCCCAATAAAAGATAAAGCTGGGATAAACATCATAGCCAGACTTAGCAGAATAAATACTCGCACGGCCCGGCTCGCTTTGACTGGGAAAGGAAATGGGAAAATAAACAGACGTGCATCAGGAAAATAGACGGCAAAGGCAGCAACCACCGCCAAGACGGCCCCGCTAGCTCCCACGATCTCCTGGGTTTGATTGTGAAGGGCGATCAGACTTTGACCCGCACTCCACCACTCCTGCCCTAGAAAGGCCCCTGCCGCCGCCAATCCACCAATTAAGTACAGGGACAAGAATCGGGCAGATCCAACCCTTGCCTCGACTGGTTTCCCGAAAATCGAAAGCGTCAGCATATTAAAAAGAATATGGGTGACCCAGAACCCCACAGGAGGCGCATGAAGCCACATATAGGTAAAAACCTCCCACCATGCCCCATCCAGAAGGTTCGCAGGAGAAAGAGACAGCATGTGACGAACCCACGAATCCTGCCCTTGATTATTGATTGTAAAAAGGACGTCCAACACTGCCACGCCGACATTTCCAAAGATAATCGCTCTCGTGACGGGAGCGGGGTGTTTCACGAGGCAGCTCGAGGAGAGTGTCGTTTCTTTTTTCTCCCCAGTCGAAACACGTTACTCCAAGTCTTCCGCAGAGCCTGTGTTTTACTCATGTACCTCTGCTCTAAACCCGATGCCCCCTTTCGAATCGCCGCTAAGGCTCCCGCTACGGTAAAATCATCCAGTTCCAAAACCGTACAAGCGGTGCCGATAGCCTCCACATGGTGCGCATCACTTCCCGCCGTCATCGCCAACTTGCGTTCGACGGCGTAATCAAAAGATCGCTGATTTGCTCTTTTGAATGTGACCGCCGCATTAAACACCTCAATCGCCTCCAAGGGTAGATCTTGCAGGATCGACTCACGAATTCCTGCACGGAAGTTATCGTACGGGTGCGGAGGGACTGCCAATCCACCCGCACTCTGAATTAACTTCATAGCCTCTGCAGGGGAAATCCCCTTCAGATCAGGCAGTCGCACCCCAAGAGCCAGCAGATGCCCTGCTGATGTCGTAATCTCCTGTCCTGGCAAAATAAGAAATCCATCTACCGGCTTCCCATCCTCCCTCATCAACCCCGTCGACAAAAAATAGTCTACACAGGCACTCGTATTGTGGTCGGTGATCGCAAATCCGTGTAATCCACGCTCCTTGGCCGCTTGAACCATCTCCTCAGGCTCACTCACCCCATCGGAAGAAAATCGGGAGTGACAGTGCAGATCGATTCGAACTTTCATCACTTTATAAGCCAGATCCTTTTTCCACAGTATCCACCTGCACATAAGTTCTCGTGACCGATAAATCGGTCCCGGGGGTCAATTTCGCGACTTTCATCTCCCCAATCACCACCGTGTCCTCCGCCTCAATCACACTGTTAAAGGTAAAGCGCTTGATTGGTTGCCCCTTGGCATTCAACCCATCCGCCCGAATCATCGTTTTATATCCCTTGCTGATCCAGTATCTGACCTTCGCATAGTTACTCTCCACGGGAGGATCCACTTCATAAACCCAGCAATCCAGCATCATCACCGAATCTTCTCCTTTGGGTTGAGGGTCGGGCCAACGTAAAAAATCGATTCCTAAATCCTCGTATGCCAGATCCGTACCCGCCACCGACTGGGTCTTTTCCGCACCCGTCACCACTTGCCACTCACCATCCGACTTCTTTCGTCGCTGAATCAAACTACCCTCAGGCGCAAATCGAACACGTATCTGCAAGGGTCGATCCTGAAATTCAAACTGCAAAAGGCGATCTTTCGTACGAACAATAATAGGTATCTTTTTCTCCCCAGACTGAACCTGACCCTTAAGCTTTAAGTCCTTCATTACCAACGTTCTCCACAGGAAGTTCTGCATCTGCCTTGGAGTTGGTGTGATTTCATCCTGATCTTGCGATGCCGATGCAGAGGGCGTCTTTCTTTCTTGAGCCCAACCAAGATGCGTCCACCCCAGTAAAAGACCGATGTATGCGACTTGTCGTACCATTTTGAGTAATTTATCCTCGGATGCTTGATCTCCCAAGTTTATTCGTTGGACCTCAGGGTTTTCCGCTGGATCAACCGAGGCCTGAACCACCCTATTTTGGATCAGTTCTTCAATATTGTGGCCGACGGTCGGTTCTGGACCCCTCTTCTTCTTATACTGGCTATTTACTTTCTCGTCAGGGGCAAGGGTCGGACAAAAGCCTGGGTCGCTCTTACGCTTCTCTCAGTCGGAATCGGCGATCCCTTGATCACCAACCCACTCAAACACCTTTTCGATCGGCCACGCCCCTACCAGTCGGTCGAGGGAGTACGTGAGGTCAGCCCAGGCTCGGGTGAACACCGCTGGGAACCTGCCGTCCGCATTTCCGGAATACCCGAACAGGACATTCCTCACGGACGCTCCTTTCCCTCCTCCCATGTGGCCAATGCTACCGCCGCCGCCATGTCGGCTCGCCTAGTCTGGGGACCCGCCCTCCGTTGGCCCTGGTACTTCGTAGCACTAGCTGGCCTAGGTCGTATCTATACGGGCGACCACTACCCCACCGACGTTCTCGCCTCCATCCCCCTTTCCATGCTCTACACTTGGGTGATTGCCCAGATCGCAAATTCCATATGGAAAAAAGTTGGCCAAAGATGGTTTCCGAAACTGTTTGCCCGACTCCCTTCTTTGCTCCATTCCAAATAAGTCATGTCCGCCCAGCTTTCCCTCATCATCCCGTTTTATAACGAGGAGGAAAATGTCTCCGCAGTTATTACGGAAGCCCGGTCAGCTCTGCCTGGTGTCGAAATCATCGCGGTGGACGACGGAAGCAAAGACCGTACCCCTACCCTTCTCGATCAGGAAAAAGATATCCGCGTCATCCACTTTCCAAAGAATCTCGGCCAAGGCCCCGCCCTCTACGCAGGACTTCTCACCGCCACACGTCCCTTCGCGGCAATGATGGATGGAGATGGTCAGAATAACCCAGCCGATCTGCCCGCCCTTCTTCAACTCCTTCAAAACAATCAAGCGGACTTTGCTTGTGGAATCAGAACTCCCCGCATGGATTCATGGCAAAAAAAGATCGCATCCAAAATTGCAAATTCGATCCGACGCGCTGTTCTTATGGACGGGGCTCATGACACGGGTTGCTCTCTCAAAATCATCCGCCGAGAAGACGCACGCTTCCTTGTCCCATTTAAAGGTATGCACCGATACCTTCCCGCTCTTTTGGGCGCAGCTGGCCTCCGATTAGGGGAACTCCCCGTACACCACCGTCCCCGTCGGGCAGGAGTCTCCAAATACACTATCGCAGGCAGAGCCTGGGTGGGCATCCAAGACCTTATCGGTGTGGGTTGGCTTTTACGTCGCCGTGTCCCTTGGCCTGTGGGATTACCAAGGTAGAGCCCGATCTACTATCGGACCGCCGGGATGGGTGCTTTGCTTTGGTGGAATGCGGGAGGCTGGAGCCGGAAGAAATGATTCGGACCTTAGACGCAAACTATCTTTCCACCTTCCACCTGCCCCCTTCCACTTGGTTCGGCCGCTAGGCCTCGGACTACGGGTTTTGTTGGGGATTGGTAGCGGACTGAGAGATTACGACCGACGACGACGCATCATCGCCAATGCACCTAAACCAACTGCGAGAAGCGAAACAACGGATGGTTCGGGAAGGCCGAACTGGGACTAATTCTATCCAAAGCAAACGCTTTAAGGATTTCTGACCCGGAAAAATAGGCCTTTTTTCCAATCCGCTACCTTATCCCCGAGTGATTTTAAAGTAACGGATATCGACCCGGTTGAATCCGGAAAAACTGCCCCAGCACTTATCCATGAACCCTCAGTAAGATTAGGACTGTATTCAAGATAAACAGGTAAATACCGATGAGAGCTAAGGCTTAGAAAGGCCCACGTCTCAATGCCGGTAAAAAATGGTGAAGGGACAGAACTCATCTGAAGTACAGGCCGAGAGACCACAACGAAGTCGTCTAAATTGATTATTCCTCCTGCTACTGCTTTGCCTTCCGAGTAACCCCCTATTGCAACTTCGAAAGAAGTCGCGCTCCAACTGCTAACATCTGCCGTCTTGATAGATTGAAACCAATTATCACTGTTAGATGGCCCTCCACTACCAGTATCGGCAGTGTAGAAAGCCTTTAAGGTTTTATTCTGGGGATTATATACTATTTTCAAATACATATTGTTGTTGGATATCCCGTTCCAGTAATACCCATTACCTGAAGACGCTCCGAAACATTCTGAGCCTATATATGTAGCATTACTATTCACGCTCCATTTGATTCCTTCAGATACAGAAAAATACTTCTGTGACGGATCCTGACCAGTTGGAAAAACAGACAAAACAGCTTCCACAAATTGAGCAGTGTTATTGCCTGTAAAGTAAGCAGGATTGAACAAGGTTTTGACGTAAACAGTCCAAGCTTCATTGTTTGGCAGAGATCTTTTCCATTTCACATAACCAACACGGGGTAAAGATGATGAACTTTGGAAAGACAACACCCCCGAAAGCTTGGCGAAATTAATTTCTCCATCATAAGCGACTTCCTCTGAGGTGCTCCAATTTGACAAATTGAGAACTAAACCATCGAAAGAATCGCTCCCTGTCCAGTTTTGGCTTGAGGCACTGCCGCAAAGAAGTAACGAGCACTGCACGCACACGTAAACTCTGTATAATAGATTCATTGGATTTGTGATCTTTACCTAATTAAGCACTACCCCACTAATTCCGCAATACCCACTCTGTACTTCGCTTTTTTTAGCGTTTTCTTATCTCTGCAATACACCCATTTCCTCTTTAAAACCATCCTCTCCAATACTTTACAGCCCTTCTTAACCCTTCAGAGCTATCGGGTTAACGACCCGCCCCCTACCTAAATTTACGGCTTGAGCCTTGCCGACCCCGTGGCCGGAACTTTTCGTATCGGCGCTGGACTCTCCGGATACAGTAAGTAGGGCTTTCTCTCCTCTCGCCACTTGGCCACCCCTCCATCCCACGTGGCCACAATCTGCCTTGCGCTCATCCCCCCCTCAACTGCCTTCCTTGTCTGTCGGCCTCGATTCAGCTTATCAAACATCAACATATTCTCCGCATCCGAGAAAAATCTCTTTTTGGGTAAAAGCTTTTTCAAAAACTCCAGACCCGCCATGTTGATGGCCGTAATATTAGCTGGAGCCTGCGGATCAATTGCGACTCGTGCCCCCGCCATGACAACCGATCGATACTTTCCCGTCGGCGGTTTAAAGCGGAACGGAGTGAACCTAACCCCGTTGAATCCCCACTCTGTCATTTTCCGACAAAGCTCCTCCGCATCTACATTCTCTAGTGCAAAGATATCAAACGGCTGAACCACCGTTCCATCTAACCCTGTCGTGGGTACTCCCGTTGGATTGGCTCCATTGCTAACGCCCAGCTCCCCAAAGAATCCAGTTGCGACGTACCCTCGGGCACACCGAGTGATCGGAATGTTGGGTGAAGTGGCTACCCACTTCAGTCCGGTATCCTCCCAAGTCATCTTCTGATTCCACCCCTTCATGGGAATCACTGACAACCTACACGGGCGCCTCAAATGAACTTCGTTAATCCATTTCGCAAGCTCCCCTACCGTAAGCCCATACACATAAGGAATGTCGTACTGCCCAATAAAGGAGGTTATGACTCCTTCTCCCTGAGGACGCGGACCCTCCACGCGAAAGTTTCCTAGTGGATTAGGACGATCCAGCACCATCACTTCGACTCCCTTCTCCTGCGCTGCCTCCATCACCAACCCCAACGTGCTGATATACGTATACGACCTACACCCCACATCCTGGAGGTCGTAAACCAGCACATCGACACCATCCAGCATCTTGGGAGTGGGTTTTCTTGTATCCCCATAGAGCGAGAAAACCCTGATTCCCGTCTCTTCATTCTTCGAAATTTTTCCGTCTTGGTTTTGATCCTCTCCATGCCTCTCACCCGAAACTTTATCTCCCGCACCAACTTTCCCAAAAACTCCGTGTTCCGGCCCATACAAAGCCACTAAGTTTACGCCTGCAGCATCCCGAAACCTTCGCCAAGTCGGCACTCCCTTCCCATCAACTCCCGATGGATTCGTCACCAACCCTACCCGCTTTCCCCTCAAATCCTGAAAACCCCGATCCGCTAACACATCGATGCCCAAGCGAAAGACAGGAACACTACCTTCTTGTGCAAAAGCCCCGCTTAAGAAGATCAGTCCTAGCAAACATGGAAACCGAAATGCCATTCTTGACCCTAACCTAAAGACGAACTCTTGGGTAGGAAAGGGTCACCGATCGGAATTAAACCCTAAGTTTAATCCCCTTCCGCTGGAAGGTCGGGCGATCTAAATCCTCCGCACCTCGTACGCTAGGCGATGACCTCGCAAAACGGCTCGGTGTTTTATCGAATTCTAATTCAGCTTGGGCAGCGACAAATTTCTTCTTTCGCTTAGCTTTCGACTCAGCGGGCTCTTGGCTCATTTCAGCAGAGGACTTCGAGGGCACCTCGATCTTTTGCAACATCACCTCCTCACACCTCCTCGTCACAAGCACAGTCAATCCAATCGACTCACTTCTTTCAGGATCCACAGCAGCCCCAGCGGAAATGGGCAGATCCACGGGTAGTCGACGCCGGATTTTTTCAAGCAAACCATGAAAATCCTGCAGAGAGGTCTCAGGTCCTGTGATCACGCTCACCAGAACCCGATTTCCATCTTTCCAGGCCCTTCCATCCTCCAGAAGGATATCCTCCACAACCGCCTCTATCGCTGCCTCCTCCCGGCCCTCTCCTGAGGCCTCGGCTACTCCTGCCCATGCATTTTCGAATTGGGCAACCGCATCCACTCCTTGACCCACAGCCTCACGGAGCTCATCGACGCCTAAATGCACCAATCCCCCCTTCTCCATCACATGAGCTAATCCATGAATCGTTTTTGCCAACGCCCGATTTAATGCACGCTGACCCTCCCTCAAATCTTTTGCCATTGATGTCTCCAGCAACCTGTCGTTTCCGAAAACCAGCACTGCATCAGCCGAATTCCGTAACGCTTTCAAGGCCGACTCAGCCTTCTCTTTTCTCTTTCGACCCTCAAATCCAAAGGGTGTCATCGCGAACACCACCACTTCAGATCCCTGCTTCTTTAATCGTCGTACCAAACTAGGTCCAAGCGCTGATCCCGTTCCCCCACTCACGGAAAGCACTATCAAGGCGGTCTGAATCCCTTGAAGCAACGGATCCAAACTATCGCCCTCCTCCAAACTTAATCCCTCCAAAAGCTCACCCTCGCCTCCTGTACCCATTCCATGCACCCGCTCTGGAGCTACCAGAATCTTTTTTCCTGCCACGGTCCCACGTAGGGCCAACGCATCGGTATCAATGCAAAGGGTGCGATGTTCCCCCTCACAAGCTACCGCTAAATTATCCAACACCGCCGCCCCCGCTCCTCCCAGAGCAAGAATAGCTACGGATGAATTTTCTTGAGATGAGTGATTCATTGTTTTCTTTCCTTTCTTTACGCCAAGAAGCGCATTCCTGAGACAACCCGTCCCAAGGATTTCTGAATTTTCCTCCAACCCTTTAGTTGACTGGACTCCCGCCGTTCACAATCGGCCGCATAGCGTAGGGTGCCCAATACGGTTGAAAATTCTGGCCTCTCCAGATCACTCTGCTCGCCCAGAAAATCTCGTGTCCTACCGATCCTAACAGGGCGTGGCAGTATTTCAGACGCCAAGCGACTAAGTCCTCGGAGTCGTCCACCGCCGCCTGTCACCACCACCTCTGTCTCAATCGCACTCCACAGATTCTGCTCTTCCAGATCATCTTTGATGATCTGCCA
>JBBAWA010000009.1:0-24198 GCA_040397425.1 Methylacidiphilales bacterium
CGCCAGGGTCGGTGTAGGGCACCAGTACCGACTGTTCTCCTCCGCAAACGATCTCATCCGGAAACATCCTAAATTTCGCAAAGTCGGCCGCTCTCGGGGAACAGAGAATCCCATTTACTGCGATCGGATGAGTGTGGGCCACCCACTCGATCCCTAGCAAGGAGAGCAAGTAGGAGTGGAACAGTGCCTCGGTGGAGGGTTTTCGATCCTTAGGTTTGACCCGGGATTCGAGCAGTTTCTCGTCCACCTGCGAATCGGAGCGAACGGACGACTCCCATAGGGAATCCAGAACCGATCGTCGGCATTCAGTGAAGGAATCCTTTTCGGCCGTGGAGAGGGAAGTTCCGCTGGCCTTCACCCAAAAGGTTTCCTCTCCTGATCGGGTCGATGTGTTCCCTTCCCCGAGAATGGCAAAGGATTCAGGGGCTGTACCAATTCTCCTAGAAAGCTCAACCAGCTGCTTGAGTCGCTTGTTTCGATCCGCTGCTTTCATAGCTTCTCCATTTCTGTAGTGGGGATATTTTCTGCAGCCAACTGTCGCGAGCTCGCATCGGTGATCAGTCGCAGGCCAGCTTCCCAAGAGGCCAGCAGAGCACCCGCCCGATGGCCGATTTTTTCCGCCGTGACCAAAACAAAGTTTTTCTTCGAATTGTCCATTGCTGCCTTTTGCAAGGCGACAACCTCGGGGGCGCTGTTCCAAAATCCTGCTTCCGTCACTCCCTCCGCCCCTAGGACAGACACCTCGATTTTCCAATCCCGTAGGGCTCGAACAGCCCGCTCTCCAATCAGCAACGACTGGCGTGCCACCAGATTCCCCCCTGGAATATGTAAAGAGACTCCGCTTCCCGAAAGAAGCTCCACCACGGGCAAACTGTTTGTCACGACCTTGAGTCCGGGAATTTCCGCCTCGGGCAAAAGCCGAGCTAACGCAAAAGGAGTTGTTCCTCCGTCGATGTAAACCGTCGACCCCGAAACCAGATGAGGCAAAACTTGCCGAGCCAACGCGTTCTTTTTGTCCGAATTTCTTCCCAATCGTTCCGCAAAGCTTGGAAATTTATCCGAAAAATCGGATAGAGCTCCCCCGGGGGTTCTGCGAACTCTTCCCGTCCGCTCGAGCTCGCTCAAATCCCGCCGAGCCGTCGCTGCACTGATCGATAGGCGAATACAAATCTGATCCAAAGGAAGATAACGCTGGTTCTGCAAAAGATCGGCCAGCAGTTGCCTGCGAGCTTCCACAACATTTTTTGATACCCTCATCGGATCCTATACTACATTTTATATGATTGATTTCAATCATATATATTTTTGTTGAAATCGGTCAGTTTATTATTTAGAAAATAGGTCTATAGCGCTATATATTAACTACTTGTGATTCTATATTGACTAGGAACTTATTTGAATTCGTTTATTCTTCGAAGTCGCCCCACGAGCGTGACTAACGATCAGCGTCTCCATGTCTTTTGGGGCCGAAAGATAAGGCCACGTTTCCAGACCGCAACTTCCCGGATTCAATTCGAGCCTTGAGCCAAGGGTCAGCCCCCCCCCACCTCTAGATAACCGCTCTACGGACCTACCAAGTTTAGCAAAACGTCGCTGAACTCTACTGAGTCGACCGATAGAACTTCGTGGGTCACGAAGCCAACTGCATCAAAACTTGGCGTGGCAGGCTGAGTGTCGGTAGCAGAGTAGCTAACCACCGGAGCCGATGGATCAAGCTGGTAAATCATGCTGGATTTCACTTCCATGTTGGCTCCAACTTTTTTCACATCGATCGTCAGGGTGTAAAGTCCATCTTTGATCGACTTCGGTCCCACGATTGCTTCCCCCAACGAGCGAGCCGTATCCGCCCCTTTATCATCCTTCAAACCATCGAAGGATCCATTGTTCTCTGGCAAACGGGTTAAGAGCATTCCTTTCGGCATATCCGGACGAAATCCGGCATAAAAACAGTAGCCCAGCCATCCCCGATTATGATCCCTGGAACGTTTTTGAAAGATTCCATATCGGAATGCTCCTACCGTATTGACCCCTGCGAACTGAACGTTGCTTTTGAAACTGAGGGTCTGACCATCTCCCAAGATGGTTTTCTCAAAATAACCGGCAAACGACTTGCCTTTTTTTCCAAAATCAGCACCTGTGAAAAGAATCTTGCCGCCTTCCTCCTTTGGACCAAACGCCTTGGTTTTGTCACCGATCACTGCCCAGCCCAGAATAGCCATCGGCTTAGAAGCCAATGCCGGAGCGACAATAGGCGCTGGGGTCGATGGGACAGGAGCAGGGATATTGTTTTGCGCCGAGGCAAGCCTCACCAGAGCTAAGATTAAAATCAGAAGATAATATTTTTTCATAGTGCAATGATTACGAATCATTCTTTTTTAATACAAGCCTAAATAATCACAATGCTTCCGAACCAAATGAAAAAGATTAGATCCAGCTTGTCTTAACAATGAAACAAGCTTCAAGATGGAGTATGTTCAAATCCAGTCCTTCGCAGATTCGAAATATGTCCTCCTCCCTGTCTACCTACTCTTTACTTCTGGCTCTTTCTTTTTGCGCCCTACTATCAGTCCATTCGGCGGAACAGTTTTTCACCCCTCCCGAGGCCCCCTTTGTTACCGGACCAAAAGAGGAGATTCACCGGGTCTCTCTTCCCTCAGGCACCGCGGACTCAGCTCAAGCCCTGATCGATGCGGCACGAAAAGATAAGCCGGAAGCAGTGCTGATCCTCGAACCCGCCGGAAATCTCGAGGTTGGCACTACCCCTCTTCGTCTCGGCAGCAAAATGTGCCTTCAACTCTCTCCTTCGGCTGGTCTCACCGCCGGAGCGAACTGCTCCGCCCCCAACCTTATCTCGATTGAGAAAGCCGAGTTCGTTTCTGTCTCCTCCAGAGGTCCCGGGCCTGCGACTCTCGATGGGGGCAGTAAAGCCGTGAACGCCATCCAGGTCATCGAAGGCTCCCGAATCAACTTGGATCAACTAAATATTCTCCGATGTGCCAAAACGGGTATCGACTATCGCGGAACGACTAATGTCACCTCACTCAATGAGGCCTCCAGCGTCACTCGATGCTATTTCGAAAAAAATGGCAACGCCCTGAAAGTCGATCAGTCCGGCGGGTTCCAGTGCCTCGACAACGTGTTCAAAGGACAAACCGAAACCGCTCTCTCCATCAACTCCCTCAACAGCATGGTCGCGGGCAACACGTTCTCCGAAAACAAAACCGACATTCAGACCAGCTCCGACCGCGGGATCATTACACGCAACCGGTTCGGAAAAAGCGAACTTACGCTAGAGCTGACCCCCGCCAGTAAAGGCAATCTCGTGTCGGAAAACCACGGTACGGCCAAGGATCTGACGATTTCGATCGGTGGGGAAACCCAGCAGCTCTTCCACAACAAGCTCTCGGCCTCCGTCAAACTAGCTCCCGAAACCAAAGACGTCTTTCTGATCTCGAATGAGAACCTGCAGGTTGATCCGTCTACTCCTGGGGTGAAATTTTTTGATCCGCCCACCCTCGCCCGTCCCCACACCAACTCGGTTATCGTGGCCGGGATGGGTCGCTTCGATCTCCCCCTCATCCCAGGAGGAAAAAAAGACCCCAAACCAGCCGATAAAGACAAGCCGCCTAAAATCGTTCCGACCGATCTGGCCATGGTGGAGGCGGAAGTCGCCAAAGCCCAAGCGGCACATCCCAAAGACGTCCTCGTCATCCGACTCGAAGGAGAATACATCTGCAAAAATCCAAACGGTCTTAAACTCCCGCCCAATAGCTGTCTGTTGATGGCAGCCGATGCCAGAATCCTCGCGGATCATGGCATCCCGATCGAACCCCCATGGGCTCGTGCCGCTCCCATTACCCAGGTTGTTCTACTTCCTGAAACCGGATACTGCTCTATCTCCGGCGGTAAGCTGGACGCCGGTCGTCAGGCTTTCTTCCCCATCAACGCTAACACCGGAAGCGTCGCCTTGATTGAGGGCACCAGCCTGATCGCTGGAGCCCGCGACGGATTAAATACCAAGGCTCGCAAAGCAACGGATCCGCTCTTCATGTACCGCTGCAATGTTTATGGAAACAACGGCCGTGGAATCTGGAGCCACTGTGCAACCCGCGTTCACGCCATTGCGAATGTGTGTAGCGGGAATTATATGGACGGCATCGACCTCGATGCCCATGCGATCGACTGCACCGCCCTTTTCAACAGCTGTAACGCCAATCGACGCCACGGTGTTTTTGTCGAAGAGGCGATCCAGAACAACATCGTTTTCGGCAATCAGCTCCACGGCAACGGCACGGGAGTCCACGTCTGGAATGAGGAAGTCAAAGGCAACACAGGGCCCAACCTCATCTCTGCCAACCACTGCTCCGCTAACCGACGGGGCATCGGGCTCGGCGCCCGTGCAGACGACAAAACCGCCCACGGAAACTTCTTCTTTAACAACGTCTGCACAGAAAACCGTGAAGACGGAATTCTTACCGGTAACTCGAAGGCCAAGGAAAACTACTTCAGCCAGTCGGTCGCGTTTGGAAACGGGAAGGAAAATATCGGAGTTTCTGGCTCGGCTCTCTTTTTTAATACCGTTGTCCCGAATCCATGATTCGATTCGGTGCGCTTGGGCTCCTGCTCGCCGTTTTGGGTCTCACTGGATGCCAGAAGTCAGCTTCCTCTAGCACGACTAGTTCGTCTCCTACCCTGCCCCCGATCGAAAGACTTCCCCGCGAAACCCACGAGGAAAAAGCGGCACGCCTGAAATGGTTCCAGGAGGCTCGTTTTGGCATGTTCATCCACTGGGGTGTCTACGCCGTGCCCGCCGGGGAGTATCACGGTAAGCCCATCGAAGGTTACGGGGAATGGATCATGCATCACGCCAGTATCCCTGTCTCCGAATACAAGGCGTTCGCCAAGGATTTCACAGCTTCCGACTATCATCCCAAGGCCTGGGCCGATCTAGCCAAACAGGCTGGAATGAAATATGTCGTTATCACCTCCAAGCACCACGACGGCTTCGCACTCTACGATTCCGCCGCTAGCGACTGGAATGCGGTCAAAGCCTCTGGGGCCAAACGTGATTTGATCGCGCCGCTGGCCGAAGCAGTTCGCGCCGCGGGACTCAAATTCGGCCTCTACTACTCACAGGCCCAAGACTGGGTGAATCCCGGTGGAGGATATTGGAAATATAAGAACAGCAAAAACAACGAACCCTGGGATCCGGCTCAAAAAGGCGACTTTGACGAGTATCTCGCCAAAACCGCTATCCCTCAAACCAAGGAAATTCTTCTGCAATATAATCCCGATGTCATCTGGTGGGACACCCCCGCTAATATGACTCGAGAACGCTCCCAAAAATTTGTCGACCTACTCGTCCTTGCTCCAAAAATCATTAGCAATAATCGGCTTGGCCTGCAGGACTGCTTCCTCGGCGATACGAAAACCCCTGAACGCCGCATCCCTCCCCGCGGATATCCCGGCCAGGTCTTTGAAGTCTGTATGACCATGAACGACACCTGGGGTTACAAGAAAAACGACAACCACTGGGTTAGTATACGTCAAATCCTTCGCTATCTTTCGGACATCTCGAGCAAGGGTGGCAACTTCCTCCTCAATGTGGGTCCGGACGGCCAAGGCCGAATTCCTCCCGCCTGCGTTGAACGTCTTCAGGCAGTGGGCCGATGGATGAAGCAAAACGGCGAAGCGATTTATGCCACGAAAGGCGGACCTTTTCCCCGCCGCCTCTCTTGGGGTCGTGTGACCCAAAAACCCCGTTCCGATGGCGGCGTCACCATGTATGCCCAAGTCTGGGACTGGCCTCCCAACGGTGAAATCGCCATGCCCGGGCTCACTCAGCTCCCCACCTCCGGAAAAATGTTGATCAGCGGTCTTCCTGTCACCGCCCATACCACTTCTGAAGGTATTTCCGTCAAGCTCCCAGGATCAGCTCCTGATCCCGATGTTTCGGTCGTGAAGTTGGAATTCAGCAAACCCCTCGAAGTCACGGGAGAGCCTTGTCCAGTTCCAGGATCTGACGGCCGCATCACCCTCACCGCTTACGATGCCGACACCCATGGAAGTTATACCGGTAATATCACTCTCGCCGGAAGCGGAACCGAGGCCCGTCTCAGTGGCTGGACCAGCGAAGATTGGAAGATGGAATACCTCGTGAAATCCCCAACCGCTCAAAAGTGGATTCTCACGGCCGAAGTGGCCGCCGTAAAACCGGCCCGCCTCACCCTGCAAATCAAGGAACAGCAGATCGATGTCAAAACTCCGGCCACGGGCGCAATCACGAACTGGCAGATGGTTGAACTGGCACAATTCTCTCTTCCTGTCGGCGAAAGCCGACTTGAGTTCCTTCCCTGCAAAGAGGGATGGACGGGAGGACCTGACATCCGCAAAGTCTGGCTGACCCCTGCTCCCTAAATCTTTTTTTTATGAATCCCATTTCCGCCATCCCCCTTGGCCTGACCTTCTCCCTCTACGGAATTATTCTTATCGGCACCGGCCTGACATCTACCACCGAAATGATCCGCCAAACCCTCGGTCAAAACATCAACCTCGGTTGGGGCGTAGTGCAGTTGCGCTTTGGACTGGCGATGCTGTTTCTCTCACGCCGGAAAAAATAATCCGCGTCCTTCATGCCTTATTTTCCCTCTCGTTGCATTAGACACGTCCTCTCTCTTGTCATCCTAAGCTCTCTATCCCTCCCTATTCAGGCCAAGGAATCAAAACTAACCGCTGATGTCATTGTGTACGGGGCAACCTCGGCTGGAGTCACAGCCGCAATCTCCGCCGCGCGAAACGGGGCCAAAGTCCTCCTAATCGAACCCGGTCGCCATGTCGGAGGAATGCTTTCCGGGGGCCTTGGTCGAACGGATATGGACCGACAAGAAAATGTGATCGGAGGTCTGGCCAAGGAGTTCTTTCAACGGGTAGGCCGGCACTACGGACAGGAAGTCGCCTGGATCTTCGAACCCCACGTCGCCGAAGACGTGCTGAAGGGCATGCTGGCCGAGCAAAAGATCGAGCCAATATTTGGCCAAGCAATCGGCTCCATCACGATGAAAAACGGACGAATTGAATCCCTCAAGACCCGTGACGGCCACGAATATTCCGCTCGGGTTTTTATTGATGCCACCTACGAAGGCGATCTGATGAAGGCCGCCAAGGTTTCCTACGCCATTGGGAGAGAGAGCCGTAGCCTTCACGGGGAGTCCTTGGCGGGCCGCCGGGATCTTCTCCGCAGCAATCATCAGATCAATTATCGCATCTCTCCGTGGAAAGATGGAAAACTTCTCCCTCACGTCACGGCGGAAGAGAACCTCGTTCCCACGGGGACTGGAGACGGAAAGATGCAGGCCTACTGTTTCCGACTTTGTCTGACCGATGTGCCTGAAAATCGTCTGCCCGTCACCCCGCCCCAAAATTACAATCCAGCCAACTACGAATTGCTACGGCGTTGCTTTGAGGTGGGTGGCGAGAAGGTGGACGGCATTCTTGGAATCAAGAGAATGCCCAACGGTAAGTCAGACGTGAATGCCGGAGCCCCCATTTCTCTTAATCTTCCCGGCGCCAACCAGGAGTACCCAGACGGCACCCCAGAACGCCGCCAGGAGATTTGGGATGAACACCTCCACTGGGCCCAAGGTCTGGTCTACTACGTGCAGAACGATCCCTCCGTACCTAAAAAGGTCCGTGAAAAGTACGCACCGTGGGGGCTCTGCAAAGATGAGTTCACCGACACTGGAGGATGGCCCCACCAGATGTATATTCGCGAAGGTCGTCGGATGCAGGGAGAACACGTGCTGACCCAAAAAGACCTAATGACCGATCGACACAAGGAGGACTGCGTAGGAATTGCGGGTTACAATATCGATATTCGCGAGGTGCAATGGCTCTCCATGCGGACGTTCTTTTTTCCCAACGCGGCGGACGAGTTGTACATGGAGGGCTACGTCAGCCAGCCCGTGGATCCTTGGGATATTCCCTACCGATCCCTCCTCCCCAAATCCAAAGAGTGCCGCAACCTGCTCGTTCCGGTATGCCTCAGCAGTTCAGCGGTGGCCTTTGCCTCCTTTCGCATGGAACCCCAACTGATGATCGCAGGGCAAGCCGCCGGAGTCGCGGCCGCCCTGGCCAACCGGGACAAGAAATCGGTCCACTCGGTCGATGTAACCGAATTGCAGAAGATCCTGACCTCCGAGGGACAGATCTTAAAAGAACCAGCCAAACTGTAACCTTAGGATCAGAGTTCGGGGGCGAATCATTTCAATCGGCGCCCAAATCGGTCGACCGGAAACACCAAGATACGTGCCCCCTCCGTTTGCTTTTCCGGAGAACATGCTGCCAGGACCGCAATGACTGCACCTTCCTCATCGAGAAAGACGTTCGGACGCTCAATACGAAGGAACTTCGTCTCACTACCATCCTCAAATCGGATGGGAATCTGGTTGGAAAAAAGCGGATCTTTGGAAACCAACTCATAGGAGATGCCATCCTGGGATGTGTAGTACACAAAACTCTTATGCAGCCCGGAAGCCAAGCCGTGGAGGTCGGTCAATAGCATGTGGTAACGCGTACCATCATGCCACAGGCACGGATCCTCATTCTGATAATTATTGGGTAAGGCATTGTCCTTTCCCTTATGCAGCATGGTATAGGGCCCAAAGATCGATGGAGATCGAAAGGCGTGAATATAGTGAAGTAACTCGTCGAATTTTTTACTGCCAGGGAATTTAGGGTTTTCGACCTTTACCTTGCCCACTCCATAAACAGAACCATCTGGATGAATCCACAACGCAGGATTGTTCGCGGGAATGCACCAATCTTTCTGACGTTCCCACGGCCCTTCCACCGAATCACTCACTGCGACGCCACTTTTCCACGCAGGAATCCCGAGGTAGTAGAGATAATATTTCCCGTTACGAAACGTGATCTTCGGATTGTGACATCCCTGCGAATCAAAGAAGTCGCCTGGGCGGGGACGAAAAACCTCACCGGCAAAAGTATAAGGGCCGAGCAGTGTTTTGGATGTGCCCCGAACGATAAAACTGGTTTTCCAGGCGTTAAAGTCCTGACTGGTCCAGCAAGAGGCGAACATGTGGTAGGTGTTCCCAACCTTGATGATTGAAGGATCCCAAAGGTTGAATCCTTTTCGCTCAAAACCGCCGTTCCGCAGCGGGTGTCCGAGCTTAGCCTTGAGCGGATTATCGGTCGGCATCTGAGCATTCACCCGTTGACGCCATTCGTGCAAAAGTTTGACAAGGGAAGCCGTTTCTTCCGGTTTCTGTAGGGCGAGGTTGTTTTTTTCACCCAGATCCGCCTTCAGATCATAAAGTTCCAACTTCTTATCTTCGTACCACTCAATCAACTTCCACTCTTCAAACCGAACAGCTCCATATGGAGCCCCACCTTGGTTGCTATAGTGCGGGTAGTGCCAGAAAAGTGGGTGTCCCGGGACATTTCCACCCTTGATGGCGGGGACAAAACTAGCACCATCTGCAGCTTTCTGTTGGCGAGTCGATAAGCCAACCATTTGCAGGATCGTGGGATAAACGTCGGCAGAGATCACCGGCTGCGAAGAAACAGTGCCTGCCTTTGTCATTCCGGGCCACCGCACAATCAACGGGACTCGAACTCCACCCTCGTAGGGCCATCCTTTCCCTCCCCTCAGAGGCAAATTCGAGGTGGGCGAGCCTCCTGCATTGGAAAGGCCCCCGTTGTCTGAAGTGAAGATGACGATGGTATTTTTTTCGAGGCCCAATGCGGCGATTTTTTCGAGGATCCTTCCAACGCCCTCGTCCATACTCTCGATCATCGAGGCATACGTTGGTTGGTTCTGCACCTGACGGACAGGGCGCCCCAAATCAGGAAGAAACTCGGCTCTTTTCGGATCCGCTAAAAAAGTGGCCTTAGTCTTGTATTTCTTCTCCAGATCGCCTTTAGCCTGAAGCGGGGTGTGGACGGCATAGTGCGGGAGATAGAGAAAGAAAGGTTTATTCCGATTCTGCTCCATAAATCGGACTGCTTCATCGGTTAAACGATCATTCAGATATTCCCCCGGAGGGCCATCAGACAGATTGGGAAGTGCGTAGGGGCTGAAGTAGGAGGTGGGGTTACCCTTTCCCGATCCAGCGATATTTAGATCAAAGCCCTGGTGTTCCGGCCAGGTATCCGGCGTATCGCCCAAATGCCATTTCCCGATACAGGCCGTCGCATAACCTCCCTCCCTCAAAGTCTCGGCAAGGGTGTGTTCCTCCGTGGGCAGAAAAGTTTGAAAGTTCGGTCGAAGAAGTTTCTGTGAGGGTTGATCGGGTCGTCCTGGCAACCAATCCGTCAGATGCAAGCGTGCCGGTGATTTCCCAGTCAGAAGACTCGCCCGTGTCGGGGAACAGACACAGGCGGATGCATAGGCATCTGTGAATCGCATACCCTCCTGAGCCAACCGGTCGAGGTTTGGGGTTTCATAAAATTCACTGCCGTAGCACCCGAGATCTTTCCAACCGAGATCGTCCGCCAGAATGATCACGATATTGGGCCGTCGCGACTTGGAGCAGGACAGCAGACAGATGCATCCCACTACTAAGAGAAGGCTCCAGGCAATTCGCGAACCAACTCGATTCATCATCAGCGTGGAATCAGCGTTACCGACTGAAGACGCATGAGTTCTTTGCCGGTGATCGTGTCGGTCGTGACCTGAATCTCGACTGAACCAGGCTCCAAAGTGACTTTACCAAGATTCAACTCCACACCCTCCCCCTGCTGCACAACCTTACCCTTGAGTTTTTGGCTCCCGATCTGAACGGTGAAGGTTCCCCCAAAGGTGTCCTCATTCTTGGTCGTCACCGTGCCTCCCATAGTCTCCACCTTGACCTTCTCATCCGCTCCGGGAGCGTCGTAACGCACAATCACATCAAAGTCGGATTTTTGATTAACCCGCGTCGACCATTTCACTGCGCACTCTTTGTGACTCCACCCCGTGACATTGGCCGAGTTCGCAGTTCCACGCCCCAACCTCCATCCATCTTTCTTTTGCGTCCCCAACAGTTCGGCAAAGAAGACGCTAAGCCTATTTGGCATGCTGTTCTGTAAAAGAAAAACAGGATCCCCCTCCGGGACGGCCTTGCATTCAACAAGAATGACGCTGTCAGATTCATCCGGAGCTTTTTGCGGAAGCTCAATCTCCACATCGATCCCCTTGCGTTTCACGGTCAGTTTCGTTTTCCGGTCAGCTAAAAGAGTCGCCTTTTCAATTTCTCCCTTCAGCCCGCCCACCACGAGCTTCCCATCCGATGGCCATTCGAATACATGCAGATAGAGATTCTTCCCTTTGAGGGTCGAATCTCCCCAACTCTGTCTCATGAGAGGAGTCCGCGTCGTTCCGCGGATCGAATCCCCGTTCACGCCCCACCACGTCCCGATCGAATGTAGAATCGCCAAATCCTCTGGAGCCATCTTGCCGTTCCCCATCGGCCCAATATTCAGGAGAAGATTACCACCCTTAGCTGCGGCTTTCGCCAACAACCGGATAAAATGCGTCGGGCTCTTGTGGGACTTGTCCAACGAATGGTATCCGTACGATTCGTTCGTAGTCGGAATCGCCTCCCAATCCTGCTCCTCTGGTTTGGTCATCGGACCGAACTCGAGCGGCCGGTCGGGAGTGCTGAGGTAATCGCCGTAGATCGCCCCGGCAACCCGGCCATTGATAATCAGATTCGGATCTTCTTTTCGCAGATAAGCCAGAATCTGCTCGTTCAGCTCTTTTGGATTATGATGCGGGGTATCCCCCCAAAAAAGGACAGGATGATAGTTTTCAATCAGCTCCTTGATTTGGGGAAACACTTTCTTCTCCACCACCGCTTTGCGCCGTTCTGGTCCGTTCGGCTCAGGATATCTCGGATCCCCAGAAATCGACCAGTCCTGCGCATGGGAGTAGTAGAAACCCAGCTTCACCCCATACTTGTCGCACGCCGCTTTTAATTCCTTGAGCGGGTCGCGACCAAACTTGCTCGTCTTGACCACGTTGTAGTCGTCCGTTTTCGAATCGAACATCGCCACCCCGTCGTGATGCATGGAGGTGATCACGATGTACTGCATTCCTGTATCCTTCACCGTCTTGACCCACTCTTCCGCATTGAACTCGGTCGGGTTGAACGGCTTCACCACCTTCTCCAAATACTCCTCCCTCTTGATCTTCATGATCCGCTGCAAATGCTCCGCATATCCCTCCACCTTCTGTCCGTTCCACTCCCCGCCGAAAGCCGAATAGACACCCCAATGAATGAACATTCCAAACTTCGCCTCCCTCCACCACTTCAACCTAGCATTCTTGGCTTGCTCCTCAGTGGGTGGAAGAAGCCTAGCGGTCGCCGCTTTTTCATCCACAAACGGCTTCCCGTCTTTCCATCCAATCTTCACCTTCGAGAGATACCAGGATTTTCCCCCGTCTTTATTTCCCTGATAAAACAGATAGGTCTGACCGTCGGTGTCTCGAAAAATCCCCGGATGCCCTGACTCGCTTTCATTCCACTCTCCCAGCTTGCCGTTTGTCAAAAGAGGTTGGTCCGACATCCGTTTCCAGTGCACCCCGTCTTCGCTGGTCGCCACCCCGATCTGCTGGGGCTCGTTGTTGTAAGCCCCGGCGTAAAACATAAACAGCTTCTTTCCACGACGCAGAATGCTTGCAGCTTCCAAACACTTCTTCTCCCATGGCAACTCCGGCTTGAGAATCGGCGCATCCACAAGTTGGGTCCACGTCCCCCGTGAAAAATTGGAGTCGATCGGAGCTGCTGCCACACCCATCAATTGAACTTGGTAACCCGGATCCCGGCTGGCGAAATAAAGCAACATCCTCTCTCCATCCGGCACCACCTCCGCATCGATCGCTCTGCCGCAAGTCCACTTACCATGCGGCCGAAAGACCGGATTCGAGGGCTCTCTCGTAAAATGAATGCCGTCTTCCGACCAAGCGTGACAAATCGCATCTCTCTCTTTGTTTCCATAACTCTGATAAAAAAGGTGGATCTTCCCCTTCCACACCAGTGCTGCAGGCGCGCAAAACCCCTTCGCCTCACTGGGATGCTCTGACTCCATCTGGGCCTCCTTTTTCCAGCGCAACATATCCTGACTCGAGGCAATTCCGATTTTCCATCCGTTGTTTCCGTCATGGGTGGGAACGGAGTAGTACATCCAGTACTTCCCCTTGAACTTCACTACCGAGGGATCCTTGGCAAAAGGTTCACCCCCTAACGACCGGTCTCCATACATCATGATTCCCCGCTGATTGAAGGACTCCACATTCACTCCCTCCTCGGACTTCCTTTCCTCTTTTCCCGAGACCGAAAACACACTGAGTCCGAGTGTCCACAGACAGAGGAATACCATGCGCATGAATGAAATTACCAATGCAATCCAACCGGCGAAAGCGAAGATTCCCCCTTCAACGACAAAGGTTGGAGTTTTATTTCTCGTTCCACTCCTGCTGTTCAACTATGATTTACATTCCTTATGAAACTCCCTCGCTTCTTGGGATTGTCTCTGTTTCTCATCCTCTTTTTTCTTAAACCCTTCACACACGCTGAGGAAATTCAATCCCTCGCCGGCACATGGCAAGTCCGACTCGACCCCAAAGGACTCGGCCTCAGCCAGAACTGGCTCGACCCCCAGACCCGTTTTGATAAATCCATCTCACTGCCGGGTACAACGGATCAAGGCCGACTTGGAACCCCTTGCCGGGCCGAACCGGAAATCAGCAAGTCCGGTCTTGCTGGCCTCACCCGAAAGTTTTCTTATATCGGGCCCGCTTGGTACCGCCGCACCATCGAAATTCCGAAAGAGTGGGAAGGGAAACGTATCACCCTCTTTTTGGAACGGGTGATCTGGGAAAGCCGGGCGTGGTTGGATGGAAAGGAAATCGGCCAGAACAACTCACTTAGCACTCCCCACGAGTTTGATCTCTCCTCTGCCACCCCAGGAAAACACGATCTCCTCCTCCGCATCGACAACCGCCAACAGTTCGATGTCGGACGTTCCCACGCATACATCGAGGACACCCAGTCGATCTGGAACGGTGTAGTTGGAAAGATCGAACTGCGCGCCACCCCGTCTGTTTGGATCGACCAAGTTCATCTGAATCCGGATCCCGCCAATCCCTCCGTGGAAATCCGGATCGGCAACCGAACCGGAAAAGCAGGTTCTGGAAATCTCTTGCTCAGGATCTCCAGCGGCAATACCCCGTCCGAAAAGTCGGTCCCGGTGAAATGGGATGCTCAAGGAGGCACGATCACACAACCGCTCGACTTTGCCGGTAAACTCCCTGCCTGGAGCGAATTCCATCCCAATCTTCAACAGTTGAACCTCACCTTAAAATCGGAAAACGGCCAAGACACACGGGAGCTGTCTTTCGGACTTCGAAAGATTGCCCGCTCTGGCATGAGCATCACGCTCAACGATCTCCCCGTCTTTTTCCGCGGAACCCACGAAGGGTGCTCTTTCCCGCTGACCGGTTACCCCCCGATGGATGTGGAGGAATGGCGGCGAATTTTCAAAATTCTCAAGCGGTGGGGCCTGAATCATATGCGCTTCCACTCCTACTGCCCGCCCGAAGCCTGCTTCAGCGCCGCGGACGAGGAGGGAATCTACCTTCAACCCGAACTTCCTCTTTGGACCGGAAAACTGGATGCCCCAGGAGATGAGAAACGCGTCGCTTGGGTTCGGGAAGAAGCTCGCCGTGTGATCGAGGCTTATCGAAATCACCCTTCCATGGTTCTTTTCTGCTTGGGTAACGAACTTCAGGGAAATTACCAGTTTTTGCAGAGCCTTATGGGAGACTTGAAAAAAACTGACCCTTCACGCCTCTACACCATGACCTCCAACCGCCTCTGGATCCTTGATGCCCCAGCAAAACTGGGTGAATCCAACCTGCCCCCCCTTCTTGATGATTTCCTGGTCGAACGAGCCTTCTGGAACAAAAAGGAGAAGGACGGAATGCGTGGCCAAACATTCTTTGCCGAATCCCCCAACACTACGATCGACTTTAGCCAAACCCTCAAACGCTCGCCTCTCCCCCTCCTGACCCACGAGATTGGCCAGTGGAATGCTTTTCCCAATCTGGCCGAAATTCCGAAATACACTGGAGTCCTTCGCCCGATCAATCTCGAAGCCATACGGGAGGATCTAAAAAAGAACGGACTCATCTCCCAAGCCGCAGACTTCACCCGCGCTTCAGGCAAGTTTTGCGCCGAACTCTACAAACAGGAGTTGGAACTAGCCCTACGCAGCACTCCCCTAGCCGGGTACCAACTCCTCGATCTTCACGACTATCCTGGCCAAGGTACCGCCCATGTCGGACTGCTCGACTCCTTTTGGGATCCCAAGGGATTCACCGAACCCGCCCCGTTCCGCGAAGCCTGCTCCCCCATCGTACCTCTCCTCCGACTTCCCAAACGAGTGTACACATCGGACGAAACCCTTTCGGCGAAACTTGAATTCGTCAACTTTCTCGAAAAACCGATCTCCAACGTCTCTCCCCAATGGGAAATCAAAGCTTCGAATGGGAAATTGATCGGGGAGGGAAAACTAGGCTGCATTAACCTCCCGCTCGGTGCCGCCATTCCTGTCGGCACCCTTACAGCCTCCCTATCTTCCGTAACCGAACCAACCGAAGCCACGGTCCGAGTCAGCGCCCCAGAGGCTTGTGCCATGAACTCATGGAAAATCTGGATCGTACCAGCCGAGCCAAAGGTCGATTCCTCTAAAGTTCTCGTTACCTCATCTTTTGCCGAGGCTCAAACCAGTCTCGCGAAAAGCGGCACCGTCCTTTTTCTACCTACCCAAGGTTCGATCCGTAAAAGACAGGATACCTCCTTCCTTCCTGCCTTCTGGAGCCCTGTCTACTTCACGAACCAGGCCGGCACGATGGGACTGCTCATTCAGAACAAACATCCAGCCTTGGCTGATTTTCCGTCCGAGGAATACTGCAATTGGCAGTGGTGGAGTCTCCTCACACCTTGCGCCGGCTCGGTAGTCCTAGATCAGGTCAAAAGCATCCAGCCTATCGTTCAAACGATCGACGCCTTCTCCCGAAATCAGAAGCTCGGGCTGATCTTTGAGGTCAAAGTAGGCTCTGGTCGCCTCCTCGTCTGCTCCGCCAACCTCAGTGGAGATACAGACCCCATGCGCCGCCAGATGCGGGCCAGCCTGATTCGCTATTTATCGGAGTCAGCCCCGTCGAATCTCACAAAGATTTCCGAAACTGAATTGTCAGCACTTTTTCAAGAAGATCAGTCCCAAGGTTCCAGCTCAGAGAAATGGTCTAAAGATCTCGAGCCCGTTCCCGTAAAAAAATAATGGATCGAAGTCTTTTCCTCCTTTTTGTTTTTTCGGCTTCCTCTTTATTTGCAGGCACCGAAAAACAGACCGCCCCGATTTTTCGTGATCAGGACAAAGTCTGTTGGGTCGGAGACAGCATTACCGCCAGCGGTCTCTACCACTCCTACATCTATCTCTACTACTCGACCCGTTTCCCGTCTCTCCACCTCTCCTTCGTGAACTGTGGCATCTCCGGAGATAACGCGTCGGGGATGATGGGGAGAATCGACAAGGACGTTTATTTGAATCAGCCGACCGTCGTCACCCTGAGTGCAGGGATGAACGATGTGAACCGAAATCTCTACTCCCAGACCAATGCCCCCACGAATGCCCCTGTCCTGCAGAGACAAGCAATCGAGAGTTACAAGAAAAACATCGAGAAGCTGGCTGACTCTTTTGCTGCACACCAACTACGGCAGATTTACTTCACGCCGACCATCTATGACGAGGATGTCGAGTCCACCGTCGAAAGTCTTCGGGGGGTTAACGGAGCTTTGCGGGAGTGCTCCGATTTTGTCCTGCAATTTGCACGCTCCAAAAACATGCCGGTGGTCGATTTCTGGCACCCGATGAACGAGTTGAACCGAAAAATGCAGAAGAGCGACCCTAAGTTTACCCTCACTAGCAAAGATCGGGTTCATCCCGGCCCTGCAGGCCATCTTCTCATGGCTTATCTTTTTCTCGATCAAACAGGTGCTCCGCAGGATGTATGGCGTCTATCGGTCGATGCAAAGTCTTCCAAAGTCCTATCCCAGACAAACTGCAAAGTCACAGCTCTGACCTCGAATCCTAAGGGCGTCACTTTTACTAATCGGGAACTTGCTCTTCCCTTCCCCTGTATTGCTGATGCGAAGGATGCCTTCTCATGGGTTCCTTTCGATAAGCGACTCAATCAGCAGACTCTTCAGATCTCTCATCTCGATGAAGGGAACTACTCCCTCCAAATCAATCAAGCTGAGGTAGGTCAATACTCCGCAACCGAGCTCGAAAAAGGAATTAACCTCGCGATCAACCCCAAGACACCCCAATCCGAGCAGTCTCAGAAGATTGCGGCGTTGTGCCAAGAGCACTACACACTCGGCAATACCATACGAACCCTCCGCAGGGTCGAGATGAAGCATCTGCAGAATGTAGATCTGACCAACCGCGCTGCGGTGGAAGCATCCCTCAACAAGCTGATCGAAGAGAAACAGGCGCAGAAAAACGACCCAGGCGCCAATTCTGGTTACTACATCAAAACAGCCAAAACCTACCTGAGTGAGATTCGAAGAGAACCAGAGATGCACATTCGCCTAAAAGCCATTCAGGTTCAGATCTATTCTATGAACCAGCCCCAAAGTTACTCCTACTCACTCAACCCGATCAGCACATCGACTTGTTTTCAAGCACAGGGAGATTTCGCCGGAGAAGTGACGGATCACTCGGCTCTACTTCAGTCCCGAATCACTTCGATTCCCGGCCCCCTTCTTGACGCAAAAGGAGATATCCCGGGAATGGAGGGTCGAGCCTACTTCGAGTGGAGCGAAAACGAATCGTTTCGCCCATCCCAACGCACTCCTCTCCTCGAAGCCAAAGCGGAGTCCGATTTTATCATCCGAGCCGCGATCGAAGGATTGCGCGAAGGAACCCGGTACTTCTACCGACTCGTGTTTGAAAATGGAAACAAAGGGCCGACTCGCACATTTCAAACACGATCCCCTAGGGGAGATCATGTTTCGTTCTGTATGGGAAACTGCATGAACTACTATCCTTTCATCACTGGCCAACCCAACGGAGACGGACCCGTCACCGCAACGGCGGAGGACAAACGCCTCGGATACCCCTCCTTTGTCGCCATGCAGAAGTTGAATCCGGATTTCTTCATCGGGGCGGGCGATATTGTTTATTATGATTTTCCAAAAGACTCCCCCGCCCAAACGGTCCCACAACTGCGAAAGAAGTGGCATGAACAGTTCCGCTTCCCTCGTCTCATCAGCTTTTTCGGTAGTTGCGGAACCTACTGGATGAAGGATGACCATGATTTTCGCTTTGATGACGCCGATCTTGGTGGTAACCAGTTGCCCTCTGCCACCACAGGAAAGGATTTGTTCCGAGAACAGATGCCAATTCACGCGGCAGGGGATACGAAATCCCCAAGTTATCGCACCCATCAAATCAGCCGTGACCTGCAGATCTGGTTTCTCGAGGGAAGAGATTACCGTTCTGACAACAAATCCCCTGCCGACTCAAAGAAATCGATCTGGGGCGAGGCCCAACGGAAATGGCTCGAAGCAAGCTTACAATCAAGTCCTGCGAAGTGGAAAATCATCGTCTCTCCCACCCCACTTATCGGACCCGATCGTGCCAGCAAAAGCGATAACCACACGAACCCCAACGGATTTCGGAACGAAGCGGACTCCTTTTTTCAATGGCTCACTGACAGAAAGATTCAAAATGTCCTTATCCTTTGCGGAGACCGACACTGGCAATATCACAGCATTCATCCAAGCGGCGTGGAGGAGCTTTGCTGCGGCGCCCTTAATGATGAAAACTCGATTCGCGGAATCGCTCCGGGAGATCCCGCCTCAACCGATCCCCAAGCCACCATTCGCCAACCCTACCTGTACCCCAATCCTACGGGTGGATTTCTGCATGTTGAGCTATCCCCAAATCCTAATGGTAAGTCATCCCTCACCTTCTCCTTTTATGACGATGTGGGAAAACTCCTCCACCAGGTCATAAAGGAAAGCCCTTAATCCGTATCGGTTCGAAAGGGACGGGCAGGCAGATTCGACTCATCCGTCAAATTGGCATCGGCCGGACGATTGCACCACGCGTAACGGACAAAAGCTGGATTTGCCACCTCGGATGATTTCAAAATCACCTGATTTTTATCTAACTTCACCTGGGCGGGTTTAAACTGCTTGTCACTTCCCGCCACGGCGAATCCCCCCACTTCCTTCTGATCCGAACTTTTCAGCCCTCCCGTCAGGGGACGAAATGAAACGATGGCTTCCCCGCCGGAATATTTCACCGAATCAAATACAGGACCTTGGCACACCACGTCTTTCCCATAGGCAATCTTCTTGGCCCAAAGAGCCAGCCTCTCCCCCACCTCCATTTTACGTTCAGGATGAATGTTCTCAGGATCTCCCAAACCCAAAGTCACAGCCAAACCTGTCTTCGCCACATGATCCACCACTCCGCTCTGGGCATCCCTCAACTTGGCCCATTTGATTCCTGCCGCCCCTGCCCCTTCCTCGTTGTAGTTAAAGTCGGCAAGCTGAACGATCAGGAATGGAAAATCACCCTGCCCCCATGCCCTACGCCAGAATTGAATCATTCCCGTGAGGAGTTTTTCATAAACTTCCGCACGATAGGCATTGGCTTCCCCCTGATACCAGATCACTCCCCGGATCGGATACGGCACCAAGGGATGAATCATCCCGTTCCATAGGACCGATGCCAAATTAGGGTTCTTATCGGGTGCATGGGGAGCACGCGGTTTTTTAGGAGGCTTAGCACCCGTCTTTTCCACCTCTTGGACGGCCAAATTGTACGCGATTTCGTCTCTCTCATATTTTGCGACAAGTTTGGGATACCAGTTGGGATACTCATCCCGGTCATTTACCGCTTTGGCGAAAGCGGCATCACTTTTCAGAAATTCGAGAGGCGTCCAAGCCTCCGCGGGAGTTCCTCCCACCGCACTCTGAATCAATCCCACGGGAACCTTCAGATCCTTGCGTAACTCTCTTCCAAAAAAGTAGGCCACGGCGGAAAAGTTCAAAGCCGAGCCCTTTGTACTCAAATTCCAAGTGATCTTTACACTGTCAGTTGGATTGTGGGCAGGAGAGTGGGATATTCCAACCAAACGAAGAAGAGGATCATCCGCCTTTTCCGCTTCCACCGATTGGACTCCGATCTGCTTCAACTTCCACTCCATGTTTGACTGTCCGCTCGCCAACCAGACCTCCCCAACCAGAATGTCGGAAACCTCGATCGAATTTGTTCTGGACGTCACCTTCAAGGCCTGCCCTTTTTCATTCGCAGGAGAAGGATCCAACTGCAACGACCACTTTCCGTCCACTCCTGCCTTGGTCTTAAAATCTTTCCCCTGCCATCGAACTCCCACCTCTGCCCCGGGGTCAGCCTTTCCGATCATAGGAAAAGCCACATCCCGCTGAATAACCGCATGATCAGAAATCAAAGGATGAAGAGAAAGTTCCGACCGTCCAAAGACGGGTAGAAGGCAAAAGGTCAGCCCAACCCAAAGTTGCAGCTTTCGCATGGAAATTTTAATGACCGCGAGTCGAAACACCGAGAAGCGACTCTTTACCACTCAACTTCGGCCAGAAAAGTCCGTAGGCCGCAATCACCACAAAGCATCCTAAAGGAACAATAAATCCGACCGACATATTCCACTGATCTCCCACCCAACCCATCAACTTAGGCAAAAGCGCACCCCCCATAATGGCCATGACAATGAAGGAGGAGGCCAGCTTGGACTTCTCCCCCAACCCGTGAATGCCCAACGCAAAGATCGTCGGGAACATCACCGACATAAAGAAGAAGCTTAAAAAGAGAGCAAAAACCGAGATCCACCCCAACTTTCCGACAATCACCGCCATGAGAAGGGCATTCACGATCGCATAGGCCCCCAAAACCCTATGCGCCGCAAATTTTCCAAGAATTCCGGCACCCGTTGCCCGACCCAAAAGAAAGAGGGTGAACCCAAAATAGGCCAAAAGCTTGGTGGCTCCCTGCTCTCCAACAAACCAGTTCCCGTCCCGATTCTGAACTCCCGACTCCCCTCCTAACCAGAAACAGTTGCGACAACTCTCTCCAACGGCCGGAATCTCAGAGACGATATAGTTGATAAAAAAGCTGAAAATACCAGCCTGAGCCGCAACGTAGAAAAACTGTGCAACCACGGCCATCACGAAGTGAGGATGGGACCAGATCGATTTCGAAGTTCCGGGAGTCGAGTCGGTAAGATGATAATCATCCGGAGTCTGGATTTCCGGAAGCCGGACAAATAAAAAGACGATGGCCAGTAAGAGCACCCCGCCGGCGATCCCTGCATACGGAATCCACAACTGTTGATGCGCTGCCTCCGCACCCTGGGAAGAATAAAAGAACATCCCACCCAAAATCGGCCCTAGAATCCAACCCACCCCGTTAAAACTCTGGGCAATGTTGATACGGACCGCCGCAAACTGGGGCGCCCCCAACACCGTGGTGTACGGATTGGCAATCGTTTCGAGAAAGGTCAGCCCCATGGAAATCACGCACACCCCAAGCAAAAAAGCCCAGAAGGTGGAAATCTGGGTTGCAGGAATAAACCAGAGGCACCCTAATGCCACCATCGCCAACCCGGAAAGAATACCACCCTTGTATCCCAACTTTCGCGCCAACCACCCGGCAGGTAGGGCCATTAGAAAATATCCAAGATAGTGCGCAAACTGGACCCAGGCGGACTGGGCTTTCGTTAAATGGAGGAAATCCTGAAAATGCTTATCCATCACGTCGATCATCCCGTTGCAGAGAGCCCACAGAAAAAAGAGGGAGCTAACGAGACCAAAGATGCCCAGATGGCTCCTTCCATCTATCCCTTTGAAAAGTCCTCCTTGATTCGATCCGTTGGAAGTGGAGTTTTTAGCGTTCATATCGGGCTAGCCTAAGGCAAGTGCCTCCACCTACAATTCCTTTATGTGCATTTCTAATCATAAAACTAAAGTCGGTATCCGCCCCACCATCGATGGTCGTCTCGGAGGCGTCCGTGAATCACTCGAAAACCAGACTCTCTCCCTCGCCAAGGCTGCTGCAAAACTCATCTCTTCTTCCCTCCGCCACCGGGATGGCTCACCCCTCGAATACATCATTCCCGAAAAGTGCATCGGTGGTGCAGCCGAATCTTCCGAGACCGATTTCCTTTTTGCGCAACAAAACGTCGGCTTCACTCTCACCGTCACCCCCTGCTGGTGCTACGGCTCCGAAACGATGGACATGGATCCGCTCCGCCCAAAAGCAGTCTGGGGCTTTAACGGAACAGAACGCCCTGGTGCCGTCTACCTCGCCGCCGTCCTAGCTGGCCACGCTCAAAAGGGTCTTCCCGCATTTGGCATCTACGGTCGAGATGTCCAGGAAGCTGGCGACCTCAAAATCCCCGCCGATGTCTCCGAAAAGATTCTTCGCTTCTGCCAAGCCGGTCTCGCCGTGGCCACCATGCGCAATCGTGCCTACCTCGCCATGGGAGGAACCTCCATGGGCATCGCCGGGTCGATCGTCGATCCCAACTTCTTCGAATCCTACCTCGGCATGCGCGTTGAAAGTATTGATATGACCGAGTTCGTCCGCCGGATGGACCGAGGCATTTTCGATTCGTCAGAGAAGAAGAAAGCCCTCGCTTGGACAAAAAAGAACTGTCGCGAAGGCAAAGATTGGAACTCCCAGAAAACGAAACGTCCCCGGGCCCAACTCGACAAGGAGTGGGAGAAGTCGGTCGAAATGGCTCTCATTGCCCGCGACCTGATGGTCGGCAACCCGGCTCTGGCAAAAGCTGGGTTCGGCGAAGAAGCCCTCGGTCACGACGCCATCGTCGCCGGCTTCCAAGGCCAGCGCCAATGGACCGATCACTTCCCCAACGGCGACTACCTCGAAGCCATCCTCAACAGCTCGTTTGACTGGAACGGTCGTCGCGCACCCTATCTCGTCGCCACGGAAAACGATGCCCTCAACGGAGTCGGCATGCTCTTCGGCAATCTTCTAACCAACACCGCCCAGATATTTGCCGACGTCCGCACCTACTGGAGTCCGGATGCGGTCAAACGAGTCAGCGGTGCAAAACTTTCCGGAGCAGCTTCGGGAGGATTCCTCCATCTGATCAACTCTGGTCCTGCAGCCTTGGACGGAGCCGGACGCCAGAAAATTTCCGGCAAGCCCGCAATGAAGCCGTTCTGGGAAATCAGCGATGCGGAGGAAAAGGCCTGCCTCGAAGCCACTAGCTGGCATCCCTCCATCACCGAGTATTTCCCAGGCGGAGGTTGGTCGACCCGCTTCCTCACACCCGGCTCCATGCCCTGCACCATCCATCGTCTCAACCTCGTCCGCGGGCTTGGTCCCGTTCTTCAAATTGCCGAGGGCCAAACCGTCGAACTTCCGTCCAAGGTGAACCAGATTCTGGAAGAAAGAACCAATCCCACCTGGCCCACCACCTGGTTCGTGCCTCGCACCGGTGGAACAGGAGTCTTCCGAGATGTCTATTCGGTGATGAACGCCTGGGGCGCCAATCACTGCGTCCTGACCCATGGCCATGTTGGAGCTGATCTGATCTCACTCGCTTCTTTACTGCGGATTCCCGTCTACATGCACAATGTGGATTCGGAAAAAGTTTTCCGCCCCTCTGCATGGAACGCCTTCGGAACGACCGACCTCGAATCGGCCGACTTCCGCGCTTGCGCCAACTACGGCCCTATCTACCGCTAGAAATCTCAGGGTTGGAGTTCGTACTTAAATATAAATAGATGTAAGTTATTCATATTTAGGATTTTATGTATTTAAAGAGGATGATCCTCTAATGATTGATTTCGATCATAAAGGTTCTAGGCTCTAACCATGACGATTCTTCTCCTAGCTTTACCCCATCCATGAACCCTTCCTACCCGTCGATCGAACTTCTAGCCAAACGCGCCAAGCAGCGCATGCCAGGCTTCGCCTACGACTACCTCGCCGGAGGTTGCATGGCCGAAGTGAACCTGCACAAAAACACGAGCGATATCCGTGCCGTGGAGCTCCGTCCCGCTTACTTGCGTGACTACAAAGGTGCTTCCCAAAAAACCACTCTCTTCGGCCGCGAAT
>JBBAWA010000009.1:24298-25640 GCA_040397425.1 Methylacidiphilales bacterium
TACTTGCGTGACTACAAAGGTGCTTCCCAAAAAACCACTCTCTTCGGCCGCGAATATGCCTCTCCGTTTGGCATCGCTCCCGTCGGCCTCCAGAGCCTGATGTGGCCGAAGTCGTGCGAGATCCTTGCCCGCACTGCGCATAGGCAAAACATTCCCTTTGTCCTCAGCACGGTCACCACCGCCAGCATTGAAAAAGTAGCCGAAATCACAGAGGGAGACTTCTGGTTCCAACTCTACCATCCCGCCGAGGATTCGCTGCGCGACAAGCTACTCGAGCGCGCCGCCGCTGCTGGTTGTAAGACCCTCGTGCTTCTTGCCGACACCCCCACGTTCGGTTACCGCCCAAAGGAAATCCGCAACGGCTTATCCGTCCCGCCGAAGATGAGCCTTCGTAACGTCTTCCAAATGTGCACCCGTCCGGAATGGTCGTTTTCCCAACTGTTTGCTGGAATTCCCCAGTTCGCCACGCTCAAGCCCTACATCCCCCCCGGCCTCTCCATGAAGCACCTCGGGCTCTTCATGAACAAAACCTTCAGCGGCAGGCTCACTGCCGCCCGCATCCGCACCATCCGCAACAAATGGAAGGGCAACTTAGTGATCAAAGGCATCGTCAACCCCGAGGATGCCGAGCTCGCCATCTCCCTCGGAGCCGACGGCCTCATCGTCTCCAACCACGGCGGTCGGCAACTCGACCAAGGCCAATCGACTATCAAAGCCACTGCCGCGCTGGCCAAGCAGTTTAAGGGCCGCACCAAAATCATGATGGACAGTGGCATTCGCTCCGGGTCCGACATCGCTGTCGCCATGGCCAGCGGAGCCGAATTTACCTTCATCGGCCGCGCATCGATGTATGGCGTGTGTGCCATGGGCGCAAAGGGTGGGGATCAGGTGGTTGAAATTCTCCAGAAGGAGCTCCAACAGGTGATGGAGCAACTCGGTTGCGAGGTTTTAGAAGATCTCCCGGGCCACCTTGCCTAATTCAACAACTCTTGCAACTCTGCCCAGTCCAACCCCCTCACAAAATCCTCCTCACTGACTAGAGTTCCGCGGAACAACTCTTTCTTCCTCTCCTGTAGTCTGACAATTTTCTCCTCTACCGTGTCCCGAGCTATCAACTTATACGAACTGACAATTTTATTTTGACCGATTCGGTGTGCTCGAGCCGTCGCTTGATCCTCTACAGCTGGATTCCACCACGGATCAAAGTGGATCACCGTATCCGCCCCCGTTAAATTCAGGCCAGTGCCTCCCGCCTTCAAACTAATCAAGAAAACAGGAATATCTTGGTTTCGCTGAAACCGATTCACTTCTCCAGCTCGATCCAAGGTTCCTCCGTCCAAAT
>JBBAWA010000010.1:0-24543 GCA_040397425.1 Methylacidiphilales bacterium
GGATTTGGCGGGGAGTTATGTTTTTCGTGAGCCGGGGAAGATGGTGGAGATGAGTGGACAGCGCGTGGATGAACTGGCGGTGCAGTTGATGCGAGGTTTGGAAAGCGGGTGGCGGTATCGAAAACAGTATGCGGAGGGTTTGTTGGGAAGATGGTCGGCCTTGCGACCGGAGCGGTGGTTGCGGGAATTCTCCTTACGGGTGCAGGCGGCACTGGATCGTTTGCGTGCGATGGGGCCGGAGGAGACTTTGAAGCGAGGGTACGCCTTAGTGCAATCGACGGATGGAAAATTGGTTCGAAAAGTGGAATCTGCACGGAAGCTGGGGGATCTGGTGGTGAGGTTCGCGGATGGAAAATTACCAGTTCATGTGAAGGGGAAGAGGGATTAGGGCTGGACGGGGAGTGGGTGGGGGAGGAATGATTTTATATGGCCAAAACGGGTAAAGCGGCGGGCGAAGGATCCTTTGAGGAAAGTTTAAAACAGCTGGAATCCCTGGTGGAACAGATGGAGTCTCCCGAGCTTCCCTTGGAGACCATTGTAGAGAAATATGAAACAGGGATGAAGCTGGTCTCGGCCTGTAGCGAGAAGCTAAAAGCGGCTGAAAAACGTATCTTGTTGTTAACCAAGAAGAAAGACGGATCGATTGAGGAAGGGGATTTAGATGAAAAGGCCGGGGATAGCCCCAAAATTGTGCATGGAAAGAAGGCTGGTAGAGGGGCTCCCGATCTGCTCATCTAACCAGCTTCCCATGGCGACTCCGCTTCTCGACAAGATCAAAGGCCCGGCCGACGTTAAGAAAATTCCCCTGGAAAAACTCCCGCAATTGGCGGAGGAGATCCGGGAGGAACTGATTAGCGTCCTCAGCAAAACCGGCGGCCATCTGGGGCCTAACCTCGGGGTGGTGGAACTGACCATTGCGTTACATCGTGTTTTTGATACTCCGACGGATCACTTCATTTTTGACGTCAGTCACCAGGCCTACGTTCATAAGCTTTTGACGGGTCGGCGGGATCGTTTTCATACGATCCGGCAACAGGGCGGTTTGAATGGATTCATGTTAAGGACCGAGAGTGAGCACGACTGTTTCGGTGCAGGGCACGCAGGGACCGCTCTTTCGGCAGCCTTGGGAATGGCGTCAGCCCGAGACATGCGGGGTGGTAAGGAGCATGTGGTTTGTCTGGCTGGGGATGCGGCGTTTACCTGCGGGGTAACTTTCGAGGCTTTAAATAATGTCTCCCACCATACGAAACGGCTGATCACGATTTTGAATGACAACAAGTGGTCGATCGACAAGAACGTGGGAGCAATTGCTGGGTATTTAAACAAGATCACAACCGATTCTCGTTTCATTCATCTCCACGAGAGAGCTGCGCACTTTATTGAAAAGATCGGTGGATCCACGGCTCTGAAGGTGGCTCGGAGGGCCGAAGAGCATGTGAAGGGGATGATTTTCCCTAGCGTGATTTTTGAGGAGTTGGGCGTGACCTACTACGGGCCTGTGGATGGGCACGATATTCCCAACCTGATCAAGATGTTCGAGTTTCTGAAAACACAGAACTTTCCCGTAATCCTCCATGTGGTCACGACCAAGGGGAAAGGGTATGAGCCGGCTTTAGCGAAGCAGAAAAAGTTTCATGGTCTTGGACCGTATGATCCAGAAACAGGCGAGACTAAGGCTCTCGGCCAGCCCACTTACAGTGAGGTCTTTGCCGATCACCTTTCCAAAATGGCGGACAACGATCCCAGAATCGTGGCGATCACGGGCGCGATGCCTAATGGCACGGGTCTTGATCGATTCCAACCGAAACATTTGGACCGATATTTCGACGTTGGTATCGCAGAAGAGCACGCAGTGCTTTTTGCGGCCGGAATGGCGACCAAAGGGTTTAAACCCTTCTGCGCGATCTACTCGACCTTCCTGCAGAGGGCATACGACCAAATTATTCATGACGTTTGTCTTCAGAACCTGCCTGTCGTGTTCTGTATGGATCGGGGAGGTCTTTCTGGGGATGACGGGCCGACGCACCACGGACTCTTTGACATTTCCTATTTGCGGGGTGTTCCAAACCTGATTCACATGTCTCCGAAGGATGAGGATGAGTTTGTGGACATGCTCTATACGGCAAGTCTGCATGCTGGGCCTGTCGCGATTCGATATCCCCGAGGCGTGGGGCCCAATGCGACGATCAAGAAAACTCCGATGGCCTTGCCGATCGGAAAAGCCGAGGTGATTCGGCATGGTCAAAAAGTTGTGATCTGGTCGTACGGCCAGATGTTACCGATGGCGATGCAACTTTCTGATGAGCTGAAAAAAGAGGAGGGAATTGAGGCGGCTGTGATTAATGCGCGGTTTGCCAAGCCGATCGATACTGCCCTATTGCAGCTTTTCGGACAGAGTGCGGATGTGATCGTGACTTTTGAGGATCATGTCATCAAGGGAGGCTTTGGAAGTGGTATTTTGGAGGAGGTCTCCAATTTGGGCATGACGACCCCTGTGGTTCGGATCGGTTGGCCCGATGAGTTTGTGGATCACGGCAAACCAGATGATTTACGGGTGCGGTACGGACTGAGCGTAAAGGCGGCGAAGGAAAAGCTGTTGCCTCACTTGGCCAAGATCAAGGGGACAGCCCGCAAGTCCCAACCGGTAGCGGCTTAATCCCAAAGGGGATCTGCGCTCTGCTACTTTGATGAAGATCGTTCTCGCCTACTCTGGAGGTCTCGATACCTCTGTGTTGCTCGCCTGGCTTAAGGAGACGTATCGGGCTGAGGTGATTGCTTTCTGTGCGGATATTGGTCAAGACGAGGAACTGCATGGCCTCAAAGCAAAGGCGGCCAAGACTGGGGCATCCAAAATCTATATTGATAATCTTCAGGAGGAGTTTGCGAAGGATTTCATCTTTCCCATGATGCGGGCGGGTGCGATCTATGAGGGGCAATATTTCTTGGGTACTTCGATTGCGCGACCGCTGATTGCGAAGCGAATGGTCGAAATTGCACGAAAGGAAAAAGCCCAGGCCATTGCCCATGGAGCGACTGGGAAGGGAAACGATCAGGTTCGGTTCGAGCTGACCTCAGCGGCTTTGGCTCCGGATGTAGAAGTGATTGCTCCCTGGAGGGATGAACGGTTTCGGAAGCGGTTTCCGGGTCGAGCGGAGATGATTCGGTACTGCGAACAGCGAAAGATTCCTGTGCAAGCCACGGCTAAAAAGCCGTACTCGATGGATCGGAACCTACTGCACATTTCCTATGAGGCAGGGATTCTGGAAGATCCGTGGTTTGATGCCTTTGCTCCGGCGAACAAAAAGATGTTCACCCTTTCGGTTTCGCCAGAGGACGCGCCCAACAAGGCGGAGTATGTGACGCTCGAGTTTCGAAAAGGGGATTGTGTGGCGGTCAACGGAAAAAAGCTTTCTCCGCTTGCAGTCATGCGGGCGCTGAACAAGCTGGGCGGGAAACACGGGGTAGGGCGGGTGGATATGGTGGAGAACCGGTTCGTCGGAATGAAGAGTCGAGGCGTCTACGAGACTCCAGGCGGTGCGATCCTCCATTTTGCCCATCGGCAGATGGAAAGTCTGACGATGGATCGGGAAGTGATGCATCTTCGGGACAGTTTGATCCCGAAGTACAGTGAGTTGGTGTATTACGGTTTCTGGTTTGCTCCCGAGCGGTTAGCTCTTCAGGCCTTGGTTGAGGAGAGCCAGAAGAGTGTAACGGGAACTGTAAGGGTAAAGTTATACAAAGGGGGAATCTACGCGGCAGGCAGAAAGTCGAGACTGAGCCTCTACAATCCAGAAATTGCCACGATGGAGGCGGATCCGACCAAGGCCTACAATCAGGATGATGCGACAGGATTTATTCGGTTGAATGGATTGCGACTCAAAGTCGCGGCAAAAGTAAAAAAGAAATAATTTAGCGCCGGCGTGCGCCGAAGGTGTATCCGCGGTGGGTGCGGACTCCCCGCATGCGGGTCTGGGCGACGGTATGACCCTCTTCAAACAGTGCGGTGAAACGGTAGGGGAAGTTTTCGAGTTTCTTGCGGGGCAACTTTTGACCCAGCATGCGTTCAATGGCCTCTACGTGGGGAAGTTCTTCGGCAACAAAAAGGGTCAGGGCATCTCCCTCTTTTGCGGCACGACCTGTTCGACCGATACGGTGTACATAATCTTCTGGGTGCTGAGGCACGTCGTAATTAATGACATGGGTGACGCCCGCGATGTCGAGTCCGCGAGCTGCAATATCTGTTGCCACAAGAATGGGGTATTTACCTGAACGAAATCCTGCAAGGGCTTCCGTACGCTCTGTTTGTGATCGATCGGAATGTAAAACACCCACGGGATGGGGAAGGTTGGAAAGGCTTCCTGCGACGCGGTCGGAACCCATTCGGGTGCGACAAAAGACAATAACGCTTTCGTAATGGGTTTTTTCGAGCAGGCCGAGGAGGAGTTCGTGCTTCTGATCTGCGGCAACAGGATAGAGCGCATGCGTCACGGTTTCCGCGGCCGATTGACGAAGGCCGATTTCGACCGTGACGGGCTCTTTCAGGGCCCACTGGGTGAGGCGTTCAATTTCAGGCGGTATGGTTGCGGAGAAAAAGAGAGTTTGTCGTTTTTCAGGGCATAGGGAGACGATGCGTTTGACGTCGGGAAGGAACCCCATATCGAGCATGCGGTCCACTTCATCCAGTACGAGATGCGTGAGATTCCCAAAGTTAAGGTCGCCTTGCCCGACGAGGTCGAGGAGACGGCCTGGCGTGGCAACGAGGATATCGATGCCTCGTTGGATCTGCTCCCGCTGAGCTCCGTACCCAACCCCTCCGTAGATCAATCCGATACGAAGCCCCGTGTGTTTGGCGAATTTTTGAAGAGCTTCAGAAACTTGATCGGCCAATTCGCGGGTGGGTTCAAGAATGAGCGCGCGGAGTTTTCCCGGTTTTTCCAGGTGCTGAAGGATCGGGAGGGCAAAAGCGGCTGTTTTTCCCGTACCAGTTTGAGCGGAGCCAATGATGTCTTTTCCCGATAAGGCAATGGGGATGGCCTGAGCTTGAATTGGCGTGGGCTCCTTGAAGCCGAGGTCTTGGGTCGCTTGAAGAACGGAGGCTGTGAGGCCGAGAGAGGCAAAATCCACTCGATATCCTAGTCCAGATGGAGGGGGGTGAGCAAGCGGGAGACAATACGATGGACGCAGAGAGGAGTTGTTTTTAAGGTATTTGACTCATGAAGTCTGCTTATGAACTTGCGATGGAGCGTCTTTCGTCGCAGGAACCGACCCGCAAGGTCTCGGATGCCTTAAAGAAGATCTTGGCTGAGATCGACACGACCTATCAGGCGAAGATTGCGGAGCGAGAAACCTTTCTGGGAGCTAAGATTACAGCAGCTCGCAGAGGCGGAGCGGAGGAGGAGGCAGGCATTTTAAGGGAAGAACTGGCAAGGGATCTGCGAGGAATTCGTGAGGAGTGGGAGAGTAAGAAAGAGAAGGCACGGGCCGCTTCCTAAAAATGACAGATAAAGCTTATCGGGAGGAAAAAGTCTCCCTCGTGGATCGATGGCTCCGATCTTGGGCCCAGTTGATGATCCGACGTCAGAAGCAGGTGCTTTGGATATCCCTGCTGTTGGTGGTGATTTGTGGCGGCGTAACAGCAGTGCGTCTCGTGATACGAAACAACACATTGGATCTGATTCGCAAGGATTCACCCGTATTTCAAAAGTATCTCGCGTACATGGAGGAGTTTGATGTTCGGGACGAAATTGTAGTTGTTCTCAAGAGCGACCGCCTGAAGGACAGTCGGGAAGCGGCGAATGCCCTTGCCGCTAAGTTGAAAGATGAGAAGGGATTGGATCGCGTTTACTATCGGCACGATTTCTCTCCCATGGCAGATCGGTTGCTTTTGCTGGCGGATGAGGAGCAGTTGACCGGGATTCGAAGACAGATGGAGGAGTTGGCGGCTTTGGTCAAAGGGAACAAACAGGCGCTCAATCTCAATGGAATCTTGGCGGAAGCCTCCGCAAAGTTTAACGACCCCTACCTTCGCAAGTCCTCCAATTGGCAGGAGTTCATTCCTTTTATTGAGGAGTTTGTTCGCAACCTGAAGCGGTTAGCAAAAGATCTGGAAACTCCAGCAACAACCCTTGAGAGAAAGGGGTTAGGTGAGTTGTCCGAGTTTGAGTCGGACCTGCTCAAAAATGAGTATCTGAGTTTAGGAGAAGACGGAAAAACGATTCTCATGCTCCTTCGGCCATCCAAGGATGAGCAGAAGAGTGCGACTCCATTCACGGGAGTGATTCAAAGGGTCCGAAAAGTGGCGAAAGAAACGCAGAGTGTATTTCCCAAGGTAAGCATCGGGGTCACAGGAGAACCCGTCTTGCTGGATGACGAGTTACGGCAAAGCGAGGCGGATATGAAGATCGCCACGCTGATCACGCTGGCGCTTATCACCATAATGTTCTTTTTTGCGTATGGGGAGGTTTCCCGACCTCTGCTTGCCCTGGTCGCGCTTTTGGCGAGTGTGGTCGTATCCTTGGGTGTGACCACAGTGACGATTGGTCATCTGAACATTATCTCACAGGCTTTCATTGTGATGTTGCTGGGATTGGGAATCGATTTTGGGATCCAGTTCTTGGGACGATATGAGGAGGAGATGGTTCGAGGGCAAAGCTCGGCTGAGGCGGTTGAGAAAACTTTAACGACCACGGGAAAGGCCTTACTAACCGGAGGGGGAACCACTGCGGCCGCTTTCTATGCGATGTGTTTTAACGATTTCACCGGACTGACGGAGTTAGGCTGGATTGCTGGGACAGGAGTGCTTTTGGCCTTATGGGCGAGTCTTTCTGTTCTACCGGCCTTACTTTTGTGGAGGGATCGTAATGGAGGAAGGGCAGTGGGGAAAAAGTTACATCTGGAGCAAGGTTTGGCATGGGATCGTAAGCTGACATTCCACCCTTATTTGGCGCTGCTTTTTGCGGCGTGTGTAAGTTTCTTGGCTTGGAAAGAGTCTCAAAAAGTGTCCTTTGATCACAATTTGCTCCACTTACAAAATCCGAAGATGGAGTCGGTACGACTGACTCGTGAGTTGCTGGAAACGGGGGAGGGATCCCTGATTTATGGGGTCGTGATGGCGGACAGCGTGGAGCAGGCGGATGAGCTTGCGGCGAAGTTACGGGAGTTATCCACGGTGAGCAAGGTGCGGACGCTGGGGGATCTGGTGCCCAGGAATCAAAAAAAGAGGATGGAAGAGGTCAGTCGGATCGCGAAAGTTTCTGGGGAAATTACCTTAGGATCGGGTGGGGAATCGTCCGTGGATGTGCCCAAAGCGAAAAAAGACTTGGAGTTTCTTTTGGAATCCAGTCAAGAGGGTGCCAAGCAGGCAAAACAGTATTTGGGTCTATCGGGAAGGGCTCGGCAGGCAGTGACAACTTTTGAGAAGTTGATTCCTCCACTAGAGAGAGCTGTTGCGGCATTGGATAAACTGGATTTGGAGGAAGCCAAGAAACGTTTGGATCGTCATCAGGTTAAATTGGTCGGATCGATTGCCCAGAATCTGGGTTGGTTGAGGACTCAAAAAGGGGATCGACCTTTGACCGTGGAGGATCTCCCCCCGCAGCTTCGCGAACGATATTTGTCTTCCCACGGAAAGGTTTTACTCGAGGTTGTGCCTGCGGTGGATGTCTGGGAGCGAAAACCGAACGAGGAGTTTGTTGCTCAAATCCAAAAAATTGCTCCCGGTGCAACGGGAACGCCTGTCATGAATCTCGAGTACATCGATCTTTTGATGAAAAGCTATATTCAAGCCTCTTTCTATGCGGGTGGAGTGATTTTGGTTCTTATCTTTCTCCTTTTCAGAAATGTGAAAGATGTAGTGCTGACTCTGCTGCCGCTTGGATTGGGAATTCTTTGGTTGTTTGGGGCTTTGGGCCTTTTCAAGATTCAGCTCGATCCAGCCAATATTGTGACCTTGCCCATGATTCTGGGAATCGGTGTGGCGTATGGTGTGTATGTGATGGATCGGTATCGGGAGGAGGGCGGAATTCGTATTTTTGCATCCAGCACAGGGAAAGCCGTTGTGCTCTCAGCCCTCACGACTCTATTTGGATTTGGTTCAATGCTATTTGGTCAGTATCGCGGTTTGGTGTCTTTAGGGTTGGTGATGAGCTTGGGCGTGATCTTTACCCTAATCAGCGCACTGGTGGTTTTGCCTCAGATTTTGGCGATCCTAGACAAGCAGGGTGCGGACGAGGAAAAAGACCCAGGTCCAGCGGATTAGAACAGCTAGAATTGGAATTGGTAGGGTTGGAGGCGAGCCGAAAGATCGGCGAGGACGCGGTCTTCGTCCTTTTTGTCCTTGGCTGTAAAAGTGACACTAAAACGGACATAAGCGCCCGCTTCATCCCAAGGGACGGTCGACACAAGCTGTTCTTCAATCAGCCATTTTGAAAAGGCTTCCCCGTTAGGAAAAGACTGGGATTTTGCCCCTGAGGCAGATTTGGGTGCCCGAGTGTATAAAAAGAAGGAGCCCGCAGGTTTTTCGGCGGCAAAACCAGCCCCCCGCAAGATTTTCACCAGACGATCCATTCTGTGGCTGTACTTGGCTGCGGTGTCACGTGTGATTTGTGGGTTTTCGAACGCCACTGCGGAAGCATTCTGTACGGCCAAAAACTGTCCTGAGTCGGTGTTGTCTTTCACGTCCGCATAGGCTTTGACCAGGAGGGGATTTCCCGCAACAAAACCGCATCGCCATCCTGTCATATTAAAGGCCTTGCTGGTGGTATGAAGTTCGAGACCCACGTCTTTTGCGCCAGGGATCGAAAGAAAGCTGAGGGGTTTGCCTTCGAAAATAAGGGCGGTGTAGGCGGCGTCATGGATGACGACCAGTTCCTCCTTCTTTGCGAATTCCACAACCTGCTTAAAGAACTCAGGTGTGGCGGAGGCTCCTGTGGGATTATTGGGATAGTTGAGGACGAGAACCTTGGCCTTGTTGAGAATTTCGCGAGGAATCGTATCAAGTCGTGGGAGAAACTTATTTTCTGGAGTGAGGGGCAGAGAGTGAACGACCCCTCCGTAGTAGGTGGCATGGGTGCCGAAGACTGGATATCCGGGAGTAGTCATCAGAACTACATCTCCTGGATCGATGAGGGTGGCAGGTAAAATCGATAGGGCCGCCTTGCTTCCAATCGAGTGAAGAATTTCGGTCTCGGGATCTAGGGTGACTCCGAACACTTCTTTCATGTAGTGAGCCGCGGCGAGCCGTAGTCGTGGGCCGCCATTGTCCGCATATCCCCGATTTTCCGGAAGAGAGGCTTCTTTGGCGAGGCTGGCTACCACTTTGGAATCGGCCATGGAATCGGGCTCGCCAACTCCAAAATCCAGCAGCTCTTTTCCTGGATGAGCAGCTAGGGCAGCACGCTTGGCGCGCTTGATTCGCTCGAACTTGTAAATAGGGGCTTCTTTGAGGCCGTATCCGGGTCCCCCAATTCTTTGGGCGAAGAGGTTGTGAAGGTAGGTCGACATTTTGTATGCTCCGTAGGCCATGAAGGTTATGACAAAACCCGCCCAAATGCAAAAGGCCTCCTCCATGTGGCGGAAGAAGGGTTATTCCGTGGCCTTTGTCCCTACGATGGGGGCTTTGCATGAAGCGCACGCGGCCTTGATTCGACAAGCGGCCAAAATAGCGCATCGGGTTGTGGTGAGTGCCTATGTGAATCCGACCCAGTTCAACTCCAAGGCCGACTTTGTGGCATACCCGAAGCAGATGGCGGCAGACATGAAAGTTGCAGCTCAAGCAGGGGCGGATGTTCTTTTTCGGCCGCATGATTTGTATGCAAAAGACGCATCCACATGGGTGGAAGAGGTGGATCGCTCGCGGGGGAGATGTGGGGCGTGGCGAAAGGGGCACTTTTGCGGAGTGGCAACCGTTGTTGTAAAACTACTTTCGATTGTGCAACCCAACTGGATGATTTTGGGGGAGAAGGACGGTCAGCAGTGTGAGGTTTTAGAGAGAGTCGTGCGGGATCTTTTTCTGCCCGTAAAAATTCTTAGGCATCCCACGGTACGGGAAAAGGATGGGTTGCCCATGAGCTCCAGAAACCTGAGGCTCACAAAGAGCGAGCGCACATGCGCGGGTCTTTGGGCCAAGAAGGTGAGAGAGGCAGCTCGGGAGGGTTCGCGAGTGGCTGTTCGTAACCTACGCAGATCGTTGCGAGGCCAAAGCAGTATTCGTTTGGAGTATGCGGAGGTGTTCGGAGGAAAACTTTGGGCAGCAGCACGGGTGGGAAACGTCCGGTTGATCGACCATCGGAAGTGTGGTCGACAATGATCCGGATCATTTTCTGTATTTTTCTTGGATGGGCTGGATCTTTGCAAGCGGAGCACACGTGGGAGATCGTTCGAGTGGGTAGGGTGGATTATGTTTCGCTGGATTCATTCGCAAAGTTTTACGGGTTTAAGATGCCTGAGGAGATTGAACCGAATCGCCCATTTGTGATGAGTTCTCCCTTCGGGAACTTGACGATGACCTTGGATAGTCGTGAGATGAAGTGGAAGGGCTCGCGCTACTGGTTGAGTCATTCGTTGCGTCGGGAGAGTGATGTCGCACTGGTGCCGAGAGTGGATCTGGTCAAAACCTTTGATCCACTTTTGAGGCCGAATGCCGAGATTGCGAAACGTCCTGTCCAAGGCGTGGTGATCGATCCAGGGCATGGGGGAGGGGACGAGGGGACACGCGCAGCGCGAGGGTTGAGTGAGAAAACGGCCAATTTGGATGTGGGCAAGCGTTTAGCCAGATTATTGGATGATGCGAATGTGCCTTGGATTTTAACAAGGACGAAAGACCGTTACCTTGATCACGGGGACAGATCCAAATTAGCCACAGATCGTCCTGGTTTCATCTTTGTGAGCATTCACTTTAATGAAGACTCCAGTCGCTCTTCGGAGGGTTGGGAGACCTATAGCCTTTCGCCTCAGTATGCTCCCTCCACATCGTCGGGAGGAAGTTTGGTCGGGGATGAGGACCAGATCTGGCCTGGGAACAGTTACGACCATCACAACTTTCTTCTGACTCAAGCGATTCATCGCTCCGCAGTTCTTTCAGCTACGAATGCACCCTTTGATCGGGGCGTGAAGAGAGCGCGATTTAAGGTTCTGCGTCTGGCTGGGTCTCCCTCGGTTCTTGTGGAGGGGGGATTCATGTCAAATCCGAGAGAGGCCAGTCTTATGCGTACGGAGGAGTATCGCCAGCAGGTTGCAGAGTGGATTTTTAAAGGGATCATGGCATATCGAAAATCGCAGGAGATGACACCAAGTCCCTCGAGGTTATCGATTGAGACCAAGGAAAAGACTTCTCCTTCAACCCAACAGCTCCGTCCTGTTATGAATTTGGAGTCTGTACCTCCATTCAAACCCAAAGTGGCGGTTTCAAATCCTGTGGTGTCGACGGGCACGAATGCCCAGAATCCCACTCCTGTGCCACAAACCAATTCAGTCGACGGAGAGGTGCGGCGGGCGATTCCCGTTACCCCGGTTAAGAAAGGAAATTAATTATGCCACTGGGTGTTTTTGATTCAGGGGTAGGGGGGTTGACGGTGGTTCGTGCCCTGCGTGCTGCTTTTCCCAACCGGGATATTCTGTATGTGGGAGACACGGCCCGAGTTCCGTATGGAAATAAGTCGGCAGAGACGGTGACGACGTACAGTCGGGAGATCATCCACTTTCTCAAGAAGAACGGAGCGGATCGGATTGTGGTGGCTTGCAACACAGCTTCAGCTTTGGCGGTGGGAAAACTGCGTGATTCGGCTTCGGTTCCTCTGCATGGGATGATTGAGTCGGGGGTGCGTGCGGCGTTGGAGGTAGCGGGCAGTGGGCCTGTCGGGGTCATTGGCACATCGGCTACGATCGCAAGCGGGGCGTATCAGACGGCTTTGAGTCAACTTCGGCCGGATTGGAAAATCTTGGCTCAGGCCACGCCTCTTCTTGCGCCGCTCGTGGAGGAGAGTTGGTTGGAGGGGGAGGTTACCGAGAAGGTTGTTCGCCGTTATCTCGAGCCGATGATGAGGGAGAAAATTCGGGTGCTCGTGCTGGCGTGTACTCACTACCCCCTTCTGAAAGGGGTTCTTAGAAAGGTTTTGGGATCGGAGGTCGCGTTGGTGGATTCCTCGGAGGCTTGTGCCAAATCGCTCGAGGGTAGTGAGGGAAAAGTTGTGGAGAAGGGTGAGCTGAAGATTTATCTGACGGATGAGCCTGGGCCGTTTTTTGGAAGGGTTGAAAACTTTTTAGGTTCGGGCTCGGTGGGGTCGATTCAGCGAATTGCGCTGGAACCCGTGGGGTAGGAGTTACTCTTCGAAGCCACTGTTCCAGCTTGGCGGAACGTGGAGAACGAGGGATTCGGTTTCCCCAGAAGAGCGGCGGACTTTAAACCGAAGGTCAGTTCGTTTTTTAGCGGCGGTTTCGCGTGCGGAGAGGTAGCGGGTGATGAAATCGGACAAATTCTCACCTGCAGGTTGGCCTGCGATTTCGAGGATCGTGTCGCCGCCGCGAAAGCCGGCTTTGGCTCCGGGGCTTTCTTTGAGGACGGAGAGGATTTGGGGGGTTGGGTTTCCGATGAAGCATATGCCCTCTGGGAAATTGGGAATTTCAACAGGGGGTGAGGTGCCGGGAGCGGGTTCGAGAACAAATCGAAGGTTTTCGGGGGTTGAAAGTTCGAGAGTTCGGCGGAAGTCGATCGGGTTGGTCCAGATGGTTTGGTAGGCGCGATCCATGACCTTGCGTTCCGTTTCGGTCATCAAGCCTTTGGTGGTGACCTTAGGGGCAACGCGTGAGAATGAGTCTTCATCTACGCCACGGCGTGTTTTCTTTTCTCCTTCGGTGAGAGTGACGGGTCGAAAGATGGTGCGAAGGACGGTTCCTGCGGGAAGAATTTTATCTGGGGCGAGGAGGAGATCTTTCGAGAGGACGACGCGATCGTTTTTGACCTCGAGAGGGAAGGAGAGGCCGAGGGCGGGTTCCATCTTCGGATCCCACTCTGTGGCAAAGCCTTGGGCAAGAAGTCCAAGGCAGAAAAGAAGAGTGCAAGAAGTTTTAGGAAACATGGGAAAGTTGTGTTAATATAACAAAATTACCGGGGGCGTCACGGTTTCGATTCAAACTGGAAGCGACCTGCGGCAAGCCGAGGGCCCGGATTGGTTGGCCTCGTTAAAAAGCCGATCCACAAAAATAAAAGCTAACAACGAGTTGGCCCTCGCAGCCTAAAGTGCTGTGACGTTACTCCTCCGACCCCGGCTAGGGGGAAGTGACGTGTTTGCCGGGTCTGGAAATGGGTGAGCAACCGACCTGTTTCCAGGAACCAACGTGGATGCTACGGAGTACGGGCCAGTGGCAGGGCAACCGGACTCCCGACAATCAAGCTGCCAACAAGCTTGTAGATGCGGGTGGTATCTGGTTTGAAGACGTGGGTTCAACTCCCACCGCCTCCATAAATACCTAGTAGATAATTATATATCTATAATTACACTTATTTTTTATCTAAAAACTAATTTCAAGATATTGCCCAGCTTTTATTGTATCCAGAGCCTGCTTGATCGTTGCTGCATTTTGCTCAAGTTTGCGCCAGCTGGTCGTGGGGAGAACGAGAATTGCAATCTTCCGATTTTTTAAGTTCTGTTGGTATTTCAAATTTTGGTCCGTGCTGACAAACGCATCAAATAAGGTTTCTGCCTGAGCGATCAAATCGCCGTTGGTGATCTGATCCCACCCCTTTTCCTTGCATGTTGTTACTTCGTGCCCCGCCAGTTTCTTGCGAAGGGGGACCGGCACCCCTTGGTCAAAAAGAATCCGCACAAAGATCAGGCCGCCAGCAAGGAATGCTCTGCAAATTTGAGGACTTCTTCGGCCTGGGATCGGGTCACTCCTGGAAACCACTGAAGGAATTCTTCGACCGAAGCACCATCCTCAAGGTTTTGGAACAAAGCACGGACGGGAACCCTAGTTCCGCGAAAAACATATTCTCCACTTTGGATTTCAGGGCTCTTCTCAACCGAAAGGCAATCTTGCCAGCTCATAGGGGTATTCTCGCCTTGGTTTTTAATGTGTCAACGGATCAGAGAATAGGCTTCTTCAATCTGCAGCAGTATTCCAAATCACTCTTGAATATGCACAAAGGTTTTTGACTCTTCGAGGGAGTAGGCAGTAGTGGTCACGCAGATCGCGTGAAAAAGAAAAACGCTGCTAGAAATATTTTTCTAAGTCGTTGAAGTGTCTGTCTAGTAATAATTTGTCTGCCGATTCAACTCCCACCGCATCCATATTTTGAGCCAAGCCCGGTGACTGGGCCGATCTATGGTAAATACAAATCATTGTAAGAGAGCATAATAGAGAATATAAAATCTAAATTTCCTTTTTGAAAAATTGGCATTTTTGATGGTATTAGTGGCACTTGTCTTAAGGTGAAATTTTTTTTATGTATATACTTAGTTCTATGCAGAGATACGTCGGATTTAGGTTGAGAAGCGGTTTGTTTTCTTGTGGCGTATTTCTCTTGTGCACACACTGGGGGCGAGGCGCTGAGGTCACTTATATGGGATCGGAAACGGGCTTGCCAGAAAACAATTACTCGGTTCAAAATTGGTCAAATCCAGATGTTGCTAAAGCATGGAACGTTAGCACTAGCGAAGTTTATGGTTCATCCGGCTACTACCAAATACGTCCGACCCTGAGTTCCTTCCCGACCAATCTTTCCGGCGAGGCGGCGGCGGCAGGCAATAATTTAGGAGCTACGGCGCCAACTAATCCCACGCTTCTTTCTCCGCCGTCTTTCTTGAGTAGTGTGACTGGTGGAGCGGGTAATTTTGTTAATGGCAGCGGCTATAACACCTACCGGGGGCCGGATGGAATCAGCTTATATCGGCAGGGAGCTCTCTCCGTGCCGGTCAACAACGGACCCTACAACTCGCCGGCCGGAGCTAATGCCGGCTACTTCGGAATCGCGATGAGTTTTAGACTGAAGTCTGCAACCAATTTCCGCATTGGCATTGCAGTTGATTCGGTGGGGGCTTCACATCATGGACCTGGAATCTACAGCCCTAACTACGTAAGTATTGAAGGCGTTTTCTCTGATCCGCTCACTAGGGATGGAAATGCCGACATGGTCTTTTTTGATATCTCTGGAGCTGCCGGTGACTTATTTACGGTTGCTCTCTGGCAGAATGTTGGAACCCAGTCCGTCGCGGCTTTAAGCCTTGTTACTTTCGATATCAAACAACCTTCCGATATGACTCCGCCAGATATCACTTTAAATGGTTCCGATTCGGTCACAGTGCCTTGGGGAGGTAGCTACACAGATGAGGGAGCGACCGCAACGGATGATGTGGACAGTGTTGTGACAGTGATTCCTAGTGGGGCGGTCAACACTTCCAAACCAGGAGTTTATACCATCACATTTGATGCCACGGATGCGGCAGGTAATGCGGCCACGAAGGGTTTCCGGACCGTAACGGTTTCCGCTCCCTCGAGCACGACAGGCGCAGACGGTCTTTCCGACTTAATGCGCTACGCTTTGGGTGGCAATGCTCCGGGTGATTCGGTCGCCAAACCGAGTTCCTCTGTCGCTGGGGAATATTTAGTAATCACGGCGATTGTCCGGACGGACAATCCCAACAAGCTGACGGTAGTTGGTGAGGCAGTGACCGACTTAGACAACTATGCGAACGGGACCCCGGTCGAGATAGTGCCAGGAGAGGAAGCCGCTGATCAGGGCGGGGTTCCTGGAGGATCCAAACGTATGACATTTTCTGTTGCGATAGAAGAATCGGTTACGAAAATGTTCTTGAGACTTAAAGCGTCACTCGATCAGTAACTTGTTGAATCGTTTGTCGGTCCTGAACCTCAAAAACTAGCTAAGCTACTTGGAAATAATAAAATTATTTCGGCTTGAAGTTCGCTATTTTCCTAGAATTCCATTGTAAAGCATTGGAATAAAGGCATTTAAGATAAAAAAAAGCGATTATAGAATTTGGTGCCTTGGCATTATCAGGGTATTTTTTGACACTATAATTAAGGTGAATTTAGCGAATTGAATTATATTTAGGATATGAAAATAGCAACCATACAAAACAAAAATCCGAAAACGCTGGGTCGATTGGCGCTCTGTCTTTTGATCTTGGGCTTTTCCTTCTCCGAACTGGCATCCGCTGCCACGGTTGTTTATGTGGGGTCGGAAACGGGGTTGCCAGGAAACGGTTACTCGGTTCAAAATTGGTCGAACGCGGGCGTTGCCAAAGCTTGGAACGTTAGCGCTAGCGAAGTTTACGGCTCCTCTGGCTATATCCAGATCCGTCCCACATCCAATTCAACGGATTTGTCTGAATCTGCTGCCTCTGGAAACAACTTTGGTGTCGGCGCATCTACCAATCCATCTTTGCTCTCTAAACCTTCCTTTATTGAGTCTCTAACTGGTGGTGCGGGATCGTTTGTAAATTTTGGGCCTTATTCCACTTATCGGGGGCCAGACGGAACCTCTTTGGTGCGTCAAGGAGCTCTCTCCGTGCCGGTCAACAACGGACCCTACAACTCGCCGGCCGGAGCTAATGCCGGCTACTTCGGAATCGCGATGAGCTTTACACTGAACTCTGCAGCCAATTTCCGCCTTGGCATTGCTGTTGATTCGGTGGGGACTGGACATCATGGACCTGGAATCTACAGCCCTAACTACGTAAGTGTTGGAGGCGTCTTCTCTGCTGCGCTCACTAGGGATGGAAACGCCGACATGGTCTTTTTTGATATTTCAGGGGTCAGTGGAAACACCTTTGATGTGGCTCTGTGGCAGAATACCGGCACGCAATCCGTTGCTTCCTTAAGTTTGGCTACTTTTGACGCCATCCCTGAGCCCTCGACTGCCCTTCTTGCCCTTGTCGGGATGGGGTGTTTGGCGATTCATTCACGTCGCCGTCGCTGATCCTGTTTGCGTTCCGATTCAGTTGGCACCTGATTTAAGGTTTCAGGCCTATCCTTGGGCGTAACTTTATTTAATGATTAATGACTCTCGTGTTCGGGTGGGTTGTTACTATTTCCCTAACTACCATGTGGATCCACGAAATGAGAAGGTGCATGGACCTGGTTGGACGGAGTGGCAACTTGTCCGTCACGCTACGCCCCGTTTTCCCCATCACCAGCAACCTAAAGTCCCACTTTGGGGACACGAGGATGAGTCCAAAGCTGAGGTGATGGAACAGAAGATCGATGCCGCTGTGGATCATGGCATCGATCACTTCCTCTTTGACTGGTACCACTACGAGGACGGGCCGTTTCTTGAGCGTTGCCTAGAGCAGGGGTTTCTCAAGGCCCGCAACGTCAATCGGATCGATTTTGCCCTCATGTGGGCCAATCACGACTGGATCAATATCCACCCTATGGGGCGCAACTTCGGCAAGGAACTTCTCTACCCCGGACGGGTCTCTCCAAAAATGTTCCGCTTCATTACCGACTTAATCCTGGATCGCTATTTTTCCCATCCCTCCTACCTAAAGGTGGATGGGTGCCCGTATTTTTCCATCTACGATCTTGCGAAATTTGTCGAGATTCACGGTTCGGTCGAGGCCACACGTAAGGCCATCGATACGTTCCGGGAGCGCGTCCGCGCGGCCGGATTTCCCGACCTGCACTTGAACGCAGTGGCTTGGGGCAAGCCGGTACTTCCCGGGGAGACGGTGATCAAGGATTTGCCTCAACTGATTGGTGCGCTCGGTTTCAACAGTGTGACAAGCTATGTTTGGATTCATCACGCGGATCTGGACCAGACGCCTTTTACCTCTTTCCAGAAAGTCCTGGATCAGTACCTGCAAACGTGGAATCGGATGGAAGAGGAGTACGATATTCCTTATTTTCCCAACGTCACCATGGGTTGGGACAACTCGCCGCGCACACTGCAGTCAGATATTTGGGAGCCGTTGCCTGAGTCGACCTTCTCGAACTGTATCGGAGGAAATACCCCAGAAGCTTTTCAGGGGGCCTTGGAACTTTTTCGTGAACGGCTGAGCCGCCGGGCTGGGCCCAATCTTCTAAGCATCAATGCCTGGAATGAATGGAGTGAGGGTAGCTATCTCGAACCGGACAAGGTCACGGGCATGGGATATCTGGAAGCGATCGCCCGAGTATTCGGTCCCGCCGTCAAAGGGGGCCACCCATCCAAATCCTCCGAACCGGTAAAAATAAGGAAGTCGTCAAAAAGCCTAATCTCAAGTGCCAAACATTGAAGTATGGCGGGTGATCGGGTTTCAGCTTGGGATCCGTTGGCGGGCAGGCGTTAGTAGTTTCGAAATCGCGTGCAATCAAGTGGTTTGAACCTTTGAAAATTTTCGTCGTAAGCTGGCTTTCCTTTCTAGTTTGATGGCCCCAAAACAGAGGAAGCAATGGTGCTGGGATTATAAAAACTTATGATGCGCTACGGCTTTGTTTGGCTGCTTATGGCTTTCCACGCGACAGCGGGGTATGGCCAGGCTGTTTCCGAGATTATGGGAATCAACCCCGGTGTACCTTGGCCTGCGACGGATGCCCTAGGCCGCGAACTGCCCCTCACCGCAGAGGTTGGACCACCGAAAAAAGACAAGTTCGTTGGGATTTTCTACCTCCCATGGACAGGGGACGACTTCAGTTATGGACCTTATGACGTTTCAAAAATTCTCGTAGATCAGCCGGACATGCGGACGACTCCGACGTTTCGGCATACGGGACCAAAGGAGTGGCACTATGCCTACTGGAGCGAGCCTTTGTTCGGCTACTACAAGCTGACCGACCCGTGGGTGATCCGTCGGCATATGCACATGCTCACCGATGCTGGGGTCGATGCCTTGGTGCTCGATGCCACGAATGCCGAGATTTACGAAAATGTTCTCAGTCAGTTCCTGCCTGTGCTGCTGCAGATCCGTGCAGAAGGCGAACCAGTTCCTCAGCTATTTTTTATGCTGAACACGGACATGGGCAATGCCGCCAAACAGCTGTTGGAAAAATTCTACCGACCTGGCCGTTACGATGAACTTTGGTTCCGTTGGGAAGGGAAGCCACTCATGCTCTGTAACCCTGATGCGGCCAGCCCCGAAGTGCGTAAATATTTCACGCTCCGCACCGCCTTCTGGCCTGGAACTCCGCCTTACAAAAACACACCCAATGCCTGGCACTGGCTCGGTGTCTATCCGCAGGCCTACGGCTTCACCCAGGATCCAAAGGCAGCCGAGGAGATTAATGTTTCCCCTGCGCAGAACATGCACTGGGAAAACGGGGCGTTGGAAATGATGTGGACTGGCAAGGCTCGGGGACGGGGTTTTAGTAAGGGAAAGCAGAATTCATCTCTCGAAGCCATTCAGAGCGGGCGGAACTTTCAGGAACAGTGGGATTATGCGCTTAAAGCGAACCCAAAATTCATCATGATTACGGCTTGGAATGAGTGGGTCGCGGGATTGACCCATAGCATGAAGACCCCTTGGGTGCAGTGCGACGGCTTCAGCGAGGAGTTCAGCCGTGACATCGAGCCGATGAAAGGGGGGTTCGGAGACAATTTTTACTACCAGGCCATCGCCAATATTCGTCGTTACAAAGGTGTGCCGGAGGTTCCCCATGCCGGCGAAAAAAAGCAAACCATCGAGTTGGATGGAGCATTCGATCAGTGGAGGGAGGTGACGCCCGAGTATCGGGGGCACTTCGGCAACACGATCCCGCGCGATTACGACGGATTTGGACGTGCCACCAAGACCCGAGCCAATGGTGCACATCCAGATTTTGAGGGGAACGGCACGACTTGGAAAGGGCAGGAGGGGCCTCGGTACACCAACAAGACGGGCCGCAATGGATTTCAGGTCATGAAGGTGTGCTGCGACCATGAATACTTTTACTTTTATGTGCAGACGGAAAAACCGATCACCCCTCCGAGCGACCCAAACTGGATGATGCTCCTGATCCGGACTGGCCAGGTCGGAAATCACGCTTGGAATGGCTACGACTTTATCGTCAACCGCGTCCCTCCAGGAAAATTCGGTGCTGTATTGGAGAAAAACAACGGCGGCTGGAACTGGTTGCGGGCGGCTGATGTCAGGCTTCGGGTCGAAGGGAACCAGATGCATCTCGCCGTGCCCAGGGAGCCCCTGGGGTTGGCCCAAGATCCTGTCACTTTCGACTTTAAGTGGATCGATAACGTTAAGTTGCCGGACGATCTGACGATGTTGTATCTCGACGGGGACACCGCACCTCTCGGGCGGTTCCGTTTCCGTTACCGGACCGAATAATCTGAGCGACCTTCAAGCAGATTAATAATTTATGAGTTCAAGCCACGAATCCCCATCAGCGATTGGACATCACCAAACTACGGCGGAGGACCGTCTACCATTTCGCGATAAGGCCGGGTACTCCTCCGGTGGCATGGCTTACACACTCATGGGGAACGCCATCGGGAATCTAGGAAATGTGGTGCTGAACATCGGTCTTGGGATGAATCCCTTTATCGTTGGGCTGCTGATGGCAATCCCGCGTGCGATTGATGCCTTGTTCGATCCACTAATTGGCGCCTTGTCGGACAACTTCCGTTCGAAATGGGGAAGGCGAAAGCCTTTTATGGTGGCCGGAGCCTTGGGGGCCGGTGTGTTTTTCGTCGTGCTGTGGTGGATGCCAGCCGGGGGAAGCGAAATGGGAAAATTCTGGTATTTTCTTTTTTTCTCCACGGTCTTTTACCTCTTCATGTCCCTCTTTTCTGTTCCTTGGGGTGCAATCGGTTTGTCGATGACGGCGGATTATCACGAGCGGACGCGCTTGATGGCCACCTATGCGTTCACCAGCGCGGCTGCCGCCATCCTGCTTTCCTGGCTCTATGCCTTGATCAAACTCCCATGCTTTTCGGACACCATTAGCGGGACGCGCTGGGTGACGGCAGGCTTGGCTGGGCTGATGACCATCTTGGCGCTGCTCTCCGTACTGCTCTGTCGGGAAAAGCAGATTGCGGGGCAGGCGAGTCGCGCGGTTGAGCCGGTCTGGCCGCAGATCCGTGCAGTTCTGGGCAACCGAGCTTTCCTGGTTCTTGGGGGCACCGTCTTCTTCATGTGTTTGGGAATATTTAGCATCAGCAGTCTGCCGACGTATCTGGCCATCTACTTTATTCATGGGGGTAACGAGGCGGCGGCCTCTGTGCTTTCGGGATGGGGCGGAACCGTGTGGCAGGTGGGCAGCCTGTTTTTCGTTCCCCTCATTAGTTTCGTGGCCACGCGCATCGGTAAGCGTCATACGCTCACCTTGGCGCTGGGGGCTGCGTTGGCCGGTAATCTGATCAAATGGTTCTGCTACACTCCGGCCCAGCCCCTTCTTTTTCTTCTTCCTCCCTTGTTTGTGGCTTTCGGCTTCAGCGCCCTTTGGACCCTGACCGCCTCCATGCTGGCAGATGTGTGTGATCTACATGAGCTCAACACGGGAAACCGAAACGAGGGTGCTCTAAATGCCATGTATGCGTGGGTTTTGAAAGCTGGCACTACCCTGGCGTTTGCCCTCTCTGGGTTGCTGCTCAATCTCACGGGTTTCGACCAAGCCCTAGGTGCCGGTCAAAGTGCAGGTACCATCCTGTCAATGAGGTGGATGGATATTGGGGTGCCCTCTTTGGCGGTTTTGGTGGCTATCGGGCTGACCTGGATCTATCCGATTTCGGAAGACCGCGCCTACCAGATCCGTGCCGAGCTGGAAAAAAGACGGGGCAAACTGAAAACTGCATGAGGGGCAACTTCTCTTGAATCTTCGGCCATCTTACCAATCACGGGTGTTGATCCGCGCGCTTTGCATTTTCGTCTTAGTGGATCTTTCGGTTATGGCCGGATCACCGCTCGCACCGGCCGGGCGGTTGGAGAATTCGGCTCTTTGGTTTGAAGATGGAAAAACTACGCTGGCGATTCCGTCGTTGGGCAAGGATCTGGGGGTGGGTGGATGGATCTTTTTCGGATCGGATCGGTTAATCAACAACTTTGGGGATACCTCCCATCGGACCGAAAGCTTGCCAGCTTATGTGAAAGAGATGGCGGTGGCTCCGGGAGCGAAAACCGCCCGCTTTGACGGTTATGCCAAGATTCCGATTCCTGGCGGAAAGGGAGATCATATCGGGACACTGACGCTTTCCGATTCCGACGGAGTCGTGGAGCTGATCTCGGTCCGGATGGGTTCGAAACCTCCTGAAGATCTGCGCCTGGTCGTACTCGTGGACAATCTGGGCACGCCAGAATACGTTTCGCGTGAATTGAGTCTGGCAATCAACGGCGTGGATGGATCGGTGGCTGAAATTTCCCCTAACGGCCAACCCGATTGGATCTTCTGGGATCTGACAGGGCTGAAGGATGGTTCGGAGATCACCATCCGGGTTAGCTCGGAGAAGGAGGTGGCTGCCATCGGGGGCCTGGTATTTTTGTCTAAAGAGTCTGCTCAGCCGAGGTCAGGAGAAACTTCGGGCTCCCTGCCTGTGATTGACCACAAGATTGGGGAGTTTTCGAAGGAAGGGGAGTACATGAAGGACTACTACGTGTTTCGTGAGGGCGAAACCTTCCATCTCTTTTACAACGTGGGCAACGCGGGAAAGGTTCAGCAGTGGTTCGAGCCCGGCAACGAGAAGGCGTTCGGGCATGCGACTTCCAAGGATCTCAAGACCTGGCAACATCATCCCCGCATCCTCGAGGCTGTTCCGGGAACTTGGGAGGGCATGGTGGTTTCGGCGCCTTCGATCATCAAACACGACGGCACCTACTACATGTTCTACACAGGGTTTGACGATCGCGTGCCGGGCAAGCAGACCATCGGTCTTGCCACCAGTAAGGATCTCTTCGATTGGAAACGTCATCCGGGCAACCCGATATACGAGGCCCCGGAATGGGCCGAGCGGAGGTCGGATGGTTGGATCGACTGCCGTGATTCGCACGTCCTCAAGCACGGTGACGATTTTCTGCTCTTTACCATGATGACCACCAAGGAGGGAAAAGGAGCCATTGCGCTGGCCGTCTCCAAGAATCTCACCGAATGGAAGGATATGGGTCCGGCGGTGGTGACCTTCAAGGAGCCAGAGAGCCCGCGGGTGTTTGAGCATTCCGGTAGCTTTTATATGTTCATTTCGAGTGCCCATGGAAAACAGTTGCTGCGCGCGGCGAATCCTAAGACCGGACCTTGGGAGGAAGTGCCCTTCCGTTGGCCTGCTCCAGGGTTGTGGTCCGGATGGGAGGTGGAAGATCAGGGGGGGCGGAGCATCTTTTCCGCCTTTGAGTGGAAAAGCTTTGGAAACCTAATTCGCTTCTGGGAGGTGAAGTGGAAAGACGGGGTCCCAACTGTGGTCTATTAATCTTCTGTGGCATTTTTCCGCTACTACCTGTCACTGGAACCAAGGTGTTTCTGAAGCCCTCTTTTAGAGTAGATTGAAATCGTGAACGACAGGCCCGACCCATTCGCCACGACTCAAGCCATAAAAAAATCCCTTAGGGCATTTACTTTGGTAGAGCTTCTAGTGGTGATCGCCATAGTCGGAGGGTTGGCCGCCCTAGTTATCCCCGCCATCAAGTCTGCGACGCTTTCGGCAAAATCGGCGGAGGCCCTGTCTAGTCTGAAACAAACAGGGGTCTTTGTAGCGAGCTATACGGCGGATAATGGTGGGCGACTCCCTCTTTCGATGTATTGGGGTGGGTGGTGGTTCCAAAAATTTCTAAACGAGTATTCATCTGAGCTTAAAAACAAGCCTTACAATAAATCCTTAGGTTTGGAGCTGCATAAAATATTTTACGATCCAGTTCTTAAAGGCAAAAGAGAACACCCTTACGGTTCATTTGGGGTAAACTCCACAGTAGTTTTTGATAGCAATCTCTATAACGCAAAATATGGTTCAGGTTCCGCAAGTTCGGGTGGGGTCGGCATGCCTTTTGCCATGATTCCAAATCCTTCGCAAAAAGTCATCGTCTGTAGTGCCATTGAAGGAAGTTGGGCTAGTAGCTGGGGTTTTGCTGGAAATACCTTTGTACAAAACGGCTTTGATCCGACGTATGGGCCAGACCCTCGTCATGGAGGCAAGGCCGGGGCACTCTTTGCCGATGGGCATGTTGAAAAACTGGACGTGAAGAATATGGATCAAGCGACTCGTAAAAAGCATTTCACTCTCGATCCCTAAAAGCGTGCTGTTTGTTGATCCTGCATCGATGAAATCTCCTGAATGCTGGCTTCTTTTGTGTTTGGTTTTGGCCTCACCGGTTCTTCTCAGGGCGGAAAATGGGCCCACTCTAAAAAAGCTTCCGACCGAGGCTTGGTCCAAGGTCATTCCAGCCGAGAAGAATCTTTCCCAGGAATGGGAGCGGTCGCTCCTCGAGCGTGGTCAGCCCAGGAGCTATAGTGGCGATGCCCTGATGAACATCGGTATGCCGGTGGGGGGCATCACTACTGGAGCCCTTGTCTATCTCGGCGGGGACGGAAAGCTTTGGCATTGGGATATTTTCAACCGTCCTCTGAACGGAGTAGTGCCCCGGATGATCCAGTACAAGGATCGCTCCTGGCACCAGCGCCCGAAGGGAATCGAAGTCT
>JBBAWA010000011.1:0-23076 GCA_040397425.1 Methylacidiphilales bacterium
CCCCTTCGATCAATTTTGGCTCGAAGGCTTGAACCGACAAGCGATGCAACGTCGGCGCACGATTTAACAAGACAGGATGTTCGCGAGTCACTTCATCCAGCGTGTCCCATACAATCGGCTCTTTTTTCTCAATCATCTTCTTGGCCGAGCGGACTGTATGAACCTGTCCCAGCTCCTTCAGACGACGAATGATAAACGGTTCGAACAACACGAGAGCCATTTTCTTCGGCAATCCACACTCGTTAAGCTTGAGCTCAGGCCCGATCACAATTACGGAACGACCCGAGTAATCAACTCTCTTCCCCAACAGATTCATACGGAATCGGCCAGTCTTCCCCTTCAACATATCGGAGAGAGATTTAAGAGGCCGGTTCCCAGCTCCCGTCACAGCACGACCGTGACGACCGTTATCCATCAACGCATCGACTGACTCCTGCAACATCCGCTTTTCGTTCCGAATAATGACTTCAGGAGTTTTGAGTTGGAGCAGATTTCGCAAACGATTATTCCGATTGATGACTCGGCGATAGAGATCGTTCAAATCAGAGGTTGCAAAACGCCCGCCTTCAAGCGGAACCAACGGACGCAAATCCGGAGGAATCACAGGAAGAATCTCTAAAATCATCCACTCAGGACGCGATCCTGCATTCAGGAATCCTTGAACTAATTTCAGACGTTTCGCGACCTTCTTTCGGGTCTGCTTGCTCTTGGTTGTCTCCAGTTGCTGTTCTAACTCTGTGACCAACTCATCGAGATCGATCTTCTTGAAAACATCCCGGATTGCCTCCGCACCCATTTTGGCCACAAAGGAGTCACCAAACTGATCTTGTGCCTCGCGGTACTCAGTCTCCGTGAGCAACTGTTTTGGTTTGAGAGGAGTCTTCCCTTCATCGATCACAAGGTAATCCTCGTAATAAATAACCCGCTCAAGATCTCGCGCTGTCATGTCCATCATCAATCCCAGTCGACTGGGCATACATTTGTAGAACCAGATGTGACTCACAGGGACAGCGAGTTCGATATGCCCCATTCGCTCGCGTCGAACACGAGCCAATGTCACTTCCACGCCGCAACGATCGCAAATAACACCCTTAAATTTGATCCTTTTGTACTTTCCGCAAGAACACTCGTAGTCCTTGGTCGGTCCGAAAATCCTTTCGCAGAACAAACCACCTTTTTCGGGCTTAAACGTCCGATAATTGATGGTTTCAGGATTTTTGGTCTCTCCCCGACTCCAGGAAAGAATCGATTCAGGCGAAGCGACAGTAATACTGACTTCGTCAAAACCTACACTTCTCTCCATTCCGAGGATTTCGCGGGCCGATTGGGTCTGTTGGTTCATGGGATAGTTTATTTCTGGGTTATAGGGTTTAGGCCGATGCGACGAGGATATCGGGTTTCTGTAGATCTTCATCCACAACACGACTCCGCTCACCGACTTTGATATCCAGACACAAGCTCTGCATTTCTTTGATCAACACGTTGAAGGATTCAGGCGTTCCGGCTTCAAGAGAATTGTCACCTTTGACAATACTCTCGTAAATCCGAGTACGTCCCGCCACGTCGTCTGACTTGACGGTAAGGAGTTCTTGCAGGGTATAGGCGGCGCCATAGGCCTCCATCGCCCAAACTTCCATTTCTCCATACCGTTGACCACCATACTGCGCTTTACCACCCAAGGGTTGCTGGGTGACCAAAGAGTACGGTCCGACCGCTCGAGCGTGAATCTTGTCTGCGACCAAGTGATGTAACTTGAGCATATAGATCAAGCCCACAACTACGCGCTGATCAAAAGGATCGCCCGTACGACCATCGATCAAGACTGACTTACCGTCCTCATCTAAGTGCGCTTTCTTTAGAAACTCACGGATCTTGGTTTCACTGATTCCGTCAAATACAGGGGTTGCCACATTGAATCCCAGCGCTTTCGCTGCGATTCCCAAGTGTGTTTCCAAAACCTGTCCTACATTCATTCGGGAAGGTACACCCAGCGGATTAAGAATAATGTCCACAGGTGTTCCATCAGGAAGGAAAGGCATGTCCTCTTCCGGCACAATACGGGCTACAACACCCTTATTTCCGTGCCGTCCGGCCATTTTGTCACCCACGGAGATCTTCCGTTTGGCGGCAACATACACTTTCACCTGCTTGATGATTCCAGGGTCAATATCCTCACCCGACTCCAACCTCTCCATCTCCATGTCTTTTTCATTGGAGAGTTGGTTAAACTTCTGCTCGTAACTCGAGATGATCTCACGGATTTTGATCCGGATCGGACTCGGGTCGATTTCAATGTGATTGTACACATCGGCAATCTTTCGGAGCAGAGTCTTGGTGATTTTACGGTTGGCGGGAATGATGATCTCACCCGTCTCCGCATTGACTACATCCAGAGGAATCTTTTCATTCAGCAGAATATTAGAAAGAGCTTGGGTCAACTCCTCTTTCATCTCTGCATGCTTCTTGATGTACTTGTCGTCAACTCCTTTGGCATGCCGTTTGGCTTCCCCGGGAGCTAACTTGATCACGTCTTTCTTGATGGCCCCACCCGTGGTCTTTACGTCCATCACGATTCCTGCGGAACCGGAGGATACGACCAGCGAGCTGTCTTTCACATCGGCTGCTTTTTCACCGAAGATGGCGCGCAGAAGGCGTTCTTCAGGCGCCAACTCCGTTTCACTCTTCGGGGTAATTTTACCAACGAGAATATCCCCTGCTTTCACCTCAGCTCCGATTCGAACAACCCCATCAGGTCCGAGGTTCTTTAAAGCCTCATCTCCGACGTTCGGGATATCTCGAGTAATTTCCTCAGGTCCAAGCTTGGTGTCTCGAGCTGAAATCTCGAACTCTTCGATGTGGATACTTGTATAAACGTCCTCTTTGACCAGTCGTTGGCTCAACAAAATCGCGTCTTCGAAGTTGTACCCATGCCACGGCATGAAGGCCACAACCACGTTCCTGCCCAGAGCTAACTCGCCCTGGTCGGTACAAGGTCCGTCCGCGATTACCATTCCCTTGGTAACACGCTGACCCACCTTCACCACAGGCCGCTGATTCACACAGGTGCCATTGTTGGAGCGCATGAACTTCAAGAGGTCATACACATAAATACCTTTTTCAGGATCCGTCTTCATTCGCTTACGGTTTTCAGGGGCTTCCCCATCTTCCGTCACGATGACTTGACGAGCTGTGACCGAGGCAACCTTGCCCGATCCCTCACTCAAAATCATGGCGTGAGAATCACGGGCGACTTTAGCCTCCATTCCCGTGCCGACCACCGGAGATTCCGAGATAAGAAGCGGAACGCCTTGCCGTTGCATGTTCGAGCCCATCAAGGCTCGGTTCGCATCGTCATGTTCCAAAAATGGAATCAAAGCCGCCGCAACCGATACCAACTGTTTGGGCGAAACATCCATGTAGTGAACCTTGTCGGGTTCTACTTCCAAGAATTCTCCCCGATAACGGACGGAGACTCGTGGAGAAGTGAACTTGCCGTGACTGTCCACAGCTGAATTCGCTTGGGCCACAATGAAATTCTCCTCTTGGTCAGCCGTAAGAAAATCATGCTCATTCTTCACACGACCATTCTCTACCTTGCGGTAGGGTGTTTCGATGAAGCCGAACTCATTGATTTTTCCAAAGGTCGAAAGACTGGAGATCAATCCGATGTTTGGACCTTCAGGCGTCTCGATCGGACAGATCCGGCCGTAATGGGACGGATGCACGTCTCGAACTTCGAAGCCAGCACGCTCCCGACTCAAACCGCCGGGTCCAAGCGCGGACAAACGTCGTTTGTGTGTCATTTCGCTCAAAGGATTTGTCTGATCCATCAACTGAGACAGCTGACTCCGACCGAAGAAATCTCGGATCATGGCGGACAGCGCCTTCGGATTGATCAGCTTCTGAGGCGTCATGCCTTCCGTGTTCACATCGAACAGGGTCATCCGCTCTTTGACGAGACGCTCTGTTCGGCTCAAACCTGTGCGACACTGGTTCGACAGGAGTTCGCCCACGGTTCGCACGCGGCGACTTCCCAAATGATCAATATCATCGGTAGTCCCCTCACCCAACCGAAGGTTGATGAGATAGCTGGTTGCAGCCACCACATCCTCACGGGTCAGAATTCGGGTCAAAAGGTCGGTCTGTAGACCTAATTTCTGATTTAATTTATGCCGACCCACACGACCGATGTCATAGCGTTTCGGATCAAAAAAGAGCCGCTTCAGCAAAGCTTTAGCGTTCGTTACAGTGGGTGGATCGCCAGGGCGCAAACGCCGATAGATTTCCTTGAGAGCTCCCTCGGTGTCTTTGGTCGGATCCTTCTTCAAACACTTAAGGATCGTGTCATCCACACGAATATCGACGACTTCAGCGCTTTTCATTCCTAAATCAAGCAACTGACGCACGACACCCTTGGTCAAAGGCTCAAAAGCACGAGCTACAACCAAATCCGCATTGGCCGTATCCCGCACCTCTTTGATGAGAACCTTTTGACTCAACTCGTTCTCCTCAAGATCTTCAGCCAGCTTGAGATTCTCGATCCGGTAAAAGAGCGAGATAATCTCCTCATCCGTACTGTAGTCCAGGGCACGAAGAAGAGTGGTGAGCAGGAACTTCCTACGACGTTTCCGTCGGTCCAAATGAACGTAGAGGAGGTCGGAAGTATCATAAGAAACTTCCAGCCAAGAACCCCGATCCGGAATAATCCGGTAGCTGTGCAGCAACTTGCCATTCGCATGCACGCTCGACTCAAAACAGATCCCAGGAGAACGATGGAGCTGGCTCACGATCACCCGCTCTGCACCGTTCACCACAAAGGTTCCCTGCTTGGTCATCAAGGGGAGTTCCCCCATGTACACCCGTTCCTCAATCGTGGAACCATCGTTATGCAAAACGAAGGTCACATAAAGAGGCGCTGCATAGGTCACGCCTTCACGGAGACACTCGATCGGTCCGTTCTTGGCCTTACCCAATTCGTAATGACTAAAGTCGAGTTTGATCTTCTCGTCGTAAGACTCGATCGGGAAGACTTCACGAAAGACGGCCTGCAAGCCTACATCACTCTTCCGTTGCTTCGGGTTGATGCCCTCTTGGAGGAAGGCACGGTAGGAGTCCAACTGAACCTCCATGAGGTTCGGCATCTCCACCGTCTCGGGCAACCGCCCGAAATTGACCCGCTCGACTTTGGTCGATTTCGACATGCTACGTACTCCTTATCCCGGTTTCCCGGGGATTGGTTATTTGATCTCTACCTTGGCACCAGCAGCTTCAAGCTTCTTCTTGATCTCAGCAGCCTCGTCCTTCGTGGCACCTTCCTTGATGGTTTTGGGTGCACCTTCGACAAGCGCTTTTGCATCCGCAAGGCCCAATCCAGGCACCACGGTGCGAACTTCCTTAATCACGCCGATCTTGTTGCCGCCTGCATCTTTCAAAACGACTTCAAAAGTTGTTTTCTCTTCGGCAGGTGCAGCACCCGCAGCCGCTCCGCCTGCTGCAGCTACAGCGACAGGAGCCGCAGCGCTGACGCCCCACTTGTCTTCAAGTTTTTTGACCAGTTCAGACGCTTCGAGAACGGTTAGCCCGCTCAACGTCGTTACTACTTCTTCCAGATTGATTGCCATTTTATTTCTCCTTCCCCTGCCCTTTCGATGAAAGGACCGAGGTGTTAATGTTTGTCCTAGGTTAGACGATCACACCCGTGACCGAATTATCCCGGAAAGGCTCCCGGGCTAACACAAGGTTATTGCCTTTCATGTACATTGTTACGATGCAGCCGTCGGGGCCGCCTCCGCTTTGCTCTTCATGACCCGAGCCAACCGTGCACCGGGCTCCGCCAAGAGGCGTGCCAATGTCGAGGCTGGAGCGGAAATTGCACCCAAAAGCCTTGCCCGCAGAACCTCTGCAGAAGGCAGATCGGCCAACATCACAATTTCGCTTACTCCTAAAACTTTGCCGTCCATCAATCCCGAACGCAGGCTTGGACGGGTAAATTCCGCCTTAAACGTCTTGATCACCTTCGCTGCGGCCGGAGCATCTTTTCCGCCAGAAACAATTGCAGTCTGGCCTGTCAGATCTTTACCTAAACCGGCCAAAACTTCCTCGCCGATCGCACGCTTGAACAAGGTGTTCTTCACGACCTTCACGGCCGCTCCTACCTTGCGCAGACGCCCCCTTAGCTCAGAAAATTCAGAGACCTTCATTCCCGTATAATCCAAGACGATCAAATACGGAGAGGATTTGACCCACTCCCGAATTGTATCAATGACTAACGCTTTTTCTTCTTTCATAAATCTCCTCGTTTAATCCTCTGACCCCGCAGCTGCATCCGCCACGGCCAACGGAATTCCAGGTGAAAATGTGGCTGAGAGAACGCAATTCTTCAGATACTTGCCTTTGGCTCCTGCAGGGCGTGCACGGGAAACGGATTCAATGACGGCATTCACATTTTCTCCCAGCGCCTTGCCTTCAAAACTCAGTTTTCCACAGCTCACGTGAAGGTTGGAGCCCTTATCGATCTTAAATTCGACACGGCCCGCTTGACACTCTTTCACAGCTTTTGCGGTATCTTCGGTCACCGTTCCCGTTTTTGGATTCGGCATCAAGCCTCGAGGTCCGAGCACTTTTCCTAGTTTGCGAACTTCGATCATCGCATCCGGAGTCGCCACGGCCACATCGAAGTCAGCCCAACCATCTTGAACTTTCTTGATCAAATCTGCGAAACCCACGGCAACAGCCCCAGCCGCTTTGCCTGCCTCTGCCGCAGCCCCTTGGGCAAAAACGATGACACGGACTGTTTTGCCCGAACCATGAGGGAGACTCACGGTGCCACGAACCACTTGATCGCTTTGCTTCGGATCTACACCTAAATGAAACGAAAGATCCACGCTCGGATTTCCCTTACTCTTGCCTGCAGGCATCTTCTTTAAAATGGATACTGCATCAGGAATGCTGTAGCGCTTTTTAGGCTCCAGCAATTTGATGGCTTCTGTGTAACGGCGACTAGGTTTCTTAGGCATGATCAATCTCCTTAGTCTGCAATCTCAAGACCCATCTGTCGGGCCGTTCCTGCAATGGTGCGAAAAGCGGCCTCATCCGAAGCTGCATTAAGGTCGTTCCTCTTAATTTTCACAATATCCATCACCTGCTTCTTCGTTACCTTGCCCACCTTCAAACGATTCGGTTCCTTCGATCCAGAGGCCAAGTTAGCAGCTTTTTTGAGAAGTACGGATGCGGGGGGACTTTTGGTGATAAACGTGAATGTCTTGTCCTTATAAACGGTGATGACGACAGGAAAAATATTTCCAGCTTCCTTTGCCGTCCGAGCATTAAATTCCTTACAAAAAGCCATGATGTTCACTCCCTGCTGACCCAGTGCCGGGCCTACGGGAGGAGCTGGATTTGCCGCGCCAGCGGGGATCTGAAGCCTGATAATTCCTGTGATCTCTTTAGCCATAAAAACTTAGTTCCTTTCCACCTGCCAATATTCCAACTCCACGGGAGTGGACCGTCCAAAAATAGAAACCGCCACGCGAACCCGCCCTCTCTCCGTATCTACCTCTTCCACCACGCCCTCTTGGCTCTGGAAGGGACCATCCCCCACCTTGACGCGATCCCCGACGGCAAAAATAATCTTCGGGGTAATTTTCTCTTCTTTCTCACGAATCTGACTCAACATTCCGTCGACTTCATCCTGTTTCATCGGAGTCGGCCTATCTCCGTCTGCGAAACCCAAAACGCCGGGAGTTTCCTTCACGAAATACCAGGGGACTTCGTGCAACTTTTTCTCAGAATCGTACAACTCCATCTTTACGAAAATATATCCAGGGTAAAGTTTCCGCTCGGTTTCGACCTTCTTTCCCCTCTTGATCTCAGAAATGCACTCGGTTGGAATAATCACCTCCTGCACCACCTCCCCCAACTCCTCGGTCTTGATCCGGCTCAACATGTGACGCTTCACATTGGTCTCTTGACCGGAAAGAACGTGCACCGCGAACCAGCGGGCTTCAGCTGCAGGTGTTGCGATCTCGCTCATGGATTAAAACCTCACCAACCAGCCAACAACTCGGCTGATTAAAAAATCGAATCCCGAAGTGTAGGCAGCCAACACCAAGGTAGTCAGCGCCACAACCGTGGTGCTATCGATTAACTCGCGATATTTCTTGATGCCCGACTCACTCGGATCCCAAGGCCAAGAGCACTTCACAAGCTCCCCCTTCACCTCAACCACGAACTTGGAGATCTGGGACCGGTTGAGAAAAATAGCTGCCACGGCGCCGAGGGAGCCAACTCCCACAACGATCGTGATCAACCAACTACCACCGATCTTCAATGCTTCCATTTCTTTATCTTTCTCCCTTGTAAGGTGCAGGGCAGGAGGGACTCGAACCCCCAACCGACGGTTTTGGAGACCGCTACTCTACCAATTGAGCTACTGCCCTCCTTTTCCGTCCGGTTGGGCAGATCCCACTCAAAGAGTGGGCGCTTCCCTCCGGTATGATTCGTGGGGGTTAGGCCACGATTTCGGTGACGCGTCCGGCGCCTACCGTTTTTCCACCTTCACGGATGGCAAAGCGGATCTGCTTCTCCATCGCGATGGGGGTAATCAGCTCGACTTCGATGTCGACATTGTCTCCGGGCATGACCATTTCCACCCCGGCCTTCAAGGTCACCACCCCCGTCACGTCCGTTGTGCGGAAGTAAAACTGGGGACGATATCCGTTGAAGAAAGGTGTGTGACGACCGCCTTCGTCCTTACTCAGAACGTAGACTGTCGCTTTAAACTTGGTATGAGGCTTGATCGTCCCTGGCTTGGCGATGACCTGCCCACGTTCCACATCCTCTTTTTTCGTTCCACGCAGGAGGAGACCAACGTTGTCGCCCGCCTCCGCTGTATCGAGGAGCTTGCGGAACATTTCAACGTCGGTAACAACGGTCTTGGCCGTAGGCTTGATACCCACGATCTCAACCTCTTCCATCTTCTTGAGAACGCCTCGCTCCACACGACCAGTCACGACGGTTCCACGGCCTTCGATGTTGAACACGTCTTCGACGGGCATCAGGAAGGGCTGATCCTTCGGACGCTCAGGGATAGGGATAAATTTATCAACTGCGTCCATGAGTTCCATGATGCACTTAGCCGCATCGCTCTTGGGATCGCCAGATTCCAAGGCTTTCAAGGCACTGCCCTTGATGATCGGAATCTTGTCTCCGGGGAATTCATACTTAGTGAGGAGTTCACGAACCTCAACTTCGACAAGTTCCAACAGGTCTTTGTCGTCAACCATGTCTACTTTGTTCAGAAAGACAACCAGCGCAGGTACGCCGACCTGACGTGCCAACAAAATATGTTCGCGGGTCTGAGGCATCGGACCGTCTGCCGCGCTCACAACAAGAATCGCCCCGTCCATCTGAGCGGCTCCCGTGATCATGTTTTTCACATAATCAGCGTGTCCAGGGCAATCCACGTGTGCGTAGTGCCGTGTTGCCGTCGCGTACTCCACGTGGGAGGTGTTGATCGTAATTCCGCGCTCTTTTTCCTCGGGCGCATTATCAATCTGGTCATACGCACGAGCCTCGGCCAAACCGCTCTTGGAAAGGATTGTGGTGATGGCGGCGGTTAGTGTGGTTTTCCCGTGATCAACGTGCCCAATAGTGCCGATGTTGACGTGGGGTTTCGAACGGTTGAATGCCTCTTTCGCCATAAATTCTAATCTCCTTGCCTTGCGGTTTCAGATCTCCTGGTTCGCCGGATCGGAACTCCGCCGACAGTGTCCCCACTCGGGGTTTCACAGCGACCGAGCCCATGACCGGGTTTGAACCGGTGACCTCGTCCTTACCAAGGACGTGCTCTACCAACTGAGCTACATGGGCGAGATGGAATTTGTTTACAAATTCCGGAATTCGCCCGGCGTTTTCCCATCGGCACGAAATCTGCTTCAGAGCCAATCGGCTTAAAACAAGAAATCAGACCAAGGGGAAACGATAAGCATGCCTGTTACCCAACCCCCCTGTCAACACCCTCTTACAAAAAAAATTAGATTTTTTTCAAGTTGTGAATAACATGCGAAAAACGTAGAAACCCAAACCCAACACTGCCACCAAACCCCCTAAGGCCAAAATCCAAATCGGACTTCCTCTTTCGCCTTTCCCCTTGATAGGTGATAAGTTACGAAAGTTTTCTGGGACACCCTCTTCCACTCCTAACTCCATTTGAAAACCGCTTCCCGCTTGTGGAAGTGCCAATGCTGCCCGCTGAATTGCCCCCTCATATCGGAACGGAACCTGCCCAAACTGCAGACGATCCCGATCCTGCAATAAAACTTCAGTCACTTTTTCATCATTCACTCGCGTCCCATTCGTAGACTCCAAATCACGCACGCGGTACTCCGCACCCTCAGCAACAAGCTCCGCGTGACGGGAGGAAATACTCCCATGAACGATCTGAATTTCGTTTTCGTCGATTCGTCCTACCGCCATACGGGGCCCCACCAACTCAATGGTCATCAGGGGGATCTCTTTACTCTCAGAAACGATCCTAGGCATGGGTCGTATTTAACTCTTCCCTTTGGTCGCGTCGAGCACCTCGGCAAATTGACGAAAAAAGTAACCCGCGTCGTGTGGTCCCGGCGCGGCCTCAGGATGATACTGAACAGAAAATGCACCGCCGGCTGTCACCTGAATTCCTTCGCATGTCCCATCATTTAAATTAATGTGGGTCACCTCCACTTTCCCTTTCGGGAGCGAATCCGGATCCACCGCGTACCCATGATTTTGGCTCGTAATCGATACTTTGCCCGACCGCAGATCCTTCACAGGCTGATTTCCCCCTCGATGGCCAAACTTAAGCTTGAACGTCTTTCCTCCCAAGGCATGCGCCAACATCTGATGCCCGAGACAGATTCCAAAAATCGGTTTCTTCCCCACCAAATCCCGAACAGTTTGATGAACGTAGGTCGGTACAGCAGGATCACCCGGCCCGTTAGATAAAAATACGCCGTCCACCTTTGCGCTTAATATCTCCGCTGCGGTCGCTTGGGCAGGAAAAACAATGGGTTGAATTCCCTCAGCCCGAAGTTGGCGCAAAATATTTCGCTTCATTCCACAATCGATCGCAGCCACTCGATGTCGCACTTTAGACATCTTGACCTTCTCCGCACCTAACTTTCCAGGAAAGTCCACCCCCTCGGGATCCCACTCATAAGACTTTTTGCACGTGACCTCAGCCACATAATCCTTTGCCCCTAGCCCAGGCCACTCCTTGGCGCGTTTCACCGCCTCCTCACCGCTCATTCCTTGATTTGCTAACACACCCCTCATCGCACCCTTGGTACGAAGTTTCCGAGTCAAACACCTTGTATCAATTCCCTCACAAGCAGGAATCTTGTGTCTCTTGAGATACACATCAAGCGACTCCCTCCCCCTCCAGTTGCTCATACGTCGGGATAATCTTCTCACTAATAAACCCGAAACCTGTGGCCCATCGGACTCTTCATCTTCTGGGTTGATTCCCGTATTCCCAATTTCAGGGCAGGTCAAAGCCACAATCTGACCGCGATAGCTCGGATCGGTTAAAATCTCCTCATATCCAGTCATCGAAGTGTTGAAACACAACTCCGCTGCCACCCAGCCGGAATGACCAAATCCCTGCCCCCTCAGAATCGTTCCATCCTCGAGTGCTAAAATTGCTTCCACAGTGATGAAACTTTAGAAGCGCCCAACTCGCCCGTCGAGATCATGACGAATTTTTCCATCCACAATTGTTAATACTGCACGCCCTCTCAACTCCCGACCCTCAAAAGGCGTGTTTCTACCCAAGCTTCGGAATTCAGACTTTCGAACTGTCCAAGTTCTCTCCAGATCCACTACAGTCACATCTGCAATCGCACCCACAGCCAAACTTCCACGACCTAAACCAAAATACCGAGAGGGGAAATCACTCATCCGCGCCACTACCTCCCGCAGAGTCATAAACTTCGAGTGCACCAACTCCGTCAAATAAATTCCAAGTGCCGTCTCCAACCCCACCACCCCGAAAGGCGCCTCATCAAACTCCACCTCCTTCTCATACGTACAGTGAGGCGCATGATCCGTCGCTAAGAACCGAATCGTTCCATCTACCACACCCCGCCGCAACTCCTCCACATCCGCTTGAGTTCGAAGCGGAGGATTCATTTTAAACGAAGTGTCGTACCCCTCCACTCGTTCGTGCGTTAAAGTGAGATGGTGCGGTGAGGCCTCCCCTTCGATGAGAATTCCCCTCTTTTTTGCTTCACGCAAAATCCGTACCGACCCCGCAGTGCTGATGTGCTGACACACCACCCGAGCCCCCGTTAACTCAGCCAATAGAACATTCCTAGAAACAATCACCTCCTCCGCGATTCCTGGCCACGCAGGCAAACCCAGAATTCTCGACCACTTCCCCTCATTCATGACCCCGCCGGCAGAAAGCGACTTGTCCTCGCAGTGATCCAAGACAGGCAGATCAAACATGCGCGCATATTCAAGCGCTCGCCTCATCAACTCCGCACTTTGAATGCAGTGCCCGTCATCCGTAATCGCGACAACCCCGGCTTGGCGCAACGACCCGATGGGAGCCAACTGCTCCCCTTTTTGTCCGATCGAAATCGTTCCCGTTGGAAAAACATTGGCCACTCCCGTTTCCCTTGCCCTCTGCTTCATCCATGCAATCGTGTTCGAGCCATCCGCGACAGGGGATGTATTCGGCATTGCAATCACAGAGGTAAATCCTCCCGCCACCGCTGCTGCTGTGCCGGTTGCAATCGTCTCCTTGGCAGATTGACCTGGCTCTCTCAAGTGGACGTGCGGATCAATAAGGCCAGGAGTCACCACCAACCCATCCACCTTCACAACAACTGCATCCTTGGTGGCTTTACCCTCCACAATCCTTCCATCTCGAATCAGAACATCCCCCTTCCCCTCCCTTTGGGTCGCGGGATCCACCACTAAACCCCCTTGCAAAAGAATCTCGCTCACGACTCGCCTCCTAATCCTTTTCCACCCGAAACTAGATATAAGACCGCCATTCGCACCGCTAACCCGTTTGTGACTTGGTCCAAAATGACCGAGTGCTTTCCGTCCGCCAACTCACTCGCAATCTCAACCCCACGATGAATCGGCCCGGGATGCATCAAAAGCACATCCGGCTTACACCTTTTGAACCTTTCCATATTTAACCCGAAAAGATTCGTATACTCTCCCATCGAAGGTACACGGGCCTGCACCTGCCTCTCATGCTGGATTCTGAGTAGGTTGATCACATCCGCCTCCTCTAAGGCTCCATCTAGATGATGCGCCACCTCCACCCCAAGCTCCGCAAATTCCTTCGGCAACAGGGTCGATGGCCCTACCAGCTTCACTTTGGCTCCCAACTTGGTCAGCGCCCATAAGTTCGAGCGGGCTACGCGACTATGTACAATATCTCCCAAGATCAGCACCTTAACCCCCTCAATTTTCCCCAGCCTCTCTCGTATCGTAAAAGCGTCCAGCAAGCCCTGAGTGGGATGCTCATGAGAGCCATCCCCCGCATTGATGACGGATGCTTTGAGTCGTTGGGCCAAAAAATGTGCCGCTCCAGCCGATCGATGCCGAATCACAATAATTCCAGCCTGTAAGGCCTCCAAGTTCTTGGCTGTATCCTGTAGGGATTCCCCCTTTCGAATACTGCTCGTCTCTTTATCCAGAGACACAACGTCTGCGCTTAATCGAATCGCAGCCAATTCAAAAGAGATTCTTGTCCGTGTGCTGGGCTCGATAAACAGATTCACCACGGTACGTCCTTGCAGGGATGGAACTTTCTTAATCGGCCTTCCCAAAATCTCCTTAAAGACTGTAGCCGTAGATAACACCTTCCCAATCTCCCCCACATTTAGCTCCCGCAACGAGAGAAGATCTTTTCTCTGCCACACCCCACTCATGACTTCTCCTTTTCAATCACCACTGCGTCCTCTCCATCCAACTCTGCCAACCGCACTCGGACTCTTTCTTGAGGAGCCGTAGGTAAATTCTTTCCCACAAAATCTGGCCGGATCGGCAATTCTCGATGACCCCGATCCACCAAAACCGCGAGTTGAATAATCTTGGGCCGACCTAAATCACACAACGCATCCAAGGCTGCTCGTATCGTTCTACCCGTATACAGCACATCATCCACCAGGATCACCGTCTGGTCTTTAAGATCAAAAAGAACCTCCGTGGCCTTAGGAACAGGCATATTGTTAGCCAGATCATCTCGGTGAAAACTGATATCCAGCGAACCTACCCGCAAAGTCTTCCCACCTTCAATCTGCTTGAACTCACTCGCCAGTCGATGAGCCAACGGCACTCCGCGTGTTTGGATACCAACTAAAACAATATTTCCTTGAGGGTGACGTTCAGCAAATTCATGAGCCATCCGCCGAACAGCTCGGCGTACAGTCTCACCATCCATTAACTGTTTTCCCACCATACTCGCCTCCTTAAGGAACTCACAGGTTCCCGTTAAAGGACGCGTCATGCGTCATTCACCAATTTAGCAAATCTCTTTTTCCTTCGCGATCTCTTTCTCCCGATTCGCTCTCCAAGCGACCCGATGCTTCACGATCCAATCCAGTAGCCCCTTTTCAAAACCCACATCGTGCCCCGCCTGCTCGCTCAGATGCCACTTATGTTTTAAAATCTCCTCCCGCTCCAACAAAAACTCGCGGTACAAAGCGGAATTCTTAAAGACCGACTTAGGGTCGAGCGAGAAGTGCGAGGCCTCTTTAACGTCCACGCCTATAATTTGGTCCCTTCAGGATATTTCGCAAGTGTGAATCTTTTATGACGAAAAATATAAATCGCTTAACGTGAGTTGCTTGGAAATAGGATTTTTGACACATGATTGCCAAATTCAAAAAAAACTTTGCCTGAGGTAGAATTTGGTTTCTCCAGAACAACAGGTTTCCCCTGATCCCCGCACTCCCTCGCCTCTGGATCGAGCGGAATTTCGCCTAAAAAGGGAACCTCCTGTCGCTCGGCCTCCTTTTTCCCACCCCCCGTTCCAAAAATCTCATGTTTTTGCATCGTTCCAGGCACGATAAAGTAACTCATATTCTCCACCACACCCAGAATCCTCACGTTGACTTTTCGAAACATCGCAATTGCCTTACGCGCATCCACCAGCGCCACCTCCTGCGGCGTCGTCACAATCACCGCACCATCCAATGCCACTGTCTGAACGATGGTAAGCTGAATATCTCCCGTTCCAGGGGGGAGATCTAAAACAAGCACATCCAGATCACCCCATGCAACCTGTCTTAAAAACTGCTGGGTAAACCGGGTCACCATCGGTCCCCGTAAGGCCGCAGGGCTATCATCCCCTAGCAACATTCCCATACTCATCAACTTCACCCCATGACACTCCGCAGGCACAAGCCTCTCCGTCCCCTCCTCCACTCTCACTCCCTCTCGGCAACCCAACATCAACGCCTGACTCGGTCCATACAGATCACAATCACAAAGCCCAACCTTCAACCCGCTCTGTGCCAACCGCACCGCTAAATTCGCCGCCACCGTCGACTTCCCCACGCCACCTTTTCCACTGGCAACAGCCAGAATCTTTTTTACTCCTTCAATTCCTTGTGCGCCTGTGGACGCAGTTGCCTGAGGAGGCGCAATCTCGGTCTCAATCGTCACGCTCTTGACGGGTCCATAGCCCTTGAACGCATCCCGAATCTCTTTTCCGATCTTTTCAGGTACCGCAGGATCTGGGGTGGTAATCTTAAGCTTAAGCTTTAACTCCGTTCCCTCCAGAGCCATGTCTTGAACCAAACCAAACGAGATAATGTCACGACTAAACCCAGGATACTTTACCCCACGCAACCTCGTTACCACCTCTTCTTGCCAGTCGTTTCCACTCATTCAAATATCTTGGCACCCTTTACTCCCTCACTCCAGCTTTCGAAGCCACTACTGGCCACGCCCATCTAGGAAATCAATTTCAAGAAGGAAGGATTGACGTGAGACGCTGAACAGCCTCTTTCACCAAGTCGACAGCTTTAGAAATTTTCCCGAGATCTATCTCTGGCCCTAAAGTAAAAAGAATTAAGGCCCGAGACTCCTCGGGACTTGCCCCAATCCCTTTCATCCCAGGCGGAATCCTCATCTCCCTCGTCACACACCCACTCCCTCCCCGCACCGCCAGTCCCACCCGATCCAAAACCAGTGCCAAGCTCTCCGCCTCCAGTCCCGCAAAACTGAATGCCAAATGATTGGGACTTCTTTCCAATCCTAGCTTTGAACCATGAAGTTTGGCGCTGGGCACTTCCTTAAGAATCCCCTCCGCCAACACCTTCTGTGCTTCAGCCGCATCCTTCCTAAAATCATCCCCACTCTTTTTCCAATCTTCCGCTGCCACCCCAAACCCCACGATCGCCGCAAGATTTTCCGTCCCTGCCCGTCGATCCCCCTCCTGCCTACCCCCCTCCATCCAAGGCGCCCAAGGTGTTCCATTCCGTACCCAAAGTGCTCCCGTTCCCTTCGGACCTCCTATGCGGTGTCCAGACAGTGCCACCAGATCTGCCCCCACCTTCTCGACATCCAGCGAAACCCATCCAGCCCCATGAGTGGAATCCACAAAAAGCTTTGCGCCCACACGATCAGCAAACTGTTTCGCTTCACTAAGATTTTGAATATTTCCCAAATCGTGATGCGCCAAATGAACACAAACTAAAGCCGTACCAGACCCAATCTTCACCCCATCCCACTTCAATCGCCCCTTTGAATCCACCTTCACCCGTCGGACTTGAAACCCACTCTCTTCCAACCTACGCACTGCACTTTCCACTGCAGGATGCTCTATCTCGCTTACATAAATCGTTCCTTGCCGCACCGACTCCCCCCATCCACGAATTGCCGACTGCACGGCCTCCGTTCCCCCTGAGGTAAAGATCACATCCTCGAAACTTTTTGCACCTATAAAATCTGCCACCCGCTTTCGGGCAATCTCCAACTGTTCCCTCGCCTCTCTTCCCTCCCGATGCCCTCCCGCAGGTGACGCCTGAATCTCCACCAGAAAACTCAACAACTCCTTCTGTACCTTCGGTAAAAGCCAACCCCCTGAAGCATGATCCAAGTAGATCCGCTCCTGGCTCATCACCCCGCCCTGCCAAACTTCTTCTCCAAATCCCCCTTACTCAGCAAAATCATCGTCGGCCTACCATGCGGGCACGTATACGGAAGCTCACACGCCAACAGATCTGCTAGAAGACGCACCGCCTCTGCCTCATTCAACCGATCATTTGCTTTAATTGCATGCCGACAAACCGTTTTCGCGATCACCTCCTCACTTAACTTTCGATCCTTCCGAGTTCCCGCTCCACCCGTTTCCAAATCCGCCACCACCCCACGCACAAAATCCTCTACTGCCAATGTCTTGATTCGCGGTGGTAAAGCATCCACGAGAAAAGAGTTTCCGCCCATCGAGGAAATCCCCAGCCCTACCCGCCCCAACTCCTCTAACTGTTGGTTTAAAAACTGAGCCTGGACAGGCGGGAACTCCACCGTCACGGGATACAACAACCTTTGACCCGAAACCTCCTCCTGCGCCACTTGCTTCAGAAGTTGCTCAAATAAAATCCGCTCATGCGCTGCATGCTGATCGATCAAAACCGCACCCCCATCCTTCTCTGCCACTACATACAAATGGTCGATCACCCCCACATATCTCCAACCTGCGGGGATCCCATGTTTTGTCTCCACCTCTATCCCTAACGACCTCTCCACCGCACCTCCAGAAGCCAGAGTTGCAGATAAAAGAGGCGAAGGCTGAGTCCAGGTCGAATGAGTCGGCGACAGACTTGGAAAACTTGCGCTATGGATCGCCGGCAAAGGCAAAGGTCCGACCGATCCACCTCGCAAAACCTCCGCCACCGCCCCACTCACAAACCGCCGTACATCCCCGTCCTGTCGAAACCGGACTTCCCTCTTCGCTGGATGAACATTCACATCCACTCCCGCAGGATCCACTTCAAGAAAAAGCACCGCCACAGGGAAACGCCCCCTCATCAACGCATTGTGGTACCCCTCCAGCAAGGCCGCGTTCAGGGTCATGTTCTGCACGGGCCTGCCATTCACAAAAAGAATCTGCTCCGCCCGAGTCGCCCGACTCACCCCAGGTCTGCCGATGTACCCCTTCAAACTCATCCCCCCATCTTCGACATCCAGGGGTAACACCGATTCCCGCCACTCTTTTCCGAAAACCGCCATCAACCTCTCCTCCAGCCCAACCCTCGCCGTATCCTGCCAAAATACCGCGCCATCCCGCCTCAACACCCAACTCACATCCGGCCGCGCCAACGCCGTCAACCGGATCCCCTGCTCGATGTGCCCCCACTCCGTCTCCTCCGTACGCAGGAATTTTCGTCTTCCAGGGACATGTGAAAAAAGCTGTCGCACCTCGATGCTCGTTCCCGTCGGACAACCCGTTTGGCCAGCTCGAATCACTTTGCCACCGTCAATCACCACCTCCGTACCCTCAGCAGCCTCCGCCTCACGAGTCTTCAACGTAAACCGGCTCACCGACGCAATACTCGGAAGAGCCTCCCCGCGAAACCCAAAGGTTCGAATTCCTAGCAAATCAGATGCTTCCCGAATCTTGCTCGTGGCATGACGCTCCAACGCCAAAAGCGCATCTTCAGGCCCCATTCCATGGCCATCATCCGTTACCCGAATCAAAGACCTCCCCCCCCTTTCGACGCTGATCTCCACTTTCTTTGCTCCGGCATCCAGAGAATTTTCCACGAGCTCCTTCACCACCGAGGCAGGCCTCTCCACCACCTCCCCAGCCGCAATTCGGTTGGCGACCACTTCCGCCAAAAGGCGGATTCTCTGACTCATACTTTTCTCCTCCTACAGAGCGGGCCGAACCCCCAAATGCACAGACAACCGCTCCAACTCCTCAGGCGAAGTGTAAGGTAATTCAATATGCCCCTTGCCTGCACTTCCCACGATTTTTGCCCGCGTGCCTGTTGCCCTTTGTAACTTTATCTCCAGATCCCGCCAATCCGCCGACTGCAAACCTCGTCCCTTTTTTCTGCCCCGAGTTCCATTGGTCTGCCGCCTTACCAAGGCCTCGGCCTGGCGAACGCTTAAACCTCGTTTCACCACCTCCCGTCCAATCGCAGTCTGCGCTGCGACCTCTCCTAAACCTAGAATGGCTTTTGCGTGGCCCACCGATAACTGCTTCGAGCGTAATAGGTCTCGCACCTCCTGGGGGAGGGATCGCAATCTCAGGGAATTTGCGACCGTGGCTCGGTTTTTCCCCACTCGCTCCGCGACCTCCTCCTGCTTCAACCCAAACGTTTCAATCAGTGTCGCATATCCGTCCGCCTCCTCCATAGGATCCAACTCCGCTCGTTGGAGATTCTCAATTAAGGCCAGCTCCAAAACCTGCTGATCTGTCGCCTCTCGAACGATAACCGGAACTTTAGGTAAACTGAGTTTTTTTGCTGCACGCCAACGTCGTTCTCCCGCAATCAGCTCATATCCATTTCCTTTGGGAGATCGGCGCACAATTAGAGGCTGGAAAATTCCGCGTGCCCGAATGGAATCCACAAGCTCGCTCAAGTTTTCCTCTACAAAAACGCGTCGGGGCTGGAATGGACTTGGCAGGACGTCGACAACGGATAACTGAAGAATTTTCTCACCATCCTCGCTTCTGGGTACGGGCGAACTGAGCGGAGTCGTTCCCGGTGAAACTGCAGAGGTTCCGCCTAAAAGAGCACCCAAACCTCTGCCTAACGGGGACTTCGCCATTCTCGCCACGCTAATGTTTGCCATGCCCTCGTCAACCCAACCCCTGCATTCCCACGAATAACGTGGGAACGAAAAACGGAAATTCTTAAGACCTGCGACCGACTGAACGCCGCGCCAGCAAACAGGCCGACAGAAAAGCCGCCCCAACAAAAAATAAACTTTGGGATGACGGCTCGGGCACCGAAACGCCCCCGATCACATCAACCGAGGTTGCGTACGAGGAAATTCGGATAAAGTAGTTGTCGTCAGATTCTATTGAGTTGAATACAGAGTTCGCGAATGAGTAGCCACTGTTTTGGACATAAGCTCCGATTCCCACCAGATACCACTCGCTTCCGATCTTCTGAAAGAGAGCACTCCCAGAATCATAGATCGTCAGTGCCGCCTCGTCGGCATCTGCATTGCTATTGAACTGGGTCCCTAACAGGTCGGAGGTATAACCACCCACTTGCTTTGCACCAATCGCAAGATCCACAAAATTGGTTCCCCATCTTTTGATCGCAGTCGAACTATCGCCCCACGTCACCGGGTTGGACCCTAAAAGTGAACTACTAGCCCGACCCACTCCATACCCAACCAAATGAGCTGCACCTCCATCTGCTGATGAGTTGATATTCAACCGTACTTCCCTCAATCCCGGATCCGAAGCCAAACGCACTAGCTTCATATCCGCCGTCTCAATCGCAACAGCTGGCGAAGAATCAATAAGGTAATCCACGAGCCCGACCTTTACACTCGTTAAAGGCCCAACGTGCCCCGCCGTCAGCACGTACCGATTTCCTAAGTATACCCCGGTGCCGATGGGGCCCGAACCACTTCGCATCTGGACCACATTATCCCAAGGAAGACCGTTTTCAGGATTTGCTAAATTCGCAGTGTTTCCTTGGCTAAAGAAAACAATTGCACTCGCGAAATCAATCGGAGCAAACAGTAAAACAGCCCCCACAAGCCAGTGAAACCGTCGCATATATATATCTTAACTCTGCAACTCGATATTTCAACCACCTCCTCGACACCACTTTTTTTTCTAGAATTCTTATGCGTGAGCTATCTTTTGCCGGCTTTGTACCCAAAGAGTCTTCGCCTCTGAATCAGCTGAGCCACCTGAGGGGGCACATTCACTTGCCACCCAGATTTTCCATTGCGAATATTGCGCAAAATCTCGGAGCTGGCACAGGACGGAAGATCTTTCTCGCTACCCGCTAAATCTACAATTTTTCCTTGATGAATGAGAAAGTGGTAAAGATCTCGTGAGGCCCTTGGAACCGTCAAGGTGTGTCCTGTTACATACTTGCCCGTGACTCCGTCATACCCAGGGTGCACAAACAGCTTTACCCCGTTGAGGAAGAGTCGCCCCATTCCCTCCAAGATTCCTCCAGGCAAATCACTATAAAATTCAGGCTCTAAGATTTTACTTAACAGAGGCACCCCAAGCACAAACCCCACGGAACCCTTCGTTCTCTGAGTCAAATAGTGGGCCAATCTGTGAAAACGAAAGATTCCTGTAACGAGAACTGTTCTCTTCAAGGCTCCAAGACAATCCACCCGGTCCAAAAAGTCCTCCGCTCCGGCTTTGCGGTGCCTGACTAGATTCCGCATAGTGATCTCACTCACCTCTACAATCTCTTTCCCTACATTCGCAGGATCTTTTCGAAAAATGGCGGATGCTTTGTTCATCATCGTAAGATGAAAATTGGTAATCGGTCGATAGTGCCCACGCAGAAGGAGAATCGATTTGCCATAAAAACAATCCTCAGCCTCAAGATTCGCCCCCGATGCCGAAAAAAGAGCTACCGGGGTAAGCTGAAGATGAACCATCTTCAAGCTCATCAATCGATTGTCCACATTGGAGAAAATAGAGCCCCGGAAATCGATCATATCCACTTCGACCCGTCCGGGACGAATTCCGTCCATAAGATGAACCAAAATCTGTTCTGGCTTTCTCCAATGACAAAATGCCGCATGGATTAAATTCACCCCCAAGACTCCCAACACCTCCATCTGTTCTGCGTTAGTATCATCCTTAAGCCGAACATGGAGGACAATGTTTCCTGGTGTTGCATTGGGCTCAGTCTGAAACCGAACCCCCATCCAACCTTTGCCGTCTCCTGGAAACTTATGGCTCCGAGCCGCCACAGTATTGGCAAAGACAAAGAATCGAGAAGAGTTTCCCCGCTCCTGTCCTAATCTTTCTAAAAGCAGTCGGTACTCATGATCCAGCATTTCCCAAAGCCGTTCCCGCGAAACAAAGCGATGAGCCGTTCCATAAATCGCGTTACTGAAAGTCATGTCATATGCCGACATGCTTTTCGCCACCGTTCCAGCCGCACCTCCCGCCTGAAAAAACCAGCGTGCTACCTCTTGCCCTGCCCCAATCTCGGCAAACGTACCGTAATACTTGCCCGAAAAATTTATTTCCTTCGCTTTTTCGTCCGTCGTTTTCTGATGAGCAATTTTTTTCATGCTCGTGCTCGGCTTACCCAAGGGTTACTGCGAACAGAGAATCGCCACAGAAAGTGCGCGGCCTGGCCCGCAAAAGAAACTCCAACCCGTCGTCCCGCTTGTATTTTTGTTTTGGGGTACCGCACCCCATCATCTTCGATCCGAATTGATCCGGAAACAAGATCACATCGATCCGCATCAGACTTGATTCCCATCGCCTCGGTCAGCGCCCCAGGCCCAGCAGAAAGTCGAAAATCATCTACAGAAACACCCCGTCTGCGCGCCATCCTCTCCACCCCCTCCATCGGCTCCACCCCTCGAATGAGAACCGCTGCAGGCCAGCCCGTTGGGCCTGTCACCACATTGAACATGCGATGGACCCCGTAGCACAAGTACACGTAAGCCGTTCCAGGAGCTCCAAACATCGATTCGTTACGTCTTGTTCTGCCACGCCAGGCATGGGAGGCCCGATCCAGCGTACCTCCATACGCCTCCGTCTCCACAATTCTGGCTCGGCAGTACCCCCCCTTGTTTCGAACCCATAGAACTTTCCCTAATAATCCTTTCGCGACACAAACGGGATTCTTTTCTGAATAAAAGGACTTAGGAAGAGTCCGTCTCACGCGCTTCGAGGCCCGAAAAGTGCGGTTCCAATCCGTACGATCGTCGCGCCCTCCGCGATTGCCACAGGGAAATCGTGGCTCATGCCCATCGATAACTCGGGCAAATGCACCTCGTGGGTTTCTTGGAGACGATCCCGAATCTCCCGCAGTTTTGAAAAGAACGGTCGCGCCATCTCCGGATCTTCACGGAACGGTGGAATCGCCATCAATCCAATCACCT
>JBBAWA010000012.1:0-15775 GCA_040397425.1 Methylacidiphilales bacterium
AGGCAAATTGACCCCGCGATGCATTGTGACGGCGGTTTTGAATCCCGCTTCACGAACCAGCTCAACAGTGGTTTCATTATAATCTCCAAAGGGATAGGCGAAATGGTCCATTGGAAGGCCGAAGCGATCTTCCAACTTTTTTTTGCTCGTGAAGATTTCTTCCTTGGCCTGATCGCGCGAAAGAAAGGAAAGTCGAGGATGAGTACAGGTGTGCGCACCAATCTGATGCCCTGCAGCCAGCCACTCGCGAACCTGCGACTCGTCCATTAAGGGATCCGCCTCTCCACCCTCCCGCGCCTCCCAATCACTCGTTTGCCCGAGTCGATCTGCCACAAGATAGTTGATGGCCTGTACGCCGACTTTTTTCATCAAAGGAACAGCCTCGATCAGGTTGCTCGCAAAACCGTCGTCAAAAGTGATCGTGATAGTTTCCTTTTTTGAAACATCAGAGGAACCAAGAAAAGAAGCGGTTAGGCCTGCCTGCGTAATTTCACTCATCTGACGCAGAAAGAGTTTTGGCTCCAAATAAAGGCCCTTGATCCGAGCCTGTTTCGGGGGTGGAGCAATCTTATGATAACAAAGAATCGGGTGTCCCTCTTGAAAAAGACCCCGAAACGGGGCGAGCTCGGTGTAGTAGTCGGGCAAGGTCATGCGGCTTAACTTATAATTTTTCATCCAAGGCCGCGAGTACGGCTTGCGCCACCTCTTGGGGTGTAATTAGCGACAAGCAGAGGGGTCGACTTTCAAAGCACTTATTTTGACCTGTCTCGTTACACGGACATTTTTTTATCAGAGCGCGATGCTTCGCGCCGCGAGGAACCCAACCCGGGCGCCCGGCCGACTCACGAAAAAGAGAGACCGTGGGTTTGCCGAGCGCCATAGCCAGATGGAGAACACCCGAGTCGAGACCCACATGCAAAGTCGCCCGCTCAAGAAGGGCGGCCACCCGGGACATTGGCATGGGATTGAAAAAGATTTGAAGCCTTTCGTCCTGAACCAAGGAGACGAGATCGGATTGTCGGGCGATTTCCCGCTCCGACCCGGACCCGGTAGAAAGAAACTTGGTTTGCGGCGATTTCTTCCAAACCTGCCGGAGGGTTTCCGCCCAGAAATCGAGAGGCCACTCATTCAGGGGTGAGCTGGCGGCGCTGATAGAAAAATGGATAGTTGAGGCGGAGATTTGACTCGTGGCCCACGCGTGATCATCCAATGGAATCTGCCACGCCCAGCCTGGGTTGCTCCCCAACCAACCCAACTCCTGAAGGACAGAGAGTCTTTGCATATACACGGGGTTAGCTCGGTCCCTCTGGGAGATCCCCCGGGTGAGACGACACCTCGCAAACCAGGAATTTCGACCTGTGAGATGGGCAATGCGATCTCGAGCGCCACTCCAGCCTGTACAAAAAAGATTTCGTTCTGAGCCCACAAAGGATATTGCCCCGTCATACTTCTGCGCGCGGATATCCCTAAGTGTTTGTAAGTGCCGCCAAGGTGGGGGACTAGGTTTGCGAAGAGGAACCACCCACGCTCGATTCACATCGGGAACCATTCGAAGGAGGTCTTGGCCGACATTTGTAGTCAGGACATCCACCTGCGCCCCAGCTTGGGCGAGTGCGCGTATCGCGGGGATTGAGTGGACGGTATCACCCAAAAAACCAAGGTCGACCACCAGGACCTTTTTCCATGAGGGAAGGGGCATGGGGGTAGTTTCGGGCAGAGATGAGAAATGGCCAACCCAGAAACGCCGTCTTGGCCGAATCGAAAAAATGGAACAAGATCCTTCCGATGCGAAAAAGCCCGCTTCCTTATGTGTTTGAATATGCGAGCAATTTGAAGGCCGACCCAAAAAAGGTGTTCGCCTTTCATCTTGAACCCAAAAACATCTCCCGTGTGAGCCCGCGCTGGATTCGCGTGATTTCTTTGGAGTCTCCCAGCCCGATTGTTGAGGGATCCAAGATTCGACTCTGCGTCGCTTCCTTGGGCATTCCACAGTCGTGGGAGGTGACGGTTCGGGAGGTAAACGATTTTTCGGGGACGCCAGGTCGCGCCTGCATTCTGGATGTGGCGGACAAAAGTCCTTTTCCGCTGTGGCGACATCTTCACGAATTCTGGGCTGCGCCAGACGGCACAACAGGGCTGGTGGACCGGATTGAGTTTCTTCCTCCAGGGGGCGGGCTGGGACGCCTCCTCCTGCCTTTCATCCAGAAGTTTTTTCTCGTTCTATTTCGTGCGCGGCACGAGGCCACACGCAAGATATTCGAAATCTCTTAAGCCGGTCGAAGAATGTGTTCAACGGGCCCAATTTTCGCCCAGTCGACAGCAACAGATTGTTTTAGAAATGTTTTGTGGCTGACGTAACTCACTTTTCCGGTTCTAACCCCGTGTTCATGGACGAGGCGGGTCGTTTTTACGTCGAAGCAGCAGTATTCAGCCACCTTGGCCTGTTGGCCCTCTCTCCACCACTGAATCGCCTCCATCCCTGAAGCGGTTTTTTTTACTCCACAAGTTGCCTCTGCCACTGCATCCAATCCGACGCGATGTTTGATCCTTTCCTCGATACTGACCATGAGGTCGAGCGTGGGGACGGCAGAAAAATCGAATACGGAGTAAGCCGCCAGAACTGTGTAATCAAACCGCAACACATTAAACCCGACGACGAGATCGGCCCTACGTAGGTCGGCGATCAGACGATCCACGTCTTTCTCCAAATAAATTTCATACTCGCCCTTGGCTGAGTGGTAGAGAACGGCCACGGAGATGCCCATTCGGTCGATATGCCCCCAACCGCCGACCTCGGCTGCGCTTTTCTGCGTTTCCAGATCGAAATAAACAATGTTGCCCATGTCTTTTTAGGAAATCGCAGGTTGGGCGGAAAAGGCAACCGCTTTTCACCACTTAGGTTTGGCTTGTTATTTTAGCTCCCCGAGGTTATAACGACAGGCTATGACTGACTCCAGATTAGCAAGACAGACGGCAGAACGGTTAATTGGTTCACGGGCTCAACTCCTCAAATTCAGCTGTTTGCTGGGTTTTGACGGCTTCTTGGACTCCATTCTTCAGGTGGTGGACCAGCGTCAAACAGCCACGAAATATCTCCCTTTTACCTCCGTAAAGCCTTTCGCGAAGCGCTTGAGCGAAGCCGCCGGGAAGAGCGCCAACTTTGAAGTCGTCCCAACCATGGAGAAGATTGGGGGCAACGGACCTTTAATGGCGTTTGCCATGTCGACCCTTGGGGCACCCGTGGAATACATGGGAATGTGCGGATTTCCAAAACTTCACCCTGTTTTCACTGAATTTGCAAAACGCGCCAAGGTTCACTCCTTTGCCGAACCTGCCCTGACCTCGGCTCTCGAGTTCAATGACGGAAAAATCATGCTCGGCCAGCTAGCCTCCGTTCAGGACGCCAACTGGGAAACCATCCAGTCCCGTTTGGGCGACAAGCTCGTCCAGAAGCTGTGGTCCTCCGCTTCATTTGTCGGAATGGTCAACTGGACGATGCTTCCGCATATGTCGGCCATTTGGAAAAAGCTGCTGACTGAGTACAAGCCCGTGAAACCCGGGAAACGGAAGCAGCTCTTTTTTGACTTGGCCGATCCCGCGAAGAGAATTGAGGCGGACCTGTTGGCGGCCCTCAAAATTATCGCCGAGTTTCAGGCTGAAAATGACGTTACTTTGGGAATGAATGAGAGCGAGGCCCTTCATGTGGCCAAAGTTCTGCGGCTAAAGGGCGCCACAAAAAATCCCAAAGCGTGTGCATCTTTGGCAGGAGCCATTCGGGAGAAGATGGGAATCCAAGTTGTGGTCATTCACCCCATCGAATACGCCTGTGCGGCCGATGCCGAAGGGGAGGTGTTTGTAACCGGTCCCTATACCTCCAAGCCTAAGATCAGCACGGGTGCAGGAGACCATTTCAACGCAGGATTTGCCATCGGACGCCTTCTCGGTTTGGGATTGCCCCACTCCCTGCAGTTGGCCGTTGCGGCCTCCGGATTCTACGTTCGCCACGGGAACAGCCCGAACCGCGAACAGTTAGTCCGCTTTTTACAAACACTGTAAGAAGAGGGGCGATAGCCCAAACTGGGTTGGTCTATTAACGGCTTCTCAAGAGCTGAATGCCTAAATTCAGCTTACCCTCGGGCCTTTTTATACATCTCGAGTGTGCGCAGCCGCTCGACCGAGTGATCTACAATCGGCGCAGGATACTTTAAGGAATCCGCCTCGGGAACATACTGCGCGATAAATTTTCCCTCTGGATCGAATTTTTCCGCCTGGCTCGAGGGATTAAAGATCCGGAAGTAAGGTTGCGCATCCGTTCCTGTTCCCGCCGCCCACTGCCACCCTCCGTTATTTGCCGCAAGATCGCCGTCAAAGAGCTTTTCCATAAAGTAGCGCTCGCCCCACTGCCAGGTAACGAGAAGGTCTTTCGTAAGGAACGAGGCCACAATCATTCGTAGGCGATTGTGCATCCATCCCGTTTGATTCAGTTGCCGCATCGCAGCGTCCACAATCGGATAGCCCGTTTGGCCTTCACACCAAGCCTGGAACCTGTCCTTTCGATTCTCCCACTCAATTTTGTCATACGCGGGGCGAAAGGATCCGTCTACCACATGAGGAAATTCCCAAAGAATCTGCTTATAAAAATCCCTCCAGATGAGTTCTCCAATAAATACATCGATCTGTTTTTTTGCGGCAGGGTCGTCAGCGCGGGCACGGCGCGCCGCGGCCAGAACCGTTCGCGGGGACAGCGTCCCAAAACGCAGATGCGGGGATAGGTGAGAAGTTGTGTCCTTAAAGGGATAGTTTCGCGTGTCCTGATACTTGAGAATATTTTTGCCTATAAAGGTCCGAAGTAGCTCTTGAGCGCTCTTCTCTCCCGCTGGCGGCACAGGAATATCGCATTTTGGAAGACCCAGATCCTCAAGGGAGGGTAGCGGAATACCTTTTACGCCGGGTACCCCTTCTATTTTTTTGGGGCGAGGGAAGGGATCGTGAGGACGCTTAGCCAACCACGCATTAGAAAATGGGGTAAATACCGTGTAGGGACCACCCGCCATTCTCTGAACAGAACCAGGAGGATGAATGAGCAGATCATCACAGGCAAAAACCTCGATCCCCTCCTGCTGAGCCATAGCAACAACTTTTTCATCTCTTTTACGGGAATACGGCTCGATGTCCTTATTAAAGAAGAGACTTTTTGCGCCTGTCTCTTTGGCCAAAGCTCTCAAAACTTCCACAGGGCTCCCTTTGCGTAAAATCAGGGGGGCCCCAAGTGTATTTAAATTGGCGGCGAGGCTCTCGAGGGAAGCGAGAAGGAAGGCCGTGCGCCGGGCGACACCTTTTTTGTCGGACAAAATGCCGTCATCGAAAATAAAAATGGGGACGATCGGGGTCTGCTTTTCACACGCCTGATGAAGCGCAGCGTGATCAGAAACACGCAAATCGCGCCGAAACCAAACAAGTGCGGGCGCGCGGATCATATTTTTTTCTAGCGCGCGGCGAATAACTTCGCACGCGCAAAGAATTTTTTTCCTATTTTCCCCTCGAGAAACTCTTTTTTTATGCGCCATGCATTTGTCAAGCGAAGTCATTCACAAATATTTTCGGTTAAAATAGAAATTCCTCTTGCGGGATTTTTTTCTCTGGCAAATGATTCACACCCGCTAACCAAAAAAGGAAATTAAAACACATGAGCAATCCTCCAGAAATTTGGGTCAAAGTTTGCCGCGAACTTGAAAAAGTCATCACCCCTGACGCGCTCCACCGATGGTTCTCGTCGATCGTCCCGATCAGCTACGAAGCCGGCCGTCTCGTCCTCGGGGTAGAGAACGCCATCTACCAGTACTGGATTGAGGAAAATTACCTCAACCAGCTTCGCGAATGTGCCACCCTTGCCGTAGGGCGGGAAGTTAAGATCAGTTTTGATGTTGTGGGCTCAAAAGATCGTCCAACTCCTGGTGCAGAAGAGCATCTCCTTCAAGCAGAAGGAAAAGAAAAGTCGAAGCCCCTATCTAGCGAGTTGGTGAGCCGTTATACCTTTGAGTCATTTGTAGCGGGGGTGAATAGCCAGTTTGCCCATGCCGCAGCCACAGCTGTAGCAGATGCCCCAGCGCGTACCTACAACCCTCTTTTCATTCACGGTTCTGTTGGATTAGGGAAAACCCACCTTCTGCACGCAATTGGCCATCGGATTATGCAGAAAAAGAAGGGCGCAAAGATTGTTTACGTTACCTCAGAGCAGTTTACGAATGAGTTTATCTCCGCCATTCAACATGGTGAGCTCGTGAAATTCCGTCGCCGGTTCCGTCAGGCTGACTGCTTGCTGATTGATGACGTTCAGTTCTTTTCGGGCAAGGATCGTTCCCAAGAGGAGTTCTTTCATACCTTCAACACCCTGTTCGATGGAAACCGACAGATCGTCCTATCCAGTGACAGCCCTCCGGGAGATGTCGCCAATCTGCAAAAGCGCCTCGTTTCACGCTTTGAGTGGGGTCTGAGCGCGGAGCTGCAATCTCCCGACATCGAGACTCGTCTCGCTATTCTTCGCAAGAAGACCTCCACCATGCAGGTTCGCTTGGGTGAATCGGTCCTTCACTTTATTGCGGAGCGGGTCAAAACGAATGTCCGTCGCCTGGAAGGGGCTCTCAACCGTGTTGCGGCTTGGGCTGCATTGCATGACCGCCACATTACTCCGGCACAAGTCGAAGAGTTGCTGAAGGATTTCATCCAGCAGGAAACCAAGCCGATTGTAACGATCGAGCTGATCCAGCGCCGTGTTGCCGAAGGTTACGACCTTCGCGTCGCGGATATGACCAGCAAGCGGCGTCCCGCGCATATCGCTCTTCCACGCATGGTGGCCATGTATCTGAGCAGAAAGATGACAGGAAAAAGCCTCCAGGAGATCGGAGAATCGTTCGGAGGTCGTGACCACGGTACCGTCCTCCACGCCTGCAAGACCATCACCTCCAAAATGCAGGGGGATGATCGTCTCCACCAAATGGTGGGCCTTCTGACTCACAAGCTCGAAGAGCCGGCCGAGCGTTAAACCCAATCACTCAGACACGAAGCTCTTTTCCGCGCATCCGCGTGGGACAGAGTTTTCGTGTCGTTTGTTAAAGACCCCCTTCCTTGGACTTTCGTAACGCAAACCAAAAAAATCAGTGCTTATGAAAAAATCTTTTTTCTCAAAAATCGACGGTTGCCCGACTGTTATTCCCGTGGGTATCCCCAGTTCATTGCCATTTACTCACCGCTACAGAGAGGATTTGAGTCGCCCTGTGAATAGCCATCAAATCATGACGAGAATCCTGTGAGAAGGATATCCCCGCACCAACAAGCAGGGTTATTTCTAAAACCTATCCACGGCTTATTCTTCGCGCAACGTGTTGCCAATCGGCGTGTTAAAGAAAAACTGGTGGCTTATCCACTTGCTTATGATTATGGTTTATTTACTTCTATATTTACCTATCCCAATCTTCTGACTCTCAAAACTTCATGAAACTCATCCTCCAAAAACAGAAATTCCTCAACGCCCTATCGGCAGTCCAAAATGTCGTTGGGTCACGCACCCCAATCGGCATTTTAAACAATCTCCTTTTAAAGGCAGATAAAAGCGAACTCACGATATCAGCTACCGACCTGGATATCGGGATTCGCACCTCATGCGAAGTCGGGGTGGAAAAGCCAGGGTCCATCACACTGCCTGCCCGGAGGCTCTTTAGCATTATTCGGGAGTTGCCTTCTGAAGAGTTAACCTTGGACGTGGACAGCAAACTGAGCGCGACGATGCGCTGCGGATCGGCCGTGTTCAAAATTATGGGGATGCCGTCCGAGGAGTTCCCCGCGATCCCAGAGTTCCCCGCAAAAACCAGCGAGAAGAATCCTATCTACAAAATCGAACAGAAAGCCCTTAAGGAGCTTCTCAAGAGAGTTTCCTATGCCATGTCCGCAGATGAGAAGCGCTACGTTTTAAACGGCCTCCTACTGTGTTTAAAGGACGGCAAGCTGACTATTGTTGCAACGGACGGAAGGCGATTGGCTTTGACCGATCAAGAAATGGATTTTCCCAAAACAGGCGAACGGGAATTTATCCTACCCGCAAAAGCTGTTCTCGAGCTCCAGCGCTTGTTGGGCGACAAAGAGGACGTTTCTTTTGTGGTACTAGAGAACCAGATTCTCTTTTCCTTTGGGAATACAGAAATAGCGGCCAAAATGGTGGAGGGAAATTATCCGAACTATAGGCAAGTCATCCCTGCGGATGCAAAAGAGAGGGTCACCTTGGAGCGGGAGCTCTTCTTGAACTCCGTACGTCGGGTCGCACTGCTCTCCAGCGAGAAATCGAACTCGGTCAAACTCACCTTTGGCAAAAACAATCTGGAAATCGCCGCAAACACGCCCGACGTGGGGGAAGCTCACGAATCGATCCCCGTACAGTACAAGGGCAAGGAGTTCACGATGGCGTTCAACCCCGATTTTCTGATCGACCCGCTAAAGAATATTGAGGACGACAGCGTTCACTTTGATTTTATCGATGAGCTCAGCCCCGGCGTGATCCGCTACAACAAACCGTTTCTTTATGTGATCATGCCGATGCGGACGGCCTGAGCCGCCCCGCGTGCTTCGGCATCTTCGACTCACCTCGTTTCGCTGCCACTCCTCGCTTGAACTGGAAAATCTTGGGCCGCGTGTTCTGTTGTCTGGGGCGAATGGTCAGGGAAAAACAACGCTTCTCGAGTCCGTAGCCATTCTCGGGCGAATGCGTTCTTTCCGTACGCGCGCATATCGGGAACTGACACAGCATGGAGCCGAAGGGTGGAGGGTGGATGGATCATGGGCGGATGAGGCAGGGCCTGTTCGATTGGGAATGGTTTGGCGAAACGGGGCTAGAGAGTTGGAGGTGGATGGGCGCGCCGGCGCAACTGTGGATGAGTTTTGGGGTAGGGCGTTGGTAGTCGTCGCGCATGGGGGAGACACCTCAATTCTGGAGGGCGGGTCGGCTGAAAGGCGGGGAGGCTTTGACCTGTTATTAGCAGAAACAGATCCGAGTCGGCTGGGGGATTTGCGAACTTTGCGGGAAGTTTGCAAACAGCGATCCGCCTTATTGAGGTTACCCCGCGCTTCTCGAGAGGAGTGGGAGGCCTGGACAACGCGTCTTGGAGAGTTGGCAAAAATATTGCAACCCGCACGGCGCGCCTTGGCCGAGATTTTTTTACCGCATTTGGAAGAGGCCCATAAAAAACTAACCGCAGGCGCGGAGAAGCTAAAGGTGACCTATCAACCCGACGAACCAGTTCCTGATTCAGGGCCTGGACGGGATCGTCTTTGGGAGATCGAGCGGGAAAGGGGCATCAACCTGACAGGACCTCAAAGAGATGACTGGGATTTTAAGTTAGGAGGAAAAAGTTTGTCGCGATACGGATCGGAGGGGCAACGGAGATCCGCCTGCTTGGCGGTGCGTTTGGCCGAGCTGGCCCTCTTGAGACAGGGCAGGCAGCGAAGCCCGGTCTTTCTGTTGGATGATGCCCTCAAAGAACTGGATGAGACACGGCGCGAGGCCTTTTGGCGGGTGATTCCGGATGAGTGCCAAGTCTTGTACGCAACGGCACACGATCGACCCAAGCAGGGGGATTCGTGGGTTATTATGGAGATTTCCCCCGGGGTCGCAAAAATGCAAAAGGGGTGAGCCTTGCCAATGGGGGTGGGCAACCCTTACGATTCTCGCCCGTTTGAAATCATGAAAAAATTAAGGAGATGGATCTATGGCTACTGAAGTTGGACCCGTAAAATCAGTCGAGGTGCCGCCGCTGCGGCCTCTCAAAATTCCCAATCGGCTTGCCGCGACACCCAAACAAGGCCCCAAGTACCCAAGCAAGGTTCGAAATAGCGCTGGGCAAGAAATGATTTTGGCAGACCCCGTGATGACTCGGGCGTTGGTGGCACTGATGGACACCCACGCGGTCATTGGAGGCGCGGCTTGTCACTGGGGAGGTCCTGCGGCTTTGGCCGAGATCATGTCGGCAATCCACGGGGTAATGTTTGCGGAAAAAAACAGGCCTTGGCACGAAGCGTACAACTTTGTGAACGATGCAGGGCATACGGAAAATGGGGTGTACGCATTACGCGCGCAATACGGGTTCGATGGAATGACGTTTGATGATCTGAAAAAGTTTCGCTCCATTGAAAGCAAGCTGACCGGTCACGGAGAAAGCCATCTCAACCCAGAAGGCGTCTTCATTAGCAACGGACCGTTGGGCTCGGGAATTCCTGTCGCACAGGGATTGGCTCTGGGTGATAAATTGGCAAAACGGGATCGTGTAACATTCTGCGTAATTTCGGACGGAGGATGCATGGAGGGTGAAGCCAAGGAGGCGATGGCGGCGATACCAGGATTGGCGAGCCGGAATGAGATCAACCCGTTTATTTTGGTTGTTTCAGACAACGACACCAAACTTTCCGGAAGAATTTCTGAAGACAGTTTTTCGATGGAACCCACATTTGCGGGATTGGCGGAGCTGGGCTGGAACGTTCGTCCGGTCAAGGAAGGGCAAAATCTGGAAAAAGTGTACCAGGCGGTGGAACAAGCACTGGTAGAGGCGAAGGGAGACCCGCGGAGACCTGTTTGTCTTTGGGTGAAAACAATCAAGGGTTATGGAGTAAAGGAAACGGAAAAGAGCTCATCCGGCGGACACGGGTTCCCGCTCAAAGACGGAGAGAAAATTATTCCATTTGTTGAGGAAATTACGGGCGGAAAAACCCCCGTGGAGCTTAAAACATGGGCCGAGGGACTTCGAAAAGATTGGGAGGCAAAACAGGCATCCAAGGCTGGAGCGGCAGGATCTTCTTCGCCGGTTAAAAAAGAAAAAGTACAGGCGGGCTTTGCAAGAGCAGCCGTGAAGGCGGCTCAAGAGGGATTGCCTGTGGTTTCGATTAGCGCGGATCTGCCGGGCTCAACGGGTGTGGCGGCGTTTCAAAAAGCTGTGCCAGGCCGGTCGTTCGATATTGGCATAGCAGAAGCAAACATGGTCAGCACATGCACGGGTCTTTCTAAGACCGGATTTATTCCTGTTGCGGACACATTTTCACAATTTGGAATTACGAAGGGGAACTTGCCGATCATCATGGCGGCCCTTTCTCAAGGACCCATTGTGGGTGCGTTTACGCACGCGGGTTTTCAAGATGCGGCAGACGGAGCTTCTCACGAAGCGACTACGTACTTCTCAGCAGTCAGCGCGATTCCCCACACGTTGGCGATCGCGGTCAGCTGTTCGGAGCAGGCAGAGGCGCTTATGCTCGCCGCATTCCAACGGTTGGCAAAAGAGAGGGAGTCAGGAAAAGATGGGGAGAGCGCACTCTTTTTTGCAGGACGCGAGGATTTTCCTGCACGGCTAGGGGAACGGCCAGAGGGATACCCTTGGGGAAAAGCAACAGTTCTGCGAAAAGGAAAAGATGTGGTTCTAGTGGCGTGTGGGCCGATGGTGCCGCTTGCGCTTGAGGCTGCAGAACTTTTGGCAAAGGAGGGGAAAGAGGCGACGGTAATTGATAATCCATTTGTCAATCGACCCGACCTAAAAACAATCGCCCCTGCTGTCACTGCGGCGGGGGGACGAGTGGTGACGATCGAGGATCATCAGGTGGTTGGCGGAATGGGTTCTATGCTAATCCACGCTTTGGCGATTCAGGGAGTTGCGCTCAAGACAGCGGCCATCGGCATGCAGGGTGAGTTTGGTCGCTCCGCCTACAGCGCTCGGGAGCTGTACGAACATTTTGGTATGGGGCCCAAAGATATTGTTTCTGCTGCGCGGAAACTTGCCACTTGATTCGGCTGTTCCGTGCGTGGGTCTGCGCGATCTGCCTGGTGGGCCCCAGTGCAGGGAGTGCAGAAATCTTGATCTTGGATAAGAACGGCGAAGCCGTACTCGTGACGGCACAAGAAGTCAGGGAAGAAAAAAAAACAATTCAGTTCAAGGAGTTGGATGGAACCAAAAGAGAGGTGGAATTAGGGAAAGTTTTGGGAAAACTTCCCAGCACGCCTTTGCCGGAGCAGGAGTTATCACGGGAGCAGGCAGTATCCGCTATCAACAAGATTCTGGAGGCTAAGGCTCAGCACCCAAATCTCGAACAGCCGCTGCATAAGGAGCTGGAAATTTGGAAAGAGAGGTTGGACAAAATGCCCTCTCCTGAGGATCCCGAAGCGCTTGCCAAGGCCGAGGCGGCGTTCGCCGCAGCTACGGAGAAAGCCATTCCCCAAGCGTATGATGGGAAAAAAAGCTACACGACCGAAGAGCTTACCAAGCAAGTAGAGGCGCTGGCTTCGCTTTCGAAGGAATTTCCGGAGCGTGCGCAGGAGGTTGAAAACATCGGTGCGCCTTGGCGCTTGGAGATGGAGAACCAACAAGCGGGCAGAAAAAAATTCGAGGGAAGGTGGTTTGAGCCAGAAGATTGGGAAAAAGAAAAGGAGACACGGAACGATGTCGCGAAGAAGGCCTTTTTGGCAAAGATTCAAGCCCCAGCGGTAGCGCCAATTCTTTTCAGCCAAGGAGTTTTCGTGGCTGGCTTGGGGCTTGTTCTTGGGGGCGCGCTTCTTGGCCTAAGCTTCCTTTTTCACGGCGTTGTGGAGCTCTTGAGGCACAGGGCTTGGTGGAAGGGAAGCGCGTGGGCGTTGGCAGGAATGGGCCTTTTTTCTCTTATGGCAAAAGCGACGGTTCTTGCGATCGCTGTGCCCGAGCCTCCGCTGGTTCTCAAAAAAGACAACCGAACCACGCTGGAGGATTTGCTCTGGTCGCAGGTGGGTCTCAAAGAGGGGCTGCCTTCCGAGGTAAAGCTGAGCGATGCTGAAATTAACGACTGGTGGGGGCGGCGGTTGCGGTTCGCAGTCGTCGGGGTGACCGACATCCTTGCTGTGAGCACGGAGAGGTGGCAACTGGAGTTTGTTGAGGGCGGAATGACTCTCGATCGCACGGGCCGATGGCTGGGACAAACCCTCGTTTTAAGGCATGAACTGATATTTAGTCGCTCGGAAAAGGGGGAGAATATCTATCGGGTAGAAGCCAGCCTGGGAAAGCTACCCCTGCCACCCGCACTGGTTTTGCGCACATGGAATCAGTGGGTAGACAGCCTGCTTGAGCAGGTGGCCCTCTTCCCGGGATCCAAAAGCGTGCAGCTCGATCGAATTGAAAAAGGGGTGGTCGTTTTTACTACCCAGTAAAGGGAGAGGGGACCTAATCGCGGGGGTTGAAATCTGGCGCGGGGTTAGGGATATTATATTTAAGGAGTACTCTTAATTATGACGAACGGCAAAGAGTGGGCAGCACGGATTCGAGGTGAGGTACAGAAGGCAATCATTGGCCAGGATGAGGTAATCGAACGCCTTCTCGTGGCTCTTCTGGCCAATGGGCATGTTTTGCTAGAAGGTCTTCCCGGATTAGCCAAGACCCTACTAATCAAAAGCCTTGGGTCGGCAATGGGCTTGGATTTCGAGCGGATTCAATTCACGCCTGATCTTTTGCCAAGTGATGTTGTGGGAACAATGGTGTTTCAGCCAAAAGAGGGAACCTTCCGCGTTCATCAAGGCCCCGTTTTTGCAAACCTAGTCCTTGCGGACGAAATCAACCGTGCGCCAGCCAAGGTTCAAAGCGCCCTTCTGGAAGCGATGCAGGAGAGACAGGTCACGATTGGAGGAGAAACGCATCACCTGCCTAAGCCTTTCCTTGTGATGGCGACACAAAATCCGCTGGAGCAGGAAGGGACATATCCGCTTCCTGAAGCACAGACGGATCGGTTCCTTTTCAAAATTCTCGTGGACTATCCAAGCGAGCAAGAAGAGCGTGCGATGATGGAGCGATGGGGGCAACTCAGTATGCAGCCCAAGTTGGTCGCGGTGTCTTCGGGTGAGGAGTTGCTAAGCATGAGAAATCAGGTGGACGCAGTTCATCTAAGTCCTCCGCTTCAGGCGTATATGCTGGCTCTTGTGCGCGCCACTCGCGAGGCGGCGGCAGCGGCGGCAGGAAACGGGGGAAAAGTTTTGTCGTACGGGGCTAGTCCTCGTGCCTCTCTTGCATTGGTGCAGGCGGCGAGAGCGTTGGCGTGGTTGCATGGAATGGATCACGCAACACCTGAAGTAGTTCAAAACGTCTTTCTGGATGCCTTAAGACACAGGGTGGGCCTTACCTATGAAGCGGAGGCAGAGGAGACAACCACAGATCAGATTTTACTAGGTGTGCTCGACCGGATTCCTGTACCCGCAGGATATTAACGAGGGAGGAGCTGACGGCGAACATGAGCACAGCAGTCGCGCCCGGAGAGGTAGCTCGCAAGGCACCGCTCGCTCTTTTGCGCAAACTGGAGTGGCGGGTGCGCATGGCGGCCGATTCGTTCTTGGGGGGTGAGTATCGATCTGCATTCCGTGGTCGGGGGAGAGAGTTTGATCAGGTCGTGAAGTATGAGTTCGGGGACGATGTAAGGGATGTGGATTGGAATGTTTCGGCCAGACTGGGGGAGCTGTATCGAAAAAAATTCATCGAAGAGAGAGAGTTAACGGTAGTGATTCTGTTAGAGGATACCCCATCCCTTCAGTTCGGGTCGGGCCAGAGGACGAAACGAGAAGCCTTGTTGGAGTTGGCAGGACTTTTTGCTCTTACAGCGGCGGGGAATAGGGATCGGGTCGGATTCTGGCATGCCACTCCTACGGGTCATCACGTGCGACAACCCGTGCGGGGGCGTGTCAATATTGTGAGGACAGCGGCCACGCTGCTTGGCCAGCCGATTCCAAAGTTGGAGGATGGAGCTGAGGTCTCTCTTGAGTGGAAACTTTTTTTCCACGCGTTTCCCAAGCACAGCATTGTTTTGTGGCTGGGAGATTTTCCGCCTCGACCCGTGGGACCCGGGTGGGCCGCCCTGCGGAAGCGGTATGAGATGATTGGGGTTAGGGTGGATGACCCGTGGGATATTCAGCTGCCCACGATGGGTATTTTACCTGCGGTGGATCCAGAGTCGGGCGAGGTTCTTGCTTTTGATATGGGAACGAAGGAAAGCCAACAGAGGCATGCACAGTGGGTGGCGGAGAGAGAGGCGGCATGGCAGGAGTGGTTTCCGAGCCCCCTCCAGAGGATGACGGCGGGAACGGACGGAGATCTTCTCGATCCGCTGGTGACTTTTTTTAGAAGAAGAATGCAAGGGGCAAGAAAGTGAGCGAGACGCTTTTGCCTGGAGGCTGGACGTTGGCCGACCCGCTCTGGTTGTTGGCGTTACTCCTCATTCCTTTGGCTGTTTGGTGGAGAGGTCGCAGGTCCCGCCCTGTCTTGGTGATTCCAAGAGTTGCGCGCTGGGCAGGGGCGCCTGCCATCTCGCTGGGCAGGGGGCCGTCCATTTTGGCGGGAATAGGATTGGCATTGCTCATTGTGGGGCTCGCACGACCGCAACAGCTGGAAGAAAAAAAGCAGGTGCGTCAAAAGGGCTACGACATCATGTTGGCGATCGATCTATCGCCCAGCATGTTGGCGGAGGATTACGAAGGCCCCACAGGCAGAATCAATAGACTTCAGGCAATTCAACCGATCATTGAGGCATTTATTTCACGAAGGCCGACGGATCGAATCGGGGTTGTCATTTATGGAGGGCGAGCGTACACGCTTTCTCCGCTGACCTTTGATCACGAATGGTTGGCGCGGCAGATCTCCAGGCTTCGGGTGGGGCTTGTAGAGGATGCGACAGCAGTAGGGGATGGTTTAGGGTTGGCTGTTTCTCGATTGGAACAGTCGGAGAAGGAGAAGGACGGGCAACG
>JBBAWA010000012.1:15875-22482 GCA_040397425.1 Methylacidiphilales bacterium
ACAACTGGAGGAAAGTTTTTCCGGGCCATGGATGTGGGAACGGCGGAGGCAGCTTTTGCGGCCATCGATAAAAAACAGCGGATCGAATTTAGTGCCAAGGCACAACTACGAGCTCACGAGTGGTTTTTTGCGTGGGTCACACCTGGAACTCTGGCTTTTCTGGGTGGGTTGGCCTGGGCGCGACCCGGAAGGTGGGGACGAGCAGCATGACTTTTTATGGAGTGCGTTGGGAGGAGCCTCAGGTTCTTCTTTTGGTCCCACTGGTTCCTTTGGCTAGCTGGTTGATATTTCGCGGAAAAGCGGGGCAATCCGGTGTGCTTAAACTGCCCAAGGTTATGAGACGGTGGGCGGGGGCACGAGCTGTGGTGGATCGACCAGGTGCGACAAGGCGGCGGGGAGGTTTTTGGTTGGCTGCAGGAGTGATGTTGGCGTTGATGGCACTGGCGCGACCCCAGTATGGGCAACTGGAAGAAACAGTTTTTGATCAGTCACGGGAGGTTCTTTTGGCGTTGGATTTATCTGCAAGCATGCTTGCGGATGATGTGAAGCCCACGCGCTTGGAGAGGGCCAAGCTTCTGATTGGAAACCTTCTCGACGAGCTGAAAGGAGAGAGAGTGGGCCTAGCTGTATTTGCGGGGACATCGTTCCTACAGGTTCCCTTGAGTTCCGACTATGAAGTGTTGAGGGATATTTTGCCGGGGCTGGATCCATCTTATTTACCTCAAGCGGGAACGGATTATACGGGAATGTTGAGAGTGGCGACGGAGGCATTTGGACAAAGCACGGCCGCAGATCGATTTTTAATTATTCTAAGTGATGGGGAGGCACATGACCCGGGCTGGAAAACGGCATTGGAGGAGTTGAAAAAGAAAAAGGTAAAGATTATTGCGTTGGGAATCGGAACAGCGGCAGGGTCACTTCTTCCCGATTCTCAGGGTGGGGTTATCAAGGACGCCCGAGGAGCCGCAGTGCTTACAAAATTAGAGCCTGCAACCTTGGAGGCGTTGGCAGAGGAAACGGGCGGCGTGTACCGGGAGGCGTCAAACTGGGTGGATCTGCAGGAGCTTTTGAGCGAAACAATTGAGCAGGGCAAATCAGGGGAGTTTTCAAAAACGAGGGAGGCCAGGCAGGCAGAGAGGTTTCAGTGGGTCTTAGCACCTGCGGTTTTTCTGTTGGCGCTAAGTCTCGCGCTGGAAATGCCCGTTCTACCAACACGAAGAAGAGTTGCGATGGGGCCTGTAACTGATGGAGAGCCTGCTTTGCCGCCTGTAATGAAAAAGACAACAAAACTTGTTTCGAAGGACAAAAGGGAACAGGTGGCTGCATGAAGATTTTAAACAGCGTTATCCTTCTCGGGGTGAGTGGAGCTTTGGTTTATGGAGCTTTATCGCCAGATACGGGGGCAGGGGCGGATGCTGCAGGGGGGTTGACTCGCGCTGTTGCCGCGATAGCCGAAAAAAGTAAAAAACCCGCTCAAGATTATAGTCTCTTGGCAGAGGAGACCCTGCGGTTTGGCCAAAGACCCGATGCAGTGGATAAACTAAATAAAGCCACACCGAATACGGAGGATCCTCAGGGCCCATGGAGAAATATGATTGGGGACGCTTTGGCTGGAGTGGATGAGGGGGAAAGAATGGATGCCAAGGCCGCGGATTGGCCAAGGTTGAGGGAGGAATTAAAGAAACTGCAACCTCCGCGCCCACCGCCCTCGCAAGATAAAAAGGATTCGAAAGATAAGAAGAAGGACAAGTGTAAAAAAGATAACAAATCTGGAAAAGAGAAGGGCGAGCCGCAGGAAAAAGACAAGGGGGAGGGAGAGAAGTCTGAAGGAAAAGAGGGGGACAAGGGTGAGGACGGAGAACAGGGGGACTCGCAAAGCCCGCCTTCATCTGGAAAAGGGAATCAAAAAGGAAAAAAGGGTGAAAAAGGCGAAAATTCAGAGGGCGGAGAGGGGGATTCAGATGAGAAAGGAGAGCAAGGCAAGGAGCAGAAAGAGGCCAAGGGAAAACAGAAAGACCCCAACCAGATCAAAGACTATAGTACGAGCAAGGAGGGAGAGGGAAAAATGAAGGATCGCGCCAAAGAGGAGGATTTAGCCCCCATCCAGGATCAGAAAGCAGGTTTTGGAGATTTAGGGGATGAGAAAAAAGATAAAGGCAAGAAGGAGGAGGGGAAAGGAGTAGCGCAAGGCGGTGAGGATTCAAAAAAGGAGGGCAAGGAGGCACCCGCAGGAATGAGGTCCGTGGGTGGGGGATCAGGCAAAAAGAAACAGGATGAATCCACGGATGCGTATACGATGGAAGCGACCGCAAGGCTGGACCAGGTTCGTCAGTCGGACAGTCCGGCACTTCTTCAGCAAAGATTACAACCCAAGGATCAGAGACCTTCCGCATCGTCGACGGCGAAGCCCTGGTGAAGCATATGAAAGAGTTTTTTTTACTAATCGGCTTTGGAATTTATTTGGGCGCAACGGCATTTAGCCAAAGTGTTGCGTGGACGGATCCTGGCCAGATCCCGCCTCAATCCGGTGTTCAACTGGATCTGGTTTTCACCGATTGTCAGCCTAAGGGAAATGTAAATTTACCAAGCGTATCGGGGCTTAAGTTTTCAGGCTCGCCGGGGCGTGCGACGAGCTTTTCCATGATCAATTTTCAAACAAGCTCCTCTACGACGCTTAGCTATGTAGTTCAAGCATCCCAGGATGGAAGAATCCTGATCCCCTCGTTCGAAGTCGTGACAGACAAGGGGAGAATGACTGTTCCAAGTCTAACCCTGGATGCGACAGGGGCAGGAGCGAACCGTTCGCGGCAGTCCAATCCCCTCTCACCAAATTTTCCGTTTCCTCCCAACCCTTTTCAAAATCAGGCTCCCAACCCTGGGAGTCAGGTTGTTCCGCCCGATGCTGTGCAGGCCTCGGCTCAGGCGGAGCCGCGACGTCCGTATATCGGCGAGGTCTTCGACGTGAATTATAGAGTGGTTATGACTGGTAATCGGAGTGGTCGGGTAAAGACCACCCCTTTGTGGGATGTTCAAAACTTTACTGCGGAGGCGTGGGATCGGGGTCAACAGATCGGTCCGGGGGGGAATCAGGGACTGCAGTTTCACACCAGGGCCATGGTTCCTAAAGCGGGACTCTTCGAGCTGCCCTCGATCAGGCAAAAACTGGATATCGACACTGCAGCAGGGGGCAGATCTTTTTTCTTCACCGCTCCTGGGTCGGTTGAGGTGGAGGCAGTCGCAGCCCCCGTTACTCTGAATGTTGAAGCACTACCTGCGAATGCGCCTGCGGGATTCAAGGGCGCTGTGGGCCAGTTTGTTTTGGAATCGAAACTGGTGCCTGAGCAAGTGGGCGAGGGGGAGCCGGTCACTTGGACGTTAACGTTACGCGGAACAGGGAATTGGCCCATGGGCGTGGAATTGCCCGCTCGGGCGGTCCCGAAGGATATCCGCACCATTCAACCTAAATTAAGAAGAGAATTTAACGGCACGGACCTTTTTACGGGCGCGATTGTTGAGGACCTGGTGATGATCCCCACAAAGAGTGGAGAGTTCGAGCTGCCAGCAGTTAAGTTTTTATACTTCGACCCCAAGAAAAAGTCCTATGAGATCGCTGAGGTCAAACCCCCTAAAATTGTTGTCTCGAAGCAGACAAGTGGCTTAGCCCTTTCGGCCACTCCTGCAAGTTCAGCCACGAGCACGGCTGCACCGACTAAAAAAGCAGGGCAAGCCCCTTCGGGTAAAGTGGCGCAACCTTTGGCGTATGGGGAGCCTGGACTGCCGAGAGAACCAGTGGAGGGTTCGGGCTTGGGCATAGCGCCTGTAGGAGAGGGGTGGTGGGTAGGATTAGGAATTCTTCCGTGGGGAATCTTGTTGGCACTTTGGTGGAGATGGGCAACGGCAAGAACATTGATCACAGATCGATTTAGAGGACAAAAAGAGGCGCTCCAAGAATGGCAGTCGACCATTGGACTCATCGAAAACGCTCATTCAAAAGATCAGATAGTCCGACTGCTCATTCTTTGGCAGCAAGCAGTAGCAAAGACACTTGGGCTATCGACGGCCGTTCCAACTGCGCATTCCGTACGACAAGTTGAGCCGAGGTGTCTAAGTGAATCTGATATTCTAGCGACAGCCAGCTGCTATCAAACAGTCGAGGACGCACTTTACGGGAAAGAAACTGGCGTAAAAATTAAAGACTGGTGCGATGAGGCGAAAAGGTTGGCCAACAAGGTCGCGTTCCGAAGAATCCCTGTAATCGATGCATTGAGTCCTAAAAATCTATTTCCCTGGCTAACAGCGCTTCTTTTCATTTTTGTCGCCGTCGAACCAGTCAGTGCGCAGGCAATTAACAAAGAACAACCCAAAGAGGAGAAGATGAGCAAAGAGGATCCGATCCAGCTTTATAAAACGGGAAATTTCAGTGAGGCAGAAAAGGTATGGCGCGAAAAAGTGTTGGTGAACCCGCGGGATCCCGTCGCCAGAAATAATCTGGCGCTCGCGTATTTCCAGCTTGGCGACAAGGAGAGGGCCTTAGCCTACGGGCTATCGGCGTATCTTATTTCCCCAGCAACGGCTTCTGTCTCATGGAACACCCGAATCTTTGCCCAATCTTCCGATCAGTTGGACAGAGCGGTGATGGGCTTGTGGAGTGAGCGGAGCAGGGAGTGGATTACGGGACGACTTGGCGTATTCGGATGGCAAGTAGCCTTTGTTTTGGGAGTGACGATCCTTGCGGTTGGCTGTGGATTTGGTTTGGGGTCGGGTTACTTCCCTCAAAAGAGAACCCTTCTTGTTCGAGTTGGGGCAGCGACTTTCGCGATCGGACTTCTGCTGTTCATGGCTGCCTCAACGGCACTTGGAATTTATGGAAAGTTAGCGGACCGAAAAGCGGTGATGATTGTGGATGTTGAGCCCTTGCGATCGATCCCTACGGAGGCAGAGGCTCAGGCGGAGAAGGCCTATCCGCCAGGATCCATTGCCCGTTTAGAAAAAAGCTTTTTAGGATGGAGCAAGATTCGGCTTCCCAATCAGGATGCAGGATGGATACGCACCGAGCACATCGTGTCTCTGTATTAGAGACCTGACTCTAGGGTTAGGCTTTACGGATCTGTAGTTTTCCCGGAGAGGGTTTGGGCTGATCCTCCTCGGGCATGGGAACTGTCGAGGGAAGGTTCTTTTCCGGGAATAGTTGCTGCATGATGTTGGAATTCTTGGCTGCAGACGAAACCTGAACGACGAAATTGGTTGTTTGTGCCGCAGGAATGGTTGCCGGCTCCCAAAGGCGGCGATAGGCGAATTTTAAATTGAATCGGCCCTCACGCGGGAAGACGACACGCAGGGTTTGTTTGCCGGGTGCGCCAGGGAGCGAGGGAGAGGAGTATGTCTCGTCGAGCAGGTGAGCCGTCTGAAGTGGCGGGTCGAGCACCCACCGGTAGCCAGTGGAAAAATTTGCTGGAAGGACAATCGAAAGGGGTTGGGAAACTCCAATCGTGTGGTCAGCTGATGAGCGGAAAAAACCACACCCTGAAAGGAGTAGTGGAATGAGAAGAGAAAGGATGAGGGGGGAACGGCTAAGACTTTTCTCGAAGGGGAGCAAGATCAGCATCCTCTTTGGCGACATTTGCCCACGACTCGTCCAAGCGAATCGCGGCCTGTACATAAGAGCGGGCTTTATCGAGGTCACGCAACTGACAATGATAACAACCCAACTGAAATTTGATATGAGGATTATTTGGGAATTTGCGCTCGGCCTCGAGAAGGATGGAGCGACCCTGCTGGATTGAATCCTGGTGACGCACGGCATCGGCAAGAGAAACCCAAACTTCAGGTTCTTCAGGCCGTTGACGGCGCAACTGCTCAGCCGTTTTGCGGAGCTCAACAAACCGACCTGCAGCTCGGAGAATCCGTGTGCGCAGAAAATCCAAAGTCAGGCTGTGATCGCCTTTACGGCGGGCTTGCGAGATGCGGCGGAGTGCCTCGTCGTACATTCCCAACCCGCAGTATCCTTCCAGCTCCTCCTGAAGTTTTGCAGGGTTGTCCATCTGTGAAGTTCAAATTTGCAGGCTGGGGTAGAATCGCAAGCGTTGGAGCTCGCGTTGTTCGCATCAAGGGTGGAGTGGCTTGGGAGTAGTTTTGCGATCGTCAAACGGGTGGAGAGGGAGCTGTTCCGCGGATGATCCGCGACTATATTTACAAAGATGAGCGTACTCGGAATCGACATAGGAGGAACTGGGGTCAAGGGAGGCGTGGTGGATTTTCCAGCGGGAACAATTCAAGGGGACCCTGTTCACTTTCCGACGCCACAACCCGCATCTCCCCTAGCGCTTACCCGCGTAATTAAGAGAATGGTCGACCATTTTCAGTGGAAAGGCCTTGTCGGCGTTGGGTTTCCTGGCCCAATCCGAAAAGGGCTGGTTGAGACTGCGGTGAATCTTTCATCTCAATGGGTGGGAAAGAATCCTGAAAAGATTTTTAAAAAAGCAACGAAGCAACCCTTTGTGGTGATCAATGACGCGGACGCGGCCGGACTGGCGGAACTACACTACGGAGCCGGAAAAAATGACAAGGGAGTTGTGGTGATGATCACATTAGGCACGGGAATCGGAAG
>JBBAWA010000013.1:0-1488 GCA_040397425.1 Methylacidiphilales bacterium
GAAACACGGATGGGTAAGGGAAAAGGACAGCCTGAGTTTTGGGTGGCAGTTATTAAGCCAGGGACTATCCTTTTTGAGCTCGACGGTCTTTTGGAGGCCGACGCGAAGGAGTGTTTCCGACTGGCCGCCAGCAAGTTGCCGATGGCCACTCGTTTCATTACCCGAGAAAGGAAGTTAGTATTTTGAAGATTGAAGAATTTCGTGGGCTGAAGCCCGCAGAGCTGGATCGCAAGGCGGAAGAACTTCGCCGGGAGCGTTTCCAACTTCGTATCCAGCAGCAGGTTGGGCAGGTTGAAAAACCCAGCCGCCTGCGTGAAATACGCAAAACGATCGCACGCATTGAAACTGCGCGATCGGAGTCCCGCATTCAAACTGCGGCGAAAGGTAAAGGATGAGCCAAGCACAGGAAAAAGTAACCGTTCTTAAGGAGCGGATCGGTGAAGTGGTTTCGGCCAAAATGGAAAAGACCATTGTGGTTCGAGTCGAGCGTCGTATGCCTCACCCCAAGTACAAGAAGATCATCCGTCTTCAGAAGAAGTTTTATGCCCATGACGAGGAAAAGAAGGCCAAGCAGGGGGACACTGTGCGAATTATTGAGTGTCGTCCGTTGAGTCGCTTAAAGCGTTGGCGTCTCGTGGAAGTGGTCAAGCAGGCGGAAGCGCCTTTGGAGGTCGGGGTATGATCCAGATTCGTTCCTGGTTGAATATCGCGGATAACACGGGCGCTCGCAAAGCGACGATGATTGGTGTGATTGGGCGTAAAACCTTGATCGCCAAGATTGGGGATATTGTGACAGCGAACGTTAAAGAGGCGGCTCCAGATGGAACGGTCAAAAAAAGTGAGGTTGTCCGCGCCGTGATCGTCCGCACGAAATATCCGATTCGCCGTAACGATGGTTCCTATCTGCGTTTCGATAGTAACGCTGCAGTGATCATCGATAAGGATTCAAACCCCCGTGGTACACGTATCTTTGGTCCTGTAGCCCGCGAGTTGCGTGAGAAGAATTTCATGAAAATCGTTTCGTTAGCACCAGAGGTGCTGTGAGGAATATGCGATGAATGGATTTCATGTACATAAAGGGGACGAAGTCGAAGTGATCAGCGGTTCCCAAAAGGGTCGCAAAGGGAAGATTCTGGAAGTGAAGACGGATTCATTCAGGGCTTTGATTGAGGGTATAAACATGATCAAAAAGCATGTACGCCCAACGCAAGATAACCCCAAAGGAGGGGTGATGGAGCGTGAGGGCACGATTCACATATCGAATCTTCGTTTAGTGAACCGCCCTAAAGCCGCCCGTGCGGAAAAAAAGAAGAAAGAGACCAAGGGAAAGAAGTAGTCCATGGAAAACGATCTTAAAGTTCATTATTTAAAAACAGTCGTTCCTGCGATGATGAAAAATCGTGGTTACACGAACCTGCATCAGGTCCCCAAGCTTGAGAAGATTGTGCTGAACTGCTCTGTGGGATCCTTGACGGATATTAAGGTAGC
>JBBAWA010000013.1:1588-22196 GCA_040397425.1 Methylacidiphilales bacterium
CCTGAGATCGAAATCGATCGTGTGAAGCGGAACCTTGGTTTTGACGTTACCTTTGTGACATCGGGAAAAGAGCGTGAAGAGACCCGTGAGATGCTTTCTTTGATGGGAATGCCTTTCATCGTAAGAACCCAAGACGCCGCAAAAACCGGCAATAAGGAGAAGACAGATGGCCAAGAAGTGTTGGCGGCTTAAGCAGAAAAAGACCCCTAAGTTTTCGACCCGGAAGTATAACCGGTGCTCGATCACCGGGAGACGCAGGAGTTATATCCGTCGTTTTGGGGTGAGTCGTATTCAGTTCCGTGAGATGGCCTTGCGAGGCGAGGTGCCTGGCGTAACGAAAGCGAGCTGGTAGTTCTATGGTTACCGATCCATTAGCTGATTTCTTGACTCAAATTCGCAATGCCTCCACGGCAGGATTGAAGACTGTGAAGGCGAAGCACTCCAAGATGCGGGGAAGCGTACTCGCAATTTTAAAGAAAGAGGGCTTCATTGAGGATTTCGAACTTAAGAAAAATGGAAAGCACACCGATTTCCACATTGCAATGAAAACAGGCACTGTGCGAAGCGGTAAGGCGATTACCTGCATTCGCCGCCTATCGAAGCCAGGCTTGCGAAGGTATGTCGGGGCCAAGGAGATTCCGAAATATTTGGGCGGATTGGGTATTTCTATTTTATCGACCCCGCAAGGTGTGCTTACGGGTGAAGATGCTAAAAAACAGAATGTAGGCGGGGAGCTTCTCCTCGTAGTTTGGTAATATGTCGCGCGTAGGCAATCAACCGATCCTGGTTCCTGCTAACGTCAAAGTGGCGATGGAGGGAAGACGCTTTAAAGCGGAAGGTCCTAAGGGTAAGTTGGGTATGGAACTTCCGCCTCAAATCAGCGCTAAGATTGATGCGGGAAAAATTCAAGTCACACGGGACAGCGAAGAACGCCAAGCTCGTTCCATGCATGGTTTGGCTCGGAGTTTAGTCCAGAATGTTGTGACTGGGGTGAGTGTTGGATACAGCAAGAACCTTGAAATTCACGGGGTAGGATTTAAAGCCAATGTTCAGGGCAAAAAGTTGGTACTCAATCTTGGGAAATCACATCCGATTGAGTATCCACTGCCTCCTGAAATCAAGGTAACGGTTACGGATAATACGCGTCTTCTTGTTGAAGGTTCGGACAAACAGTTGGTCGGAGCGGTTTGTGCGGACATCCGCGGTTATCATCCTCCCGAGCCCTACAAGGGCAAAGGGGTGCGGTACTCAGGTGAAACAATTCGACGCAAGGAGGGCAAGACAGCTCAGAGTAAGTCTGCCTAAAATTGATTTATGCCTAATCCATCAAAATATCGCCGGGAAAGACGGGTTCGAATCCACAAGAGGATTCGTCTTCGGCTTCGTGGAGATGCAACCAAACCTCGGCTTTGCGTGTCTTTTAGTGGAAAAAATATTTACGCGCAGGTTGTGGATGATAGCGCTGGAAAGACTTTAGCGGCAGTTTCGACGCTCGAGGAGTCCTTGAAGAAGGGCGTGCGTGCGAATGTGGCCGGTGCAGCCAAAATGGGTAAAGAGGTTGCGGAGCGGGCTTCGAAAAAGGGAATCTCTGCTGTTGTTTTTGATCGGGGTGGATTTTTGTATCATGGTAAAGTGAAAGCCTTTGCTGAGGCGGCTCGGCAAGCTGGTTTGAAATTCTAATGAGGTATATGGAATGAGCGAAGTAACCCCCATCGTCGAAGAACCAATCCTTCCTACGGAAGTGATTTCAGAGAAAGCGTTTTCCAAAACGTCTGAATTCATTCCCAAGTCAGAGCCTACTAACAATCGTCGTGAGCGAACACGGACACCGTCCGACATGTTCGAAAAAGTCGTTTTCGTCAATCGATGTGCCAAGGTTGTCAAAGGTGGCCGTAGGTTTAGCTTTAGTGCGCTGCTTGTTGTTGGAGATAAGAAGGGGAAGGTGGGAGTTGGTTTTGGAAAGGCCCGGGAGGTCTCAGAGGCCATTCGCAAGGGAACAGAAAACGCAAAGAAAAATCTTTTTGCCTACAATATCGGGCCCAGCACGTTGCCGCATGAGGTCAATGGCTCCTTCGGAGGGGGGAGGGTACTTCTTCGCCCTGCTTCGTTGGGAACGGGTCTGATTGCGGGTGGTGGAGTCCGATCTGTTCTGGAGGCCGCTGGCGTAAAGGATGTTTTGGCTAAGTCGATGGGTTCCAGTAACGCGGCAAACGTCGTCAAAGCAACGGTGGATGCACTTTCCAAGCTCCGGACTCGGACTCAAATTTTGGAACTACGTGGCAAGAAACGTCCATCGAAAGCGGTGGCTGTGGGGGCATCCTCATGAGCACTACCGTTCCACGTCCTGGGGCTCGGCATCGTCGTAAACGTCTTGGATCCGGCGAAAGCTCGGGTAAGGGAAAAACTTCAGGAAAGGGGCACAAGGGTCAGAAAGCCCGTTCGGGAGGAAGTCTGCGACTGGGTTTTGAAGGAGGGCAGATGCCTCTTATCCGGCGCATACCGAAAAGAGGGTTTAATAACGCTGTTTTTACGCAGCGCTTTGCTCCTGTGAACCTAAACAGTTTGGACCTTTTTTCCGATGGAGCGAAAGTTGATGAGGCAAGCCTCCGTCAGGTTGGATTAGTTAAGGGCGATTGGGCTGGAATTAAGATTCTGGGTGGTGGAAAACTGAAACCTAAAAATCTGATTCTCGAAGTGCATGCGGCTAGTGGTGCAGCCAAAAGCGCGCTCGAAGCGGCAGGGGCAAAAGTTACCCTGCTGAAGCGTTAACCCCTCAGCGGCGAATTTCGGGCCATGCTTCACGCCCTTTTCAATTGTTTCAAGATTCCGGAACTCCGGCATCGGATTATTTTCACGCTAGCTTTGATTGTTGTCGTTCGGATCGGCGCGTCGATCCCTTGTCCTGGAATTAATCCATTGGTGTTGGGGGAGTTTTTCCGACAGGTGGTGGATCAGCAGGATCAAGGGAGCGTGATCGGGCTGTTTAATTTGTTTAGCGGAGGGGCGTTGGAAAATTGCGCGATCTTCTCCTTAACGATCATGCCGTACATCAGTGCGAGTATTGTGATGCAGTTGGCCACTGGGGTGATTCCTTCCCTTGGTAAAATGGTTCGAGAAGAGGGGGGTAGGCAGAAGATCACCCAGTATACAAGATGGGGCACTTTGATCCTTTGCGTCGTCCAAGGATATCTCCTAGCGACAAGTTTTGAAAATCCGTCAAAAATCCCAATTTTTTCGGGTATTGATCAGGTGATTCAGCGGTTAGGACCTCTCGTTCCTGAGCCTGGCTTTGCATTTCGAGCGATGACGGTTATTACACTTACAGCTGGAACGATGCTTCTTATGTGGATTGGTGAGCAGGTTACGGAAAAAGGCATTGGTAATGGTATTTCCCTCATTATCACGATAGGAATCGTGGCACGGCTTCCCGCTGCACTGGTTGCAGGGTGGCAAGTGTTTGTCCCACCAGCTGGAAGTGGGCGTGATCCGATCAGTCCATTCATTCTCTTTCTGCTCCTGGCTTTTCTTTTTGTGGTTATTGCATCCACGATTGCCCTTACGCAGGCCTTGCGAAAGGTGAGTGTACAGTATGCAAAACAGGTCCGGGGTAATCGTGTGTATGGCGGGCAGACCTCATTTCTCCCTCTGAAGGTGAACTACGCGGGAGTGATGCCGATTATCTTTGCGAACGCAATTCTCCTATTCCCTGCAAGTATCATTGGGTTCCTTTTTCCAGGTTCCCCCACGGCAAATCGAATCGCTGCCGCATTGGCTACGGGGACTCTTCACTATGTGCTCTACGCAGGAATGATCTTTTTCTTCTCCTATTTCTGGGTTGCGATGGTGTTTAACCCGATTCAGATCGCAGATGACATGAAGCGGCATGGAGGCTTCATCCCGGGAATTCGGCCTGGAGAAACCACGGCTCAATTTTTGGATTATGCGATGACACGTCTTACTTTTGCGGGAGCCATCTTCCTTACTGCGTTGGCTGTACTTCCTATGTTGGTGCAAAACTTCCTTGGAGTGCCCAGCATTACGGCTCAGTTCTTCGGTGGAACTGGACTGTTGATTATCGTCGGGGTGATGTTGGACACAATGCGGCAGGCCGAAACCTATCTTTTGCAGAGACATTATGACGGGTTCTTGAAAAAAGGTAGGATCAAGGGGCGGAGTACGGGTGGGAACGTGGGTACGGCACAGACGATTTCGGAACGCCAGATTGCTTGGTTGCTGGTTCTGATTGCGATCATCGCTTTGGGCGGGATTGTCATTTCCCTGCGTTAAGGCCCCTCGGGCCATGCCGATCATACCGATCAAAGATGCTGCAGGGATTGCCGGTATGCGGGCAAGTTGTCGCCTAGCGAGAAAAGTACTCGAGGAGTTGGTCCATAGACTCGAACCTGGTCGAACGACAGGGGAGGTGGATAAGTGGGCAGGGGAATTAATTGCCAAAGAGGGCGCGAGGAGTGCTTTTCTAGGATACCGAAATTTTCCAGGCCAGTTATGTATATCTGTAAATGAGGAAGTGGTACACGGAATCGGGGGGCCGAGAAGGTTAGCCTATGGAGATGTGGTGAAGTTGGATGTGGGCATCATTTTAAACAGCTGGGTAGGAGATACCGCAATCACTGTGGGTTTGGGTGCGATTTCACCTTCGCGGCGAAAGCTTTTAGAGAGAACAGAAGCAGCTTTAATGGCTGGAATTGCCGCCGCCCGAGGTGGAAATCGGTTAGGTGAGATTTGCAATGCAGTTGAGCGAACGGTGAAATCAGCAGGATATAGCGTGGTAAAAGAATTTGTTGGTCACGGAGTGGGGCGGAAATTGCATGAGGAGCCTCAGATTCCCAACTTTGGAAAAGCAAATGCAGGCCCTGTTTTGAGGCCAGGCATGACTTTGGCCATTGAGCCTATGGTGAATGAGGGTGCAGAGGAGATTCGTATTTTAAAGGATGGATGGACAGCAGTAACAGCAGATCGAAGCGACTCCGCGCATTTTGAGCACGTTGTTTTGGTCACTGAGGGAGATCCGGAGATCTTAACAACATCATCTTCAACGAGTTGTAATCTGAATCCAGTTCTACCTGTATAGGTAGGTTTAGAAACCCTTTAAAAAAATGCAGATATCTTTGAGAGAAAGGGGCTTGCCAAGACCTTTCGTTTTCGATAGGATTTCGAACTATTTTTTATGAGAGTCCGAGCATCTATCAAACGCCGCACAAGCGACTGCCAAGTCGTTCGCCGTCGGGGACGTATCTACATCATCAACAAAAAGAACCCGCGTTTGAAGCAGAGGCAGGGATAAAAATATGCCACGCGTACTAGGTGTTGATATTCCCGGAGAAAAGAGGGCTGAGTTCAGTCTTCGCTATGTTTACGGTTTGGGTTCGACCCGCGCCCGTCAGGTGATTGAAGAGGCGGAAATTCCTGCTGATCTACGGGCCAAGGATTTGACCGACCAGCAGATCAATCGGATCATTGGGGTTATTCAACGAAATCGTTTTCTCATCGAGGGAGATCTGCGAAGAGACACGCAGCAAAACTTAAAACGCCTACAAACGATTAACTGCTACCGGGGAATCCGTCATCGCAAGGGTTTGCCTGTTCGGGGTCAGAGGACTTCCACAAATGCAAGGACTCGAAAGGGACCTCGTAAGACTGTGGGCGTAATCCGAAGTAAGGATGCGAAAGCGGCTAAGACTTAATTGTATGAGCGAGAACGAAAAAAAACCTGAATCCAAACCAGCTGCCAAACCTGAGGCCAAGGCAAAGGCTCCTTCCTCTGAACCAGCAAAGACAAAGAAAGCAAAGAGCGGCAAGTCGACTGGCGGTGGAAAAGATTCCGGAAAAAAGGAGGAGGTGATCCTCTCTCCTGAAAGTTTGACTTTAGATGGATTGGAAGACGCTTCGAAGATCAAGATCCCTAAAATTAAGGGTGCGAAGCAGATTCAGAATGGAGTGGCTCATATTTTAGCGACGTTTAACAACACGGTTGTTTCGATCACCGACTTAAAAGGTAATGTGATTGCATGGTCCAGCGCAGGGAAAATGGGTTTCCGAGGATCGAAAAAGTCGACGGCTTACGTCGCACAGGTTGTGGCGCAGGATGCGAGTCGCCAGGCAATGGCTCACGGTTTGAAAGAGGTAGAGGTTCGTGTGAAGGGCCCGGGCATGGGGCGTGAGTCCGCTGTGCGTGCGCTTCAAGCTGTGGGTTTGGAAGTCAGCATGATTCGGGATGTGACGCCTGTGCCTCATAATGGTTGTCGCATGCGTAAGGCACGAAGGGTTTAAGGAGAAAATTATGGCACGCTACACAGGTTCTCGTGACAAGATTAACCGACGTTTTGGTCAGCCTATCTTTGGGCCCTCCAAAGCACTCGAGCGTCGCAATTTCCCCCCTGGAGTCCACGGTGCGAAAGGTCGTCGCAAGCAGTCTGACTTCGCAATTGCAGTTGGGGAAAAGCAGAAAATGAAGTACGGGTATGGAATATTAGAGAAACAGTTCCGTCGTTATTATCAAAAGGCAGTGCAGAGTCGAGGGGTTACAGGCGAAAAGCTTCTTCAACTTTTGGAAACTCGACTGGATAGCATTGTGGATCATTTGGGCTTTGCCTCCACCCGCAGGAGCGCCCGTCAGATGGTCTCCCACGGACACATTGCCGTGAACGGGAAAAAAGTTTCGATTCCAAGTTATGGATGCCGCACAGGAGATGTGGTGGAGGTTAGGGACACTCCAAAGTCTAGGCAGTTGGGCACGAATGCTCTCGAGAAGACTCAAATTCGTCCTGTTCCGGATTGGCTAACCCTGAATAAGGAACAATTTAAAGGTACGCTCACAAGAATTCCGACCCGCGAAGAACTCAACCCGGTAGCCAACGAGCAGTTGGTCGTCGAGTTGTACTCGAGGTCGTAAAAAAACTTCATCATCTGCTACCGATGATGAAAACCAACGAAAGTTAACATCGGCCGTCGGTCCCTTTCCCGGGTAGCGGGGGAGGGGAAACCCGGCCGGAAAGAGAGAAAAGATTATGCCCCTACGACTTGGAAGATTCGAAGTGCCGAACCGGCTCCAGAAAAACGAAGATACCGCAACGGATACCTATGCTCAATTTACAGCTGAGCCTTTTGAGGCAGGCTATGGAACAACATTAGGAAATTCTCTTCGCCGCGTGCTTTTGAGCTCACTCGAGGGTGCAGCTATCACCAGCGTCAAGATTGCTGGTGTCCAACATGAATTCAGCACGATTGATCACGTGGTGGAGGACATTACTGAAATCGTTCTCAATCTCAAGAAGCTGAAATTTAAGCTCCCGAACCGTGAGCCCCGTCTGTTGACCTTGAAGGTAAATAAAGAGGGTCCCGTAACGGCTGCGGATATCGAGTTGGATGCGGGCATTGAAGTTTTGAACCCCAAGGAAGTCATCTGCACTCTGGATAAAAAGGCTAAATTTGAGGCTGAATTTGAAGTGCGTATGGGTCGTGGGTACGCCACCTGGGAAGACAATAAGCGGGAAGATTCCCCGATTGGATTGATTCCCGTAGATTCCCTCTTTTCGCCCGTTACCAAAGTAAAGTACGAGGTCAAAAACACCCGTGTTGGACAGCGCACCGATTACGACAAGCTCGTGCTCGAGTTGTGGACGGATGGGCGTCTAACTCCGGATGAGGCGTTGTTGCATTCGGCGGGAATCTTGCGCCACCACTTAGATATCTTTGCCAACTTTGACAAAGAGCCGATTGAGTTCGAAGAGGTGAAATTCGAAGCTCCTGTTGAAAATACAGCCCTGAAGAAGCTTCTTGCGATGAGCGTGAACGAAATTGAACTTTCCGTTCGTGCCGCGAACTGCTTGAACAATGCGAACATCACCACAGTTGGTATGTTGGCATTGAAATCCGAAGCCGAAATGTTGAAGTACCGGAATTTCGGAAAGAAATCCCTCAATGAAATTAAGGACAAGTTGACTTCCTTAGGGCTGTCCCTTGGCATGAAGTTTGATGCTTCCATGCTCACGATCCCTGTGGCGCCTGTTGAGGCGGCTGGGGCGAACGGTCAGGCATGAGACACCGTCAAAACACGACAAAGTTAGGTCGTACGTCTCAACACCGGGACAGCATGCTGGCCAATTTGGTCGGCTCGCTAATCCGGCATGAGAGAGTGCGAACGACTGTTTCTCGGGCGAAAGCTGCTCGTCCTGTTGCTGAGAAGCTCGTGACCTTGGGGAAAAAAGGAAGCCTGCATCATCGTCGGCTTGCGATCTCGGCTCTCCACGAAACCGATCTTGTGCATAAGCTTTTCGCAGAGATTGCCCCACGGTTCAAAGATCGAGCAGGTGGGTATACAAGGATCCTGAAGCTGGGATATCGACAAGGTGATGCGGCGCCTACCGCCTTGTTGGAGTGGGTTGTGAGGCCTGCGCCTGTGGTCGAAGTTCAGCCTGAAGCGACCAAAGAGAAATCAAAGGCAGAGAAACCTGCCAAACCAGCCAAGCCCGCTAAATCCGACAAGAAAAAGTAGGGATGGTTCAGGCGCCTAGCCTGAGACAAGTCGAAAGAGTACCCACGCCAGCATCATTGAGATGATGGCAGCAACGATGACTTTGCGTCGGGCTAATCGGCTTTCCACAAGCAGTGTAGGTGCCTGTTTGACATGGGACATCGGAGATACAGAGCGGATGGGTTGATGGCGTCCGGAGGTAACCATGGAAGCTTCTTCGACCAAGCGGCGTGAAGTCTGGCCTAAGCGAGACGATTCACGATTGATTCGTCGCATCTCCTCGCGGATGGGATCTCTCTTTAGGCCTAAAAAACTCATACACCTATATGACGGATGAAGTTCATCCGAATCAAGATTGAGATGAGACAGATTGGGGAGAAAGTCTGAATAAAATCAAAGATAGGGTAGCGCCCCTATCTGCTTATTTCAGAAAGTGATAAAGAATCAGGCCAACCAATAAGGCAATAATCAGGGGAAGGTTAAAAGCTAGCCCACGAATCAAATTTGTTGAAAAAGACTCAGGAGCATTCCCACCGGTGGAGCCTTCACTGTCTTGAGAATCTTGCGAGGTAGGATCGAGATCACGACCTCGGAGTGCATCGATTTTAGCACGAGATTGGGTGTAGATTGCTTGGGCTTGGTCCACTTTGGCTAGGGATTTCGAGAGTTCCTCTTCAATGTCTGTTGCAGACCATTCGGAGGGATCAATGCTTGTGATAAGGGCCAACTGTTCGCTAAAAACCTGTCGAGTTTCGTGCATCTGGTCGACTTCTTTGCGGCCTTGGCCTTCTGCGCGTTCTAGGATTACGACACCGCGGAGGAGATTATCTCTTATCTCTTTCTGCCCCTGAACAAGCTCCTGACGCCGAGTGCTTAGCTCTTGGAGTTTTCTTTTTCTCTCCTCGAGATCTTGCTGTTGGCGTTGTAGCTGGATTAGCTCATGTTGGCTTTGTTGAAGCTCTGCATTGAGATCCTCGAGTGGACCCCCTGAGGGAAGTGGTAGATCTTGTTGATCTTCTGAGGAAGAACGAAGTCGACTCATGGGATCGTAAGAACGGTGCCAATTTTAAGATTACGATCGTCTAGGCCAGGGTTTGCGGCCTTGATTTTAGCAATTTCTTCGTTCAGGTCCAAAGAGGCTGGATAGTATTTTTTGGCTAGTTTCCACAGTGTGTCTCCGCGACTTACGGTGTGCTGTTTTGCATTCGCCGAGGGTGTTGCGGCCTCCGCTGGAGCAGCGGGAGGCGTAGCAGCTGGAACGGAGGGGATGGAGTTTGCCGGCTCTTGTGGTTTTGAAGCCGTGGCTTTAAGAGGCTTCGGTTCTGAAGGAGATGCCGGCACAACTGCTGTGGCTTTTGGTGGCGCAGCGGCACCTGCAGCTTGCGAGACTTGGGCTTGCTTGGCTGCGAGTGTTCCCTGGAGCTCGGTGATCTGCTGTTTGAGGTCGATATTCTCTTTGCTCATCCTAGCAATTTCCGCCGCATTTTGGATTCCGCTATTTGTTAAGGTTAGGGCGAAATCGATTTTTGCTTTTTCCATGGCGGCCACGACTTCTTCGCGATCTGAGGCATTCGGACGAGCCTCTAGGTACTTCTGGTAAAAATAGATCGCACTGATGGGGTCGCCGAGCTTGTCACCATAGAGAAGGCCAATTTGTAGGTAGGCTTTTACTACGGTGGGATTTACTGAGACCGCCTTTTCAAACTGCTTAATGGCTGCTGGGTAGTTTAGATCTGCGACATCTTTACTGGCTTGGCGAAAGAATGGGTTGCGTTCGTCCTCGGCATCCGAACCAGAGGGAGCCTGCTGGCAGGAGGTTAGGGCTAGGGCGGATAGTAGGGTCAGAAGGATTGTCTGCTTCATATCGTCAGAATGCTCACAGAGATGCGTTTGGGCAAGCCAAGGGTTTGCCTTGGCGGGGTAGATATCTTTGCATATGATTTTGATTTCACGGGGTCATAGCTCAGTTGGTAGAGCGCCTCAATGGCATTGAGGAGGTCTGGGGTTCGAATCCCCATGGCTCCACGGAAGTTGCCCCCTACTGACCGAACAGGGTCTAGGATTCGGTATTAAAGTGGACGGTTATTGGTCTTCGGTAAGATTCCATCTATAAAAGCGGTATGGAAAATTCTCTGTCACCGATGGAGGGTAAAGTTGTCCTGATTACGGGTGCTACCCGTGGAATAGGTCGATCGGGGGCGATCCGTTTAGCTGGGTTGGGTGCGCGACTTATTTTAGTCGGGCGGCATCGGGGCCGGTTGGAGGAAGTCGCGCGTCTTTGTCGAGAGGCGGGTGCCCCTGAGGTTACCCTTTATGTGGTGGATCTAGCGCAACGAAAAGAGGTGATGGATCTGGTTGAGAAACTCATTGCCAGAGCGGACAAGCTGGACGTTCTTTGGAACAACGCTGGCGGGTATTTTACGGAGAGAAGGGTTACAAAAGAAGGTCTTGAGCGTACATGGGCGTTGAACCATATCGCATATGTGGATTTGACTCAGGGGTTGATTCCTTTGCTTGAAAAAAGTGTGGATCCAAGAGTGATCTGTACAGCCTCCGAAGCGCATCGGATGGGAGTGCTTCGATGGGATAATTTGCAGGGCGAGAGAAGTTGGAACGGCTGGAAAGCCTACTGCCTGACCAAATTGGCTAATATCCTATATGTTGCGGAGCAGGGTCGGTGCTTGAATGAGTCGAAGATCCGAATCTGTGCTGTGCATCCTGGGTTAGTGAACTCCGCACTAGGGGATGAAAATCAGGGGTTGAGTGGGGTGGCGTTTCGACTGTTGAAACTGTTCTTTGGAAAAACCAATGAAGAGGGGGCTGATACGGCTGTGTGGTTAGCCTCTCGAACGGCGCGACCCACTCAAGGAGCATACTATGCATACCGAAAAGAGCGTATCCCTAAAGCCTCTGCACAGAGTTTGGAAAGTGCTCAGCAGTTGTGGGAAATGAGTCAAAGGGCGTGATGATCCTGCGAATCGGATCTTTAAAGTTGGCCACTCCCTTGTGTCTTTCGCCATTGGCGGGATATACAAACTTACCCTTTCGCCGAGTTGTGCGGGAGTTGGGAGGGTGTGGAATGGCGACGACCGATCTTGTGAACGCAAGATCGCTGCTTGAAAATAATCGACGAGCGCTGGAGTTGGTCGCGACATCCCCAGACGATCGTCCATGGGCGATACAGCTTTTTGGGGCAGTGGCAACGGAGATGCGAGATGCGGCTAAGAAGTGTGAGGATTTGGGTGCGAATTCGGTGGATATCAATATGGGGTGTCCGGTAAAGAAAGTGTGCAAGGTGGGCGGCGGATCCGCCATGATGACAGAGTTATCGAAGACAGCCGAACTGGTGCGCGGAATGGTCAGTGCCGTGAAAATTCCTGTGACGGCAAAGATGAGATTGGGTTGGGATGAAAAAAATCTTACTGCGCCTGATTTGGCTCGAGCACTAGAGGAGGCTGGTGTTGCGGCTCTGTTTGTCCATGGCAGGACCCGGCAACAGGGCTTCTCGGGACGGGTGAGTTTGCATGGAATCGCATCTGTCGTTGCTTCTGTGAAGTTGCCTGTGATTGGAAATGGTGATGTGACGACTCCTGAAGGGGCAAAGCGAATGATGAGCGAAACAGGCTGTGCCGGAGTCAGCGTGGGAAGAGGTGCCTTTTATAACCCATGGATATTTCGTGCGACAGCTCAGTACTTGGAGACGGGAGAGTTGATGCCCGAACCCGACTTTGAAGAACGGGTGAGGGTGATGAGTCGGCATTTGGAGCGGAATATTGATTTTTTTGGTGAGGAAAGAGGATGTGTTCTTTTTCGAAAAGTGATTCCTTGGTATGCAAAGAGATTTGGACCCTCGGCTGAGTTTAAAAAAGCTGCTGTGAGAATCTCAAGCCGCATGGATTACGAGAAAGCGTTACGTGAGTATCGTGATTGGCGGAAGCAGTTCTTGGATGAACAAGGGGTTTTGCTGGAAAAGTTCGCGCCCACGAAACTGGAGGCCGTTTTTTCAGGGGATACACCTGTGGAGAGATCGGAGATTCCTGTTCCGCGGGGGCCGGTGGAGAACTGGTAGGCAAGAGTTTGACTCGAGCTTTAGTTTGCTGAATGTTTCCTATTGTCCTTATGGATAAACATTCCCATCTATGGCTCTAACCGTTTTTAATCAAGTTCCCATGGCGATTTTCGCCTATTCGATCCCTGTGATCTTGGGCTTGTCGGTCGGGATGTATCTACTTCTGAGGCTGGGCGAGTGGATTGGTAGAAAACATTTGGAGTGCGGTGCAGGCAAATTAAAGGACACTCTCGGTGTTGTGGATGGCCCCATCTTTGCCCTTTTCGGGCTTTTGGTGGCTTTTACCTTTTCTTCTGCGCTAACTCGATTTGAGGGAAGGCGTGCACTGATTGTTCAAGAGGCAAACGCGATTGGAACTGCCTATCTTCGTCTGGATCTGCTCCCGCCGTCTGATCGTGATCCGCTGCAGGGCTATTTTAAAAAATATGTGGATTCACGAATTCGAACCTATGAACTGATTCCTAATATGGACGCGGTACTTAAGGAGTGTGAGCGAAGCCAAGGGCTTCAATCTCAAATCTGGAAGGGAGCCTTGGAAGGGGTGGCCAAGTCTCCCAACACTCTCGCGGGGATGCAGTTGATCCCTGCGTTGAACGAAATGATTGATATTACTACTACCCGATCCTCCGCGATGCAGTTTCATACGCCGATGGTGATTTTTGGGATGTTAATGGCTTTATCGCTCATCACCTCTCTTTTGGTTGGATATCAATTCGCAGGACTTGAGAAAAAGAACCGACTTCACCCTGTGCTCTTTATTATAACGATCAGTATTACCTGTTACGTAATCCTTGATATGGAGTATCCAAGGCTAGGATTCATTCGCATGGATTCGGCGGATGCAATTATGCGTGATGTTCGGACGAGCTTTGGTCCGTGAAATCGGTAAGGAGAGAAAAATTACCAACCGCTGTTGGCCATTGAGCTGACCATAGCCTGAGCTGCGCTGACTGCAGCCAAAGGGAAAGCTTGGCGTTGAGACTCTGTTTGGTCTCCCTGAACGAAAAAGGTTGTGGTGCCTATGACGGTCGAACTTGGAATTGCATCTTTTTTCTCCTTCATATTGTACAATCGATACTGAATGGTGACGAGGAGTTGGAATTGAAGGGTGGTTAAGAACTGCTCGGTGGATTGACGAATTGCGGAGCGCTCCACTTTTTTGATGGTCACTTCCAAGATCGCATCGCTCTCATCCTTTCGCGCATGGCGATAGGTACCGTCCCGGTCCAGTTCCTGTAATATCGCATTGGTCATGATACCAGGGAGATCTGTCTCATCCGTTTCATTTTGAACTGTTGGCACGTAGATAACTCGGACATCTTTCAGGTCCTGCTTTTTCGGGGTGCTACCCAACTGATAGTTGGCACATGAGCCAAGGAAGAGGGGAAGGAGGAGTATGAGGGGCCACTTCATGGATTGGGTACGTTACGAGGTTGGGCCTGAGGATTCGATCTAAAACTGATCTTCGATTTCTCCGGTGTTTTGGTCTGCTGCTTTGTCTCGGAGATCAGATCTTCTAAAACACGCTTTCTTTGGCGGGCTTCTTGGCCTGCAGGGGAGTCTGGGGTTTGGGTGATGACTTCATTGTAGTAAACGAGAGCGGCCGGATAGTTGCCTGCCTTGTCATAGAATTTGGCCACGGAGAGGGATCCGCCGCTCAGGCGCTGTTGGAGCATGGCAATATTCTCAGTAGCCTGCTCTGTTTTGTCGCTGCGCTTAAAACGAGCCAAGTAATCTTGAAAAGCCTCAATCCCTTTTTGGGCGGCGGTTTGGTCGTACTCGGGTTGCCGGGCCGCCTTGGACCAGGCATATCCGATCTGATACTGGGCGTCATCGATCAGGTCATTTTTTGGATACTTGTCCAGAATCTCCTCATAATATTTGACTGCTTCGGGCCACTTTTTCTGTTTCTCCCTTGCTAGGCCGCAGTGAAACGTTGCGAGAGGTGCATAAGGACCAAAGGGGGCCGCCTTAATAATCGTCTGGTAGATTTCCACTACTTTATTCATGTCGGCAGGCATTGGGATTTTCCACATCATCTGGTGTTGGCCTGCCAGGTAAACGTTTCCGATGGCAAACATTCGCTCGATCGCAAGATCCCAGTATTGGTTCGAAGATGTTTCTTCAACCATCTTCTTGTAGGCCTTATAGGCGTCCCAATATTTTGCCAAGTGTTCATACATCTCGCCAACCTTGTATTGTGCTTCAGCACGGCGAAGGTCGTCCGGGTTCTCTTTGACGAAATCTTGGTAGATCTTAAGAGCTTGATCAAAATATTTGATCGAATTGGCATTCGCCTCACCTCCGCGCTTGTCGGTCTCATCCCGGAGTCGTTTTGATTCCTGCTGTTTTTCTTTGCCTAATTGACGTGCGGCTTGGGCGGCCTCTTGATCGCCAAGCTCTGCCATCCGATCCGCGGAAGCAAATTCTTCGTCAGCATCTCGCTCGATTTGCTCGACTTGCTCGTACGCCTTGCCAATCGTTTCCGCATTCTTTGCTGTCTGAAGAACGTCACTGGCCGTGCCACGATTGCCTATAATATCCGACTCGAACGTAAAACCCTCCCCTGGGGTATAGTTAGTGAAATTGAGGGGAATCTTCGTATTTCCCTCCGCTAGCCAATTGCCCCTCAGATCGATATATCCCCATGAAGGTCCCTGAGAATCACCGTTGAGAAGTCGTGAACCGATGCGAACACGGGCTTTCCCGTCACGAAATCCGTTTTCTACCGCCTCGATCTTTGCCGTGGTATCTTGTCGTCCATCCGTACCAACTCTTGAAGGTGCGCCTTTTTGGGGTAGGGCAGCGGAGATCATGACTTCATCGATAATGACTTTTCCTTGTGGATCAACGAAGTTCCAAACGCCTCCTGTAAATTCATTATCCTCGCGTTTTCCTCCGATGTTGACTGCGGCTAGCCCCTGGGAGAAGGGAAGTGCTTCGGCGTATTTTGGGGGAACCGTAAAGATGCCTGTGCGATCAATGTAACCCCATAGGCCGTTGACTTGTGCGCCCGCACGATCTTCTGAGAAAAAGTAAACCTGTTCAAATTTGGGAGGCACCACCATTTCCCCGTCTTTACTGATAAATCCCCATTTTCCATCCCATCGGACAGCCGCAAGGCCTTGGCGAAAAATTCCTGCGCTTTCGTATTTTGGTTCGACGAGGAATCTCCCTCCTCGATTAATGAAGCCCCATTTTCCGTTTTCCTCTACAGCAGCAGCTCCGTCGCTGAATAGGAACGCATTTTCAAAACGCGGTTCGATGACAAACTTTCCCTCGCCGTTTATGTAGCCCCACTTCCCATCTTTTTTGACTGCGGCAATGAAGTCGGAGAAGGGGAGAGCTTGTTCGTACTGTGGTTCGAGGACGAATTTACCAGCTCGGTTGACGTACCCATATCGTCCCCACCAGGCTTTTTTTGGAACGAGATCTACCCCTGTATCGGCTTGAGGAAGAGCCGTTCCTTGGATAACAAAAAATAAGCATACCGATGCAATTGATAGGCAACGGGTTGTACTATTTCTAAGTATCACAGCTTCAATATTTTAACGATATCCATGTAGGCGTCAAGTTGCCCAAGTTAGAGTGTGAATTTGAATAAAAGTGAGTAGTTTAACGTCTTATGAAATTAATCTGTTTGTTCTTCTTTGCGGTGAGTTTCCTTTGGGTCACAAATTTGCAAGCAGATCCACCTAAGGAATTTACCGTGATGGCATATAACGTGGAGAATCTTGCCGATGTAGATCGAGTCGCTCCGTATGATGATTATGTTGAGGTGCCAGACGACCCCAATAGTTACGGGCCAAGCAAAATGGCCAAAAAACTTAAGACGATTGCAACGGTAATGAAGAGTGTTGGAAATGGAATTGGTCCTGATGTGGTGATTCTGAACGAATTGGAGGCAGATCATACCCCTGAATCTACGGTGACAGATGTATCGGCATTCCTAGAAAAATATTCGCAGACAACGTATGAGAAGATGCTCTCAACCGAATTGAATGATGAGTTGAGGGGGTTGCCCGCCGAAGTTTGGTTATTGAAGGCGCTCGAGGACGAGGGATTGAAGGGATATACGGTCATAGTCGCCGATGTTCCTGGTGACGCCCAAAAGCACCAAGATGCGATTACCAATGGGCTGCTAACCCGTTTTCCGATTGTTTCAAAAAAAACATGGGAGACGCCTTCTGCCCGAGGAATTCTTGAGACGAAACTTCAGGTCGGAGATTCAACATTCACAGTCATGGGGAACCATTGGAAAAGTGGGGCGGGTAACCCAGCGATGGAAAACACGCGTCTGGGAAATGCGAAAACTGTGCGAGATCGCCTCGATCAGATCCTGCAAGAGGATCCCAAGTCGGATGTAATCCTGGGGGGGGACTTCAATACTCAATATAACCAAGGGCAGAGGTACTCTTTTATGACCAAAACAGCGATTCAGGATGTTTTGGGTTCGCAGGGTGATGCCGCCATGTTCAAGGGTGAGGGTAAGCCTGATTTGTATAATCTTTGGTTCGATGTGCCTCCCGATCAAAGATTCTCAGATGAGTACAACGGGGAGTGGGGAACTTTAATTCAGATTCTTGTGACTCGCGGCTTAGGGGATGGCAAGGGTGTGGATTATGTACCCGGAAGCTTTCATCACGTTCGTGTTCCTGGGGTAAACTCTCACGAACCCTTGGGATTGCCTTGGCGATGGACAAATTATGGTCCGGGTTGGGGTGCGAGTGACCACTTTCCTGTGATTGCAACATTTCGGGTGGGAAGTAATGCTTCATCCAACGGACTAGCTCTACCCCAAACCTCTCTTCCGCAAAAAGAGGCAGTGAAAGTTGGTTTTGATAAGATAGATCGCTCAAAGCTTCGAAACTCGTCTGTGCTCAAAAATGCGACAGCAGAAGATTTAGCGAAGGCGATGGGTGAATTTTTTGTTGTTGAGGGGACTCTCTCAAAAATCAGGCCTTTAGAAATCGATGTGGACGGTAAGCCTTACTCGCTTCACTCCTTTGATAAGAATCTTAAGGATGCCATCCGTGCGATGGCGAAGGGAAGCCAAGTCAAAATAGTGGGTGAATTAGGTTTGTTTAAAGGAAAACTCCAATTTGTCATTCGAGATTCGAGTTGGATTAAGTAAAAATCAACTGCGGTTGGCTTCTTGGGTCAGTCGATGAAGGCGTTGCTCAATGTGTGGAGTAAGTTGTTCCCATCGGAATCTCCAGGACCAGTTTCCCTCCTCTCGTCCGGGAACATTCATGCGAGCCTCCGAGCCTAGGCCCAAGACATCCTGCAGTGGATAGACAGCGGTGTTTGCTGGGGAGCGCAGGGCTAAGGAGATCATATCCCAGTGTATCTGGGATCCGTCAGAAGAGAGATAAGTTCGGGCGTTATGATTCTCTTTTGCAATCTGCTCCGCATTACGAGTGGAGTCTTTTCCGGGTTCACTACGATACCATCCGACGGTCGTGTCGTTGTCGTGTGTCCCCGTATATACTGCGCAGTTTGCAGGATAACTTTCGGGTCGGAAAGACTCAGCTTTTGGGTCGTCCCCAAAGGCAAATTGGAGAATTCTCATTCCAGGAAAACCCAGAGAGTCCCGCAGTTCATCGACCGCTTTGGTGATGACCCCCAAGTCTTCTGCTAAAATGGGAAGGTCTCCCAAAGCATGCCGTGCAGCATCGAAAAGCTTCCGGCCGGGCCCTGGCATCCAGCGGCCTCGGATTGCGGTCTTCTCATGGGCCGGAATCTCCCAGTTCGCTTCAAAGCCTCTGAAATGGTCGATTCGGACAATGTCGTATAGTTTCAAGGCACTTTTCAATCGTGATATCCACCAGGCAAAAGACTCTTTTTCGTGAATCTCCCAGCGGTAGAGAGGGTTTCCCCAGCGTTGCCCAGTTTGACTGAAGTAGTCTGGTGGAACACCAGCAATGACAGATGGTTGGCCATCTTTTTCCATGAAGAAGAGGTCGGGTCGGCACCAGACATCTGCACTGTCATGTGCGACAAAGATCGGAATATCACCGACGATGCAGATTCCTCTTCGGCGGGCTTCTTTCCGAAGGGATTCCCATTGATGGAAAAAAAGAAACTGAAGAATCTTTGAGTGCTTAATCTCTGTGGCGTGCTTCTTTCTCGCTGCATCGAGTGCTGAAGATTCTCTGTTTCGGAGGGGTTCTGGCCAAAGAATCCAAGGTCCGCCTCCGTACTCTTTCTTCAGCGCAGAGAAAAGGGTGTACTCCTCTAACCAATCGTTTTCCGACTCGCAGAATTGCATCCATCCTGCCTTCAAAGCGGGGGAAGCGCGTCGTGCGAAAGATTGTGCGACTTTATGTAAAAGTGCGGACCGTGCGAGAAGGACGGGACCGTACTCGACCCTGTTTTCAGGAAAGACGGGGAAATTGCGTAGATCTTCATCCTTCAATAAGCCCTCATCCCGAAGTGAATCAAAGGAGATGAGCATCGTATTTCCAGCAAAGGTGGAAAGTGTTTGATAAGGGGAATCCCCATATCCTGTTGGTCCGAGTGGAAGGACCTGCCAAATTTTCTGGCCCATCGTGTTGAGGTGGGCCAACCAGCGATGAGCTTCGGGGCCGATTTCGCCCATCCCATAGTGACCCGGAAGGGATGTGGGGTGAAGTAGAATTCCGGCTTGGCGAGGAAAAGGCATGGGAAAATCTAGCGGGAAAGAATCCAGCCCGCCAAGAAGAGGATGGGAATGAGAATTGGGATGCTATACTTCAAAATATAGCCAAAAAAGGTGGGCATTTTAATTTTTGACGAGTCTGCAATGGATTTCACGAGAAGATTGGGGCCATTGCCAATGTAGGTGACTGCACCAAAGAAAACTGCTCCAAGGGAGATCGCAGCCAGCGTTTTTGGACATTGGTTTGCAAACAGGGCTACATCGGCGGGGTTGAGGAGGTGCAGTTGGGGTTCGTGAAGAGTGAGGGCGAGAGTCAAGAAAGTGAGGTAGGTAGGGGCATTATCCAGCACGGCAGATAAAGAACCCGTGAGCAGATAGAGTTGAAGATCGGTGGGGTGTAGAAAACTTTTGGAGTGGGCTGTCAGAGCGTGAATGATCGGAACGAGGGTTGCAAAAATGCCAAGGAAGAGCCACGCGACCTCTTTGAGGGGTTCGAATGAAAAATCGTTTTGCTGACGAATGACGGGGTCAGTAAGGCGATGCGAGATCCACGCAGCCCCAACCATAATGATTTCGGGCACACCCCATGGTGTGCCTGCACCTCTGAGAAGAACGGCACCCAGAATGACCGCAACAAACCAGGAGTTTCGAAGTCCATCAATCCGAAAGGTCTCTTGTGATGTCTCTTTTTGGCGAACGGGTTGTGGTGCGCGGCGGAAGTTTAAAAAATCAAAAATGTAAAAGGCCGTAAGTAGCAACCCTGTGACGATCAACCAATCAGGCCAGAGATGAGTCAGGGTCCAAAAAAAAGGGACGCCATGAAGATAGCCCAAGAAAAGCGGGGGATCCCCGATTGGGGTAAGGCAACCGCCTACATTCGCGACAATGAAGATAAAAAAAACTATATGAAATCCGGTTACCCGATACTTGTTCATTCGAATCCAAGGGCGGATCAAGAGCATGGCTGCCCCTGTGGTCCCAAGAAAATTTGCCAGAATTGAGCCTATCGCCAGAAAAGTAACGTTACGAATAGGGGTAGCCTCACCTGAAACTCCGAGACGAATCCCTCCCGTAACCACATAAAGAGATCCGATCAAGGCCATAAAGCTGATGAACTCCTGTAGGGCGTGGATGAGGGGGTCAGCTTGCCTTCTTCCAATGAGGTAGTAGACGACCACCACAGCAGCCAATCCGACTGAAAATATGTGATATCTATCATGCCAGATCTTGGGTGCTAGCAGGGGCCCAATGGCTATCCCCCCTAATAAAAGAATAAAGGGGGCTAGGATCCACAGAGGAGGGGGGGCTCCCATGTCCAGAACAGCAAAGGGCATATCTCTTGGATGCAGGGAGTTAATAGCAGGGTCAAGCGGGACTGATTCCTATCCTACGGGTCTTGCCCTGT
>JBBAWA010000014.1:0-20538 GCA_040397425.1 Methylacidiphilales bacterium
TCGATCAGAGGAATGATCTCGATCCGGGCTTTTTTTCGCCCTCCTCTGGAAACACCGCCGCCTCCGCCTGCCATTTTGCTTAGGCCTTTCCTGTGGAGGGGCCGCTCGATTTGGGCTTAAAGAGGGAGAGAAGGTTGATGCCAATTTTGCCAACAGCTTGTTTCTTCGCCGGAATGGCGGGTTTGGGTTGGAGTCGAGGAGTCGGGGGAGTCACCGTAGGAAGAGAGGGCGCAGGAGTTGCTGGGGGAAGAACCGAGCTGGGAGGAGGCACGGGCATACGGGGGGCTGCGGTTGAAGGAGAGGGAGACGGGATAGGCTGTGGAGGTGGAGTCGACCGGGGGGCGGGAGGCGGATTTCCATGATCCCCCCCATGGGAGTGACTGGCTCTTTCGAACGCTTTTTCTGCCATTAGCATCAGTTCGAGTCGGCGACCTGCATCTTCCATTTCGTGTTGGGCCGATTCGATTCGGGCATTGAGATAGTTATTCGGGAACAAGCAGGTGATGGCGATCAACAAGCCGAAGGCGGTCGCGATCAAACCTTCGGCGATACCGCCCGTGATGGCGGTAGGGGCTCCCAGCTCATCCCCACCCATCATGCTGAAGGTGTTCATCATGCCGGTCACCGTGCCCAGCAGTCCGAGGAGGGGGGCGGCGGTGATGATGGTGTCGAGGATGGGCAGACCACGGCCAAACCTTTTGAGCTCGACGGCGCTTGCCTTGCTAATGGCTTGGCTGATGGAAAGGTTAGCGTTGGCAAGGGCGAAGCCGAGAACTCGAGCCACAAAATCGGTGGAGGTATTGGCGACTTGGACGGCCGCAGTCTGATTTCCGCTTTCCACCAAAGCAAAAATCTTTTCAACCTGCTCAGGATTTTGGCGGCGTTTTTCAGAGACGATGAATAGGGAGCGCTCGAGGGAAACAACAGCAGCAACGATGGCGGAAAGAAGTAGTGGCCACATGATGGGTCCACCGTGGATGAAGGTGCGGATGATCGAATTTTTGTTTCCGTAATTTCTGAGGGCCTGCCCCATGGTGAAGTCGGAAGGGATGACGCCCTCTCCACCCGCCATCATGGAGGCAAAGGCGGGGCCAAAGATTTTTGAGTGCTCCGCACCTTTGAGAACCGTTTCTTTCGATCCCTTGGCTTCGGAGGCCCAACCTGCAACTGCACCATCTGCGGAGGAGAAGAGAACCATCGGCCCAATCTGGGCAAACTTGCCTTCCACGAGACCCCCTTGGGCGTCCAGAGCTACGCCTGGATAGCTGTGGCCACCGAGGAGGTCACCGATTCGGGTGAGGGCGGCGTCGACGATCCGGAAGGAGGCTTTGTACTTGTCTTCGTGGGAAGCATTGCTGTTTTCGTGGGTGGCTTTGGCTAGGTCGAGTTTCTCGCGATGTCCTGAGCGTTCGGAAATATGAATACTCTTTTCCCCAAAATTTCTGCCGAATTCGTTTAGCAAGTTGAGCATGTAGGTGTTTTCCTCTTCGCGCTGTTTGATTTCGGCTTTCAGTGATGATTGATCGAGGTTTTTCATGTCTCGGGCACGTTGAGCAAGATCCAGCTCCTTTCGTGCAAGAGCCAAGTCGTCCTCAGCAAGCGAAAGCTTTTTGCTGAGGGGCAGTTTTTCAGACGAGATCTTTTCTCGGGTCGTAGTCAGCTCTTTTAAGGCGGCATCCAGGTCGGCTCGGGCTTTTGTGGATGCGGTTGCAAGAATATCAGTCGCCTTGGGAGGGGTAGGAGGGAGGATTGAGGGGGTGGGGGCAGGGTCGGGGGCGGCAGGTTGGGCTGATGGAGGAGCCACAAATGTGGCAGAGGGGGCCCGAAGATCTACTCTGGCGTCGGATGAGGAAGGGGCTTCGGCCCATGCTGACTCACTTAGGGCCAGACAAGACAACAGAAAGAGATAGTGATGTTTCATTGGATTTTTACTGGGAGATCAATAAAGGTAGCCCCCTTTTCCTTTCCTTCAAGAATGTGAACCGCGAGGAGGATTTTCTTTCCGTTGGCGTTGTCCGGCTTCCAGACCCAACCGTCGGGTCCGGGGTGACCGATCCCCGCCAAGGTGCCCTCGCGGTTGGTGTAGTACGCTTGGCTGAGACCAAGATAAACGGTGGTGACCTCGGCGCGGGTACCATCGGGGAAGGTACGAAGCTCCTTTACGCTGGCCACCGTTGAGTTGAAGGCGCTGGCTTGATCGAGAATACCCAAAACGTTTTGGAGGCGTTCCGCCATGGAGGCGGTCGACTTTTCCGAGTCTTCGGGAAACCGGGCAATGATCGGCTTGAGTTTCTCACGCAGAGGCTCGGGAAGTTGCGGAATGAGGGGGCGAAGTTTCTTTTCGGCAGCGATGACCATGGCTTTCGATTTTTCAGCGGTGGCTTTTAACTTGTCGTTCTGGGCTGCCAGCTCGTCCCGTTTTTTCTGGGCTTCTGCCACGGCTGTGGAAATTTCCTTTAACTTATCGCGGACTGTGGTGGTTTCGGCTTGGGCAAGGCGAACACGATCTTCCAGGATGTCCTTGCCAGATGCCCACTCTGACTTTTCCTTCGAGATCAGCTGCTTGGTTTCAACCCATTTGGTCAAGGTTTCGCGGGTAGCCTCGATGAGGGGGGCAGTCTCACTGGTAACCTTCATTGCAGGGGCGGCTGGGGTTGGCGCATTGGATGAGGTTGGTGCGTTCGTTTGGCCGAAAATCTCGGTTGCGAACGGAAAAAGAAAAATTACGATGAACAAAAAGATAAAATTCATCTTCAAAAACTCCACTTTAGACCAGCGGAGACAAGTTGTTGTGCCAAGAAGTCGTTTGTTGAGCTACTTCCGCCTTGTGTTGGGCCTTGGGTATTTAGGCTGCTATTTGTGGGTGTCGTGCCGTAACTCAACTCAACATTCATCAAAGCAAGGAATTTATACTCAATGAAAAAATCTAATCTTTGGGTAATTGGAACCTCCAATCCTACGATCGCTTGGAGCGCTAAAGAAACGTTGCTAGCGTTGGATACGCTAGTGGAATAAGTGCCGGAACTGGAAGTTGTTTCTGTGACAACAATTTGATGGCCTGTAGAGTAAATGATCCCAGCTCCAATACCTCCTCCAAAATAGGGAGTTACGGGCAACTCTTCAAATTTTACAATGCCATTAAGGCAAGGTACCCAGCAGCTAACCTGTGAATTTTCAGTTCCAATCTTTGGTCCATCAGTGGGATTCAAATAGGATTTTTCCCTATAGCCGACGTAGGTGAAATCAAACTCCATGCAAGTGCGCACGGGAACAGGGCTGCCAAAGGCCATCTGGACGTCCCGAGTCGCGAATTCATAGCCTGCTTTACCGGTAACAACGATGCCGAGTTGTGTATTGGAATCTACGTTCAGCGGGGTTTGGCTTTGCGCAGTTGCAGTGCCGTTAACTTGAAATTGTTGCAAACTTGCCCCGCCTGCTGCACCCACATACCACCTTCCATCCCGGGGCCCTCGCTCCCCATCTTTCACTTGGGTCTGACTTGGCGTGATCACCTTGGGTTGGTTTGCGATTTCAGGGAGAGGAGCATCCACCACATTCGACGTAGGCTCTGGGGCTTTTGCGTTAGGTTGCTGTGTTGGTGTGACCGATCCAGCGTTGGTTGGGCTCGTAACCGGGGAAACGCTAAGACGACCTGAACTCTCTTGAGCATGAGTGGCAAGAACCCAAAAGCACATAACTCCAAAAACAATTAAACTAAGGCGCATCTCCTTAAGAATGAAACAGCGTCTAATTGAAGCGAGAAGTGTAGTGTGACAATTCAGAGCCGATGCGAACTAGGGACGAATAAGTGCTGATAACATAGTCTCGTTACGGTCGCTTAACCCCTTCACCCCATAACCCTGAATTCCTTTCTTCAAAACCTCCAATTCATCTCAAACTCGGCCGCTTGGGTGTAAAAATTCTGCATCGTATAGCCCCCAAAATCTGGACTCAGCACCCCATCGACCCGGTACGCGATCGAGACATCGAATCCCGGTGCCACCTGGTAGCCGCACCCTAAAAATGCTTCCCACGCCCCCATGAAGTTCGACTGATTAAAATCTCCCTGATAGTTGATCGTGCCCGAAATCGTGCTGACAGTAAGCTTTTGGAACATGCCTCCTCCGCCTGCACCCACAAATGGTCTCCATCCATCCCCGATCGGATAAGAAAACTCGACGTTAACCATCAGCGGCACTTGAAGGAGATATCCTTCCGCATCCAACTTCATCGTTCCATTCAGATTTGGATTTCCACCAACCCCCGTAAAAGTTCCGTTTCCGCTGATGGTGTACGACTCGACTGTGTTGTAGATGCAGCCGGTTTCAAACTCGAAATTGATCCACTGGTTTAACCGATATCCTGGGGCGAAATCGAAACGGAAGCCTGGGTTGAAGCCGATCGACTCATAACTGATCGTTCCATTGAGCTGCACCTGATTGGAAAAGAGGGGATTGATGTTCGACTGAGGATAATCTCGAGTGTCCCGCTGAGCGACCGACATGTCGGAATTGACCGTGCCACCGAGAGCAATCCGCAATCCTGGCCCAGGGCCCGTCACTGGCTGCGCCTGCACATCGGTTAGTGACAATCTCTGGGCAAAAAGATTCGATCCACAAAAAAACATCATGATCAACAAGCACGACTTGCAAAACCTTAACCTCTTAACCCCTGAACTCCTAAATCTTTTCGCTGCACAATCCAAAATTAAAAATCCAAAATCCAAAATCCGATTCGCGTTCTTTTTAGTTGCAAGCTGAATCATGGGCGCCGTCTTTAGAAGCGAATCGTGACCGTCCCCATAATCGACATCGACGGAACCGACTGCCCAGCGATTGAATTCAGGTAGCGAAACTGAACATCCACCATCAGATCGGGCGCTCCGGGGTTAATCTGAACTCCTCCAAATCCTTGGAAGGCGGAAAGAGTTTGGCTGCGGGTGACATCATTCGGGGATCCCGTGATAAAAACTTGGCGAAAGATGCCCCCCATTCCACCTCCAGCTACGAGCCGAATACGAGTCGCTCCGAGGGGGTCGGTTCGAAAGACAAAATTTCCCATCATAGGAACCTGGAAAAGCTGGACATTGGTCACTTGGGTCAAATCTGTGGCTGTGAGTCCTCCCGTTGAATTGGAGTAGACCGAGTTGTACAGAAGCCCTCCTTCAATCTCAAAAGCTATATATTCATGAAACTGCGCCCCCAACATCACTCCAGTTGCAAACCCTGGTGCCATATTGACGGTACTGTTAATTCCAAAATCTGGATAATCCACATTCGTTATAAAACTTAACCCCACCCCTGTCCGAACGTAGAAAGGAGTGAGCTCTGTGCCCTCCGTAGCAGTGGTCGCAGTTCCCTCTGCCAGTTTCTGCCCAGGCAGAGGAGCGTCTTCCGTGGGTGAATATGTGTCTTGCCCATATTTTTGTGGAGTAGCGAAAAGACTAGGCGCGATCGCGTCATCCACAGGCGTATCAGTCGCTAGAATTTTTGAGGATAAAAGAAAAACGAACGCAAAAGACAACGACAAGCAACGCACACACATGGCTCAAGGCTGATGCTAAAATCCTCATTCACAACGTACTTAGAGCCCCAAAGCCAAAAACGTGTGAATACTAGAGTAACAATGGGGAGAGGCGAAAAATCGGCAAATTATGGCAAAGGAGGTATTGAAAAGTCCGAATCGGGAGACTGCTTCTCGATTAAAAAAGCTGTTCCTGGGGCAATAAAATCCGTTTTCTGCAGATCTATCGGATAAAAGATCTTTTCGGCATTCCATTCAAGTAAGCCCTCGGGGTTATGCCGAAGAGCGAAGCTGTCCCAGATGTCACGGTGCAAAATCTTCAGTTTGTCACCCTTGGTTGTGACGGATGAAACTGTAAACCCATTCTCAGCATCCATGCAAAATTTGGCAAAACTACCGTGTGAAATATGGCCCAAGCTTACTAGATTGTTACCAGCCAGTAGTGGCCTCCTGAAAAGTGTTTGCCGGACTTCTCCTACGATTACATGGCGCAGGGGTTTTCCTTGGCGATAAACTAGCAGACCTTGTCCTGGGGGGATCACAGGATCAGGGTAGGCCAGAAAAGGCGCACGATGTGCCACGGATGGATGTAAACCTTCCGACCTGCCACGAACAGCACTCCCATAATACCAAGTCTGACCCTCCGGGTAGAGAGAGCAGTGCGGCATGGAAACCCGATCTGCCGACCCAGCTGTTTTGCCGGATTGTAGCGCGACTACGCCTTTAGAGTCCTTTAAAGCAGTTTGGATAGTCCAGTGCGGGCGGACGGCATAGGAAGATCCTATCAAGACCGCGGGTAGGTCGAGGCGCGTATTCAAGGCAGACTTTTCTATGACAATCTGCCTATCGGTAAGGTTCGATTCGACAACTTCGTAACGTTCCCCAGCTAAGCTTGGGTCCTTGGGGCAGCTTAAAATCTCGATGAAACAGGGGGAGGAGGGTTGGGCAGGAAGTGTCGCAAAGGAGGTAATTTGCAACTTGGCTCCTCCCACATCGAGGCCACTGATCGTTCCATGCAGAATCGCGGGTCGGACGACAGGAATCCCAACAGCATTCCAACCTGGACGTAAATTCCAATTTACAGAGCCCAGATCGAAGGCAGGCAGATCGGCTTGACTCCAAGCTATGCCACCCAAAGGCATGAAATTGGATGCCATCGCTACAAAGAGGAACAAAGAGAGGTAGATTTTTTTCATTACTCAATCACCAGAGTTAGGGTGGTTTTTGTAGTTCCAGCACGGGTTGCCGCATAAACCGTTAAAGGATACGTGCCTCGCTTCGATGCGTCCACTGTTCCCCATATCAGGCCTGCATCAAATTGGCCGCCTCCTGCAGATCCATTACTATCCCCATCGTTAGTCAAAGTGTCGTCACCAGGTTGAAAAGTGCCAGAGGCGACATTTTTATTATCTGCGGATTTAGCTCGTTCTAAGGCCAGGCCTGCTGGCAGGCCAGAAACGTTAAAAAAGAGACCAGAGGGTGCTGGATTTCCAGAAATATAGTGAGCGATCGGTTGGCCCGCGCGGTATCGAAAAGTGCCCGAAGCCCCGCTTCCAACCGCGGGTCGTGTGGAGGCAGGAAGGACCACAATTGTAAGTGACATCGGACCACCAACGGCGGTTTGCGTCTCTCCAGCCCGATTCACATTGCTTGGGGAAAAGGTCAAAGCATATTCGCCTACTTTCGTGCAAGAACCTTGAAAAGTTACCTGGGTAGACGTGCCACCTTGTACTTGGCTTGAGGAAACACCAGGGGGCAGTGAGCCACTCACGATAAGCGCAGTTGGGCTATTCGCTGTATCATAAGTGTAGGTAAACGGAACCCCAACGGACGTATAAAACTTTCGTCTATTTTTGGATGCGTGTGCAGGGGCATAATAATCTATATCAATTAGCAATTCCACCTCACTCCCTGTGCCGCCACCAAGCGCCCCAGAACTCTCATTATTAGCTCTAAGCTTAATTTTGAAAGGCTGTTTTGCTGCCACTAGGTTGCCACTAAGCACACCGTTATTGAGCTTAAGACCAATTTCGTCCAGTAGTAGATAGCTCGCATCTTGGGTGGGCGCGATTGATAATTTAGACGATACTGTCGCCTCTGGAGAGCTAACGGTGATTGGGTAGGTAAGCGTATTCCCTACGCCACCCATAACTGGCCCTAATGAGGAGATTTCAGGTAATTTCGTTTGCAAGGTTATTATAAAAGTGAGGTTGGTCAGTTCCGCGCCGTTTGAATCAGATAACTTAACGGTGACTTGTTTGTTGCCACAATCATTTGTATCGGCTGTTCCATCTGCAGCAATAGCAGCACCTGAAATTGTCCCTGTGGATGAATTGATCGAAAGGCCAAAAGGCAAGTCGGTTGCAGAAAAAACTCCTGCCACGCCAGTCTCAAGAGTTAGGGAGTAGTCAACAGCTTCTCCCAACCGTTTGGTTATATTCCCTGGCCCGGTCAGCGTTGGGTTCCGAAAATTGATTCGCAAAGTTTTGTTGTCTGTAGTGACACCCTTGGTCGCTGAAATAGGCACATCAATGACCGTTTGAGCTGAGGGGGGCGTGCCTGACAAGACGGCTCCAGTTCGGGTCAACCATGAAGCATTCGCAGGAATGGTTGCACCAAACGAGTCTGCGGTTTGGTTCGCGGTGATTGTATAGGAAAAGATTTTTCCCCTTACGGCCTCGACCGTCAAGGCGCTATCTATACTAAGTCCACCAACGAGACTCAGTGTTAGATTTTGATCCGATTGGAATGAAGTTCGTGAGTTGATGGCTCGGATAGTTAGATTAACAGTGCCAGAGGAAGCCGCCGTGCCAGTTAACACGCCAGTAGCTTCATCTAGTATAAATCCAGCCGGCAGGGTTCCGGCCAATATTTGAAAATTATCTGCACCGAAGTTGGTTTGAATTGGGAATGCTTGATCTGGTACGCCCACATTGAAGTTAGCTGTAGGGGAACTAACAATACCAATGCTTTTGGACAAGTCACCCATGATGAACAAGCCATCACCAGAAGCATCCTGCGACCCAAAAATGGCCGTCGCAACTGCTAGATTAAAAGATGGAGATATGTCAAAAGACGACACACTGGTATCATTGGCGGGGAATACGACCGAATCGAACCCGCTTCCCCCCGTGTGTAGAAAAATACCAAACTGAGTGGCTTGGGTAATGACCGCGTTGTTTGCCACTAAAACATAAAATGGGGTTGTTGTGCTTGAAGGAGTAGTAGTCACAGTGCCAAGGTCAGCTGACAAAGATCTTGAGATGAAGCCATCGTTGTCGCTAACAGATGATGAGGTGAAGAGGCTAAAAGCGTTTAGGATCGCACTTCGATTCGTATCAACATTTGTGCTAGAGATGAGGCTAGCGACTTGTGATGTCGTACGGTCCTTAAATGTGCCCACCCAGACCGCAAATCCTGTGCTTGTGGGGGTTGTTCCGTCAGCCAAGGTCACTGAATTTTCAAATTCTAACTGAACGGCGCATGTCACAGCTTGGGCAGGCATGGATGAAAGAGATATAAGTGCCGCAATAAACAAGATCAAAAGACCGGGACCAAAAGCGCTCGCTAACAAACCTGCTTTAGTTCGTTTATAGTCTTCTTTCATTTCTTCTTCCTCCCCCGCCGAAGTGGCTTGGGACCTGTTCGGGGGATATTTCGAAGACATAAAATATATTAAGCACCGCGAATCTGGAATTCAATGGAACCGGTCGTTTGACATCAAATTGTCACACGTAAGTTTGCTCGAAGAGTGCTCTGCCACGCTTGGTTGGCTGAGCGAATCGGACGAGGTCATCGAACAGAAAGCTCCTGGCCCACCACATCTGCGCCTGGATTTTTTTATTCAACTTGTTTTGGAAAAAACAAAAAATTGGAAATTCAAAATATGGCATTCTCGTGCCAAAGTGGGCCGAGAATCCTTAAAGTGTTGATGTGCAATGGAAGTGGCGCAATTCTGTCACCAAAATGTAACAATAAACTCGTTGAGGAATGAAAACTCGGTGGCAGTAATTGATTATGAGTTTGAAATCTCGTACTTACAAAACCACAAGCAAAGGAGTCCCTATGAGAAACAAAATGACTGATAACTTATTGCGCGGCGTTGCCGCACTAGTGCTCGCACTTCCACTGCACGGAAACGCTGCAGACATTGCAAAGCCCAGCCTTCTGGTCCCTGTCGCCGTTCCCGCCAGCTCTGGCGGAATCGCTGGACAGCGATTTGTCGGACTTAATGTTTGCCGTCCTACCATTGGTGAAGGCCGGCTAAGTGCAGCCGTCGTATCCGGGGCTACCCAATTCACAGCTGATGCTGACGCCATCTTCTCGGGGATTGTTCCTTCCACCCTTGGCACGTCGGACAATAGCTACATTGTCGAGTTTACCTCAGGAGCATACGTCGGTCTTATTAAAAGAATCTCTTCCATTACTGGCAGAACGGCCACGGTGGTTGGCACCCTTCCAGCATTGGACAACGCAACTACCTTTCTCCTTCGCAAAGATTGGACGATTGGAACCTTGTTTGGGACCACGGCTGCTGAAGTCGCAGCTAAAGGTCTCACTGCAGGAGCTTCAGCAGGATCTGCAACACGCATCGGGGTTCTTAACTCCAGCGGGGTAATTGCCTACTACTTCTTTAAAAATACGACGTCTCAAGGGGGCATAGGATGGAGAGCAGCGGCAACGCGGACAGACGGGGTTGACCGCCAACACACCCAGGTCGGAACAGGCTCTGGGTTCGCAGTGCAAAACGGCAACACCACCTCTCTCAATTTCACTCTGGCAGGTGAGGCTCGTCCGACACGGAATATCGTGAGCTTGGACAGCACCTTTTCCTTCGTTGCTAATCCCCAAAATGGATCAGTGACGATTGCGGATCTCTTCGGTTCCACGCCTGTTAGCGGTCTTATTCTTAAATCCAGCTTCGTAGGCGCATCATCATCAGGAAGTGCTGACGAAATTACTCTAATGGGCGGTAATGTCGCTCGCAAATATTTCTACTACACTCAAGGTGGGGTAAATAAGTGGCGCCTGTCTGTGCTAAGGACTGGTGCCGACCAAAATACAGTCACCGTGGCTGAATCTGATGCAATGTTAGTCAAGCGTGCTGGCTCAACCACAAAATTCATCGGTCTAGAGACATCGGCCGATGCTACGGAGTAACTGTTACCTAACAAAGCGAGGTTATAACAATGAATAAACTAAAAACACAACTTGCTGCCGGATTTCTTTCCCTAGCTTGGTTGATTTCAGGTAATCAGGCCAATGCAGAGACCTTGACGGTGAATCTAGATACGATCGATACGATCCAGAATGCTTCGGGGACGGACCTTTTCGGCAGTAGCTCGACACTACTAGTTATGGGTGCGTTCAAGGCCAAAACACTGGCTGGTCTTCAGACCGAATTCGGTGGTTATACATCTGCAGGTCAGGTGTCTACTGCTTTTAGCTCGGCTGGTGGATTTAGCACTTTCGACACCGCTCTTTGGAGTGAAGAGGGGGATGATTATCAAGTGTCGTTCGCGGCTGATCACACAACGGTGCTTGATAATTGGACTTCTGAATCAGTTGCTACCGTTACTTACCCCATCGTAATGGGGGTCTTCAATCGTTCTACGCTGAGCGATTTCTCTGCAGCAGGTGCACTGGCTGAGTTTGCTGTAGTCATGTGGGAGAATGGTTCGTTTCCACGAGGCGGGGCATCGGGTGAGGGAGCCACAACTTCAATTGCGTTTGAATTCTTAGCATCTTCAGGTTCTTACAGCTTGATTGCTGGTGACACCAGCAGTGCAGGAGTACTTCAGTTAGCATTGATACCCGAACCGTCCTCAGTAGCTCTCGTCTGCCTAGGCCTGAGCCTAATCTCTTTCCGTAGAAAGTTTAGTAAGCACAATTCGTGAGCAAAAGAAATTAATAAACAAGGAGTAATACAAAATGAAAAAAACAATCCAAACAGTGGCTCTCGCCATCATCGCCTTGGCCTCAAATGGCTCGGCTGAAAATATTACCCTCCGACTGGATATCGTCAGTGACCTTAATTCCAGCACGGGAAGCGCATTTACTGGATACGGCTGGTTCGGAAACCTAGGTAGCGCAACTCCATCATCCTACGTTGGTGGTCCATGGACTGTGGCTGACATCGCCAGCAACTTCCGCTCGGCATACAGCTTCGATGTTAATTCTACCCTCATTAATGATGGTGGTGGTGCGTTTACAGTGAATGTGGGAAGTGCGCCTGCCCCCGATGCGTTAGAGCCCGAGCAGTGGCCTGTGATTAACCCAAACGCTGTTGGCCAGTTCGCAGGTCAAAACTTGCTAGTTTTGATGTCGAACAGGAGTAGCTTCTCCGATGTTAGTGCTGGCACAGAGTGGATCGTCTTTCAGGCTGCCGCTAATTTCGCAACGGCGAACTCGATCTATTCCAAGGACTCGTTTGTCGAGCTAAGTACTGCAGGTGGAGCTGGGCTAACGTTCGGCAATACACCTGGCTTTTGGGTTGGTGGTGTGAGTGCAGACGGTAACATCGTAACCTCTCAGGCTGTCACAAGCAGCACAATCGCTGTGCCCGAGCCTTCCTCCATTTCACTGCTTATCCTCGGTGCTTCCGGCTTGATCGCACTGCGCCGCTTTCGCAAAAATTCTTAATTAACAAGGACAATCAACCACACAAAAAGGAAATAATAATATGAAAAAAACAGCATTCTTACTAACTACAGCATTGGTGGCTGGCATTGCCCAAGCTGCCAACTTTATCAACGTTAACGATATCCCTGGCAACAACGTCCGTACCAGTGGACCTCTCGCTGGCAAAGTTACCATGATCAACACCGATCAGAGGTGGACAGCCAACAATGTCTATATCCTAAACAACCTGACCTTTATTGAAGCCCCGGCTGTTTTGACAATCGAGCCCGGCACAATTGTCCGTGGTGAGCAGAAATCTACAGGTGGTACAGGCCCACTTGATCCAGCAAATCCTGGATCCTTGATTATTACTCGTGGTGCTAAATTGATCGCGAATGGCACCTCTGAGACTCCGATCATCTTTACTTGTATTGATGATCCGAATGTCCCCGGAGGCGTTTCTACCGTTCCTTCGTCACAGAATGGGGACAATACGGGTGGCGTACCTAATCCCGCCCGTTTCAATGGAACTGCAGTGCACTCTATTGATACTGCATTCGGTGGTGTGATTCTTCTCGGCAAAGCGCGTGTCGGTATCGGCTCCGCCAATGCTGGTGGTACTCCTGAAGGTACCGTTGGAGCCCCTGGTATTAACCCCACAACCGGTGCTATTGTCAAAGGAAGGGGTTCCAATTACATTGAAGGCTTTCAAACTATCAATGGCACAGACTACGGAGTCGCAGGCACCTTCAGCGGTGGAGTTTACGGTGGCATTGATGATGAGGATTGCAGCGGTGTTCTCCGATTCATTTCTATCCGATATGGTGGTTTTATCCTTGCCGTAGGCAACGAAATCAATGGGCTAACAACTGGCGGTTGTGGTCGCGGCACAACCATTGAGTTTGTTGAGGTTTTCAACAATGCAGACGACGACTTTGAGAATTTCGGTGGTTGCGTCGATCAGAAGTACGTTGCTGGTCTATTCGGTGGTGACGATAGTTTTGATTACGACGAGGGTTACCGAGGCAGAACCCAGTTTGCAGTGACGATGCAGAACAATTCGGCCACTGGTGCCCGTGGCACTGGATTAGGAACTACTACTCGTAACATTGCTAATCATGGCGACAATTTGGGAGAGTTCGACGGCCCAGACGGTGCTACGTCATTGCCTCAGTCTGTCTTCACTATGGCTAACTGGTCAGCCATTGGCGAGGGAGCTTTGGAAATCACTGGTGGATATACCACACCTCAGGGTGGTTCAAACTTCAAAGACAAATCCGGTGGTCGCGTGTTAAACACAATCTACACGGAGTTTAAGAACACAACTGCAGCGTATATGATCAATCCAAATGCTGCAGACCGTTTCACAACGACCCGTAATACTGGTGGTTTTGATGGCATCGGGACTGGTGCTGCCCCTGACAAAGACGGATTTATCCGTTACACTACATTCACTGTGGCTGCGCCATCTGGTACGATTGTGAAAGATGGTAATAACAACCCTACAGCTGTAACTGATGTAGTTAACGCTGATACAGGCAATGTGTTTAGTGCCGCTAAAGACAACCAGATCTTTGTAAACACGGGTCGCTTGTCCAATGTGGATCTTCGCCTGAAAAGTGGTGTTGATGAGCGGTCCAACGGTACAAATGTACGCACGACATTGAATGATAACTTCTTCACGGCTGTGGATTTCCGCGGTGCGATGAAGGATAACAACTGGCTCAGTGGTTGGAGCGTTCTCGACACCATCGGAGTTCTTTCCACTAGTGCGAATGTTGCACAGCCAACTGTAAACCTATACACCTCAGGTGGAAAAACCTACGTTCGGTTCTTTGCGGAGAGTGGTATTAGCTACTCGGTAGAAAAGTCTACAAAGAACGTTCGATACACATCGATCGAAACGGTAGTTGGTGCGGGTGCAAATGTGGATCGTGAAATCAGTAGCTCAGTTGGGAAGATCTACTGCCGCATTTTGCCTCTCTAAACAGTAGTTTTATCTAATTTGAGAACGAGCGGGTCAGAATATCTGACCCGCTCGTTTTCTTTTAATCCAGAATGTACCTATTGTTCTTATTAGCCACAGGCCTGATATTCTTTTCAGGTTGCGCAAAAAAAAATAGTATCGCGTCTCAGCCTATCCCCGTTGCCTCAAAGGAGGCTACCTTGTGGTTTGATAAAATTACTGGGGATGATGATGCCAAGGCCAAAGTTATCGCCAGTTGGATCGACCAAACATCACAGCAGGGTTACTTTCAAGAAGTTCTAAACGTATCCCTGCCTAATGAGCGCAGAATTGCATTGGCTCTTTATCGTTCCGCTGTCGAAGCCTACCACCAGGGTGATGCCAAATCTGCCAAACTTCTTGGGAAAAGAGCCGAGGAGATGATAAAAGATAGAGTGGATTGGACAGGTCGCATCGAGCATGAGCAGGCTCCCTACGTTTACTGGAGCCAAGGGGATAGGAAGGCCGAGGGGTTACTCAAAAAACTGCCTCCTGGTGATGTCTTATCGAAGGCTGAGGCAGCTCTTTTAGCGGAAAAGATATGGAAGGGTGAGCAAAGTAGTCAGGATGCCGCAATCGGCTATCCTCGTGCTATCAGCGCCATGTTGCATCGTTCCGATCAGGGAGGAGATTCGGGCCAAAGACAGGAGGCTCAGGCATGGATCTCACGTGCAATATCCTCGGCCAATGCTGGATACCCAGGGGATCGGCCTTACTCACTTTGTAAGATTGTTTCCCGAGGGACTCGATGGGATGAAAAGGCAACCCTACGGCCTTTAATTGATTCTGTGCTTGAAGATGTGAAGGCTACCCCATACGAGATTGAGGATCGGATTGTCCTTTTGGCAGAGGCGGCTCAGGGCCTGCAGGACCTTGGGGAGATTGAGGAGGCTAAATCGGTCTTAATTCTTTCAGAGCAAGATGCAAAACGAGTTCCGCTTGTGTTCCGGCCTGTTGCCTCGGCAGCAATCGCAAATGCATGGGTCCTCCTTGGAAATCCAGATCGTGCTGAGGATATCTGGCTTCAAGCCAGCAAGGATGCCCGAAGTCACATACACCCGCGGGCACGAATGATGAATGCGATCGGAATACTTATGTCCTATGGCAAATCGAATCGGGTCCCCAGTCCAGCTGTCCGGGATATACTAGACTCGATTAGTCGAGGGGAGGGGGGAGATATGGTTCTGGATCCAGGCTGGACTGTATCAGGTGCTGAAACTAAAAAGAGTACGCAGGCCACTAAGAGGGATACAAAGAAAAAAAGCACATCAGAGACAAAACGCTAAAAGCTGTAGTTGACCGTACAGCTCATGTCCCAACCTTTGGTGTACTGGAAGTACGTATACTGGACACCTTGATATGTTTGGGTTTGCTGAAAAACAGGGTTGAGTAGATTCTTGCCTCGAAAGGTAAGTGACCACTGGTCTGCGAATCGTTGGGTAATGTTAAAATCTAATGAAGGGGCAGGCTGCTCATAGATATCGGGCACTTCGTTGCCTGCGGCATAGAGGAATTGGCCTGTTACATTGTAAAAGAGACCAGCATAAAACCCACGCTCCTGATCATCATAACTAAGTCCCGCATTACAAATATAAATCGGTTGCCCTTGCAAAGGACGTGTCGTTTCTAGAATGCCTACCGCTTGATTCGCAATAATTTGATCCTGAGTAAGAGCGACCTCCGATTGGGTATAGGTATAATTAAAATTAACTGTGAAATTCTTGAGCCAAGAGGACACCTGATCGAGCCTCTTACGGAACTCAACTTCTACCCCATAAAGACTTCCTGATGGATTGTTGATGTACTTAAAAAACTCGGTGCCGCCATCAGAGCCGACACTGGCACGGGTTTGTTCGATCGGTTTGTCAATCAGCTTATAAAAAAGGCTGACGGCAACCACCTCGCCCGCCCTGGGAAAATACTCAGCCCGAAAATCGTAATTATTCACTGAGGACAATTGGAGTTCCGGGTTACCTACAAAAATAGCAGAATCAGCGAAATCCTGCGATACGACGGGTCCGAGCTCCTTGAAAGAGGGGCGGGCAAGCGTTTGAGACCAAGCAAATCGCAAGTTGACATTTTGCATGGCTTGAAAGGTGGCACCAACAGATGGCAAAAGGTCAAGCTGCTGAATCTTCGCACGTCCACTACCCTCAGGAGTGCTAAAGTTAGGATCAGGAAAAAAGCTGGCGGGCAAATCGTTCGAGCCCTGAACTTGTAAATCCGTATTTTCAAAACGCGCGCCTCCCACAAAGGTGAGCTGAGGAAAAAGCTGAAACTCCGTCATTGCATAGGAAGCAATGACCTGTTGGTAGGCATTATAAAAACTTCCGGTATCGCCGCTGAAATTGCCTAATGACCAACTTAAGGGTTGATCGTTCCCGAGCTGACCAGCCTCGTTGATCAGGCCAGAACGATTCTCATCCAAAAAGACCTCTGACCAATTGTCGCCATTTGTGGGATCGGTTGGACCGCCGAATTCCCTATATTCTGGACTTCCTGCTTGCCCATATGTATATGCGAAAGATGCTTGGGTGTAGGAGCGCTGAGATGTATCGATATAAAAGCCAGTCTTAAACTTGCTGGGGTTCGCCTTGTCATCTTGAAAAAGGGGAATCCCTAGATTGGCTAGGAAATTGTAGTCACCCTCCGTCAAGTTTCGTTGGAAACGTTGCAATGGTTGTCTTGTGCCTGAGGGGGAGTACTGATTCTCCAATTTCTGATAGATATCATCGGTCGGGTTATATGAGTTCATGAAAACTCTCTGGTCGGGCTCATCCAGTGTGGATTGTCCCACGCCTCCCACCCAATCCACTTTCATCGAGCCGAGTGGCTCGATCACATGATTTCCGTTGAATTGAAGAAAGGCTAGAGTGCGCTGGCTGTAATTAATGACTTGGTACTGGGTAATGTTATTTGGGTCCGTTGTGGAATCCTGCTGGTAGTCTGCTATGTCACTAGCCTGCTGGTTAAAGATAAAATTCACCGCAACTTTTTGTTCTGATGCAGGCTGGTATGCCATATTGACAAGCGTACCCCAGAGGTTGTCTTGCGTGCCGCGGTTTTCAGTGAGTTTCGCAGGGGCAAACAATTGCGTTACTCCACCAACTGTTTCTTGGCGGAAAGTGGGGGTACGAGTCGAATTTCCTAGCACGCTATAATCGTTGCGCTGGCTGAAGGCCCCGAAAACTCCAAAAATTTCATCTTCCCCTAATTCGACAGAGTCTCCCCCTTGCAAGTTGAGACTGGTGTTTGGCCCGACCGATTTCGTTTTGAGGCCAGCAACAGGCGTCAGTTGGCGCTGCAAGGCGTTAATTTCCTCCGCTTTTTCGGTGTCGCCGGGATTATTAATATCCAAAGTCTCAGGTGCAGTTCCAGCAGTCGTACTTAGAATGGGTGCATTCAGCACTGCATCGGGAATGGATCGTTTGTTGGCTTGAAAGCCAAAAGGTCCGGTCCCCCCGCCTTGGTAGGTAAGAAAATTTGGATTAAAAGTGGCTTGTGAATTATACTCCACCTTAGCGCTGGCCCCGAAGCTGGGTTTCTCGGGGAATGTTTTGGTACGAATGTCTACGCTTCCTCCTGTGAAGTCTCCGGGTTGATCGGGTGTGAACGTTTTCGTGGTATTTAGGCTTTCAAGCGTGGGGCCTGGGAAAAGGTCAACATTGATGGCCCGCTTGTCGGGATCGGTAGAGGGCAGGCGACCACCATTGAGAAGGGTGTTCACATATCGGTCGGATAGACCACGGACGACAACATATTTGCCATCGACGACAGAGGTGCCGACCATCGATTTTAAGGCATCTCCAGCAGTGGCTGCGCCTAGACGCGAAATTAGGTCTGCACCCATAACATCCATGACTGCAGCCGCGTTCTGACGCTCCGCCAAAAGGCCGACCTCCGAGCTCTTATCCAGTTCACCGGGTACGACCAACTCCTCCATCTCTTCGACCTCGGCAATAGTCTCAATACGTATGTCGCTAAAAGAACCTGATGAAACTGCCACACTGGGCACCAATTTGGGTAAGTAACCACCACTCCGGGCGCTCAGGGTATAAGCCCCAGGGGGAATACCACTAATTGTGAAATTTCCCTGATCATCAGTTAAGGCTCCAAAAGGGGTATCGCTAAGGGTAACCATCACTTTCGCGATTGGTTGGCCAAAGTCTGAATCGACCACTTGCCCTCGAATTCCACCGAACTGCTGGCTGAAGGCGGAGGCGCACAAAGTGAGGCTGAGCATCGCAACCTTAAAGGCAGTTCTAATGATTGGTCCGAGAGGGGAGCAAAAACTTTCTGTGATACACGGCCCAAACGACTTGAAAATATTTACCCCAAGATTCCAGACGGCTCTGAAGTCTATTTTGCTCGGTTGTAAGCTTTCCACCCCCCAATTCTGATTCGGACTACTACCAGCGGTAGGCACAACCTTGCGTCAATACAACAATCTGTCAGCAAACCCCCAACATCCATCGATAACTTTATCCTGCGAAGCGATATTTAAAAATCACAACTAAGCTACAGAAGATCAATGAGTTGCAACACTTTCGGAAGTGTCAGCATCTGTAGACGGTAAATTGACGCAAAAAATTAACAATAAAGGGGTTGAGAGATGGTTTTGAGATAACCAAAATTAGAGTATGGAATTTCTTAAGTTTTTCTTTGGGTCGAGGGCAGTCAGACATAAGGGCTCTGGAGTCCCAAGTGGCAGGTTGCTTGAAGTTCGGGCGGTATTTTTCCTTCTGATTGCCTTGTTTTTGGGAATCGCAGGTTGGAGCTGGATGAAGAAAGCGGAAAACTATTCGTACGCATCCCCTAAAATCGAGCAGATCTCAACGGCAGCAGGCAAGAATTAGAGGCCTAGGTCCAAGGGGCGGAGAACAGCTTTGACAAATGAGCTGTTAAACATAGTATTACATGATGATCAAGGCGATTACAAAAATTGGTAATTCTCAGGGCATCATTTTTGATTCAGCCCTGATGGAGTTGGCCCATCTGAAGGTGGGGGATGAGGTCACGATGAGTTATCACGAGGGCGGCTCGATTGTCCTCACTCCGATCCATCCGCGAATCTCCAAAGAGGTGGTTTCGGGAGTCATCGAAAAAACGATGAAGGACTATGCCAAGACAATGAAGAAGTTGGCGTGAGTGCTACGCCAGAAAACTGTTTTCATCTCACGGTCGAAATTGTCAGGGAGATCCACCAGTCGGCCATCCGTGACTTTGGTGGATCCGACGGAATACGGGAAAATGCTCTGTTGGAGTCGGCTGTGGCCGCACCGCAGGCAACCTTTGGTGGAAAAGCGATTTACGAGTCCCTGTCAGAGATCGCAGCGGCTTACTTGTACTATCTTTGCCGAAACCATCCCTTTCTCGACGGGAACAAGAGAACAGCATTGGGCGCTTGCTTGGTTTTTCTGCGGCTGAACGGAGTAGAAACAAAACCGGACGGCCCAGAGTGGGAACAGCTCGTTCTGGATGTAGCAGCCAGTCGAATTGATCGAGAAGAAACGACGAAGCGACTAGCGAAGGTGTTGGCTTAACCCTGCTTCGCCCAAGGATGCGTATGACACTCCGGTCAGCGAGGAGCATGGGCGGTTAGGGATAACCGCCCCTACCAGTGAATCTGTGTCGACCTACTTCGTCCCGGGGTTACGGGACTTCGAAGGGCCGAGAATTTAGTATTTTACGCTGAAAAGATACAAGCCCTCAGCGGGTGCAGTGGGCGGGGCAGTCGAGCGCGAGCGGGAGTGGAGAATCTTTTTCAGTTCGACGGGGGTGAGTCGACCTTGGCCGACCTTGACGAGGGCTCCGACTAGATTCCTGACCATTCGATAAAGAAAGCCGTCTCCTGCGAAGGTCAGCTCTAAAACACCGCTCTTTTTTTTGACGATCCGAATGGAGCGAATGGTCCGCACGGTAGATTTGCGCTCGTATCCCGGGTTGGAGGTAAAGGCCGCGAAGTCGTGTTTCCCGGTCAGAATCTTGGCGGCTTTGCGCAATGGGGTGAGATCGAGCGGGCGAGGGACGTGCCAGGCCCGACCGATTTCCAGCGGGTGCAGAGGATCGGTGTTGGCGATTCGGTATAGGTAGGATTTTCCTTTGGCAGAGAAGCGGGCGTGAAAACCAGGTTTCTCACGTCGGACGGAGAGGACTCGGACCCCTGCAGGGAGATGAAAGTTGAGGGCTTTCGCGAGAGTGGCGGGAGGATGAAGGGGGGGGATTTCGCAGGAGGCGACTTGGCCGAGGGCATGAACGCCCCGATCAGTTCGGCCGGATCCTGCAACGGCGACTGGGCGGTTAAAGATTTTCTGAAGGGCTTTCTCGAGTGCGAGTTGGACGGTGGGATCGGGATCTTGGCGTTGCCAACCGAAGAAGTCTTCTCCGCG
>JBBAWA010000014.1:20638-22106 GCA_040397425.1 Methylacidiphilales bacterium
TCCCAATTGCCCCCAATGGCATCTTGGTTCGACCAGTTTCTGGCGTTCGTGTAAACGATACCAGCGCCGCCCTGAACGTAAGGAACCACGATCCAGTCGGGCTGAACGAAGTTGTAGCGGACGAGTCCTGTGATTCCGACCATGTAGGTTCCAAAGCTGTGCCAGATGTAGGAGCCTGTGGTTTCGAAGATGCCTTCAAAATTTCCACGGAGAGGACTATCGATATCAGCGCAAGGGCCCCAAGAGTTGGGGGAGTCGAGCATCCAACCGAGGCGGATGTTGTTCTGTTGGTAGTTGAAAACAGGAGCGGTTGGACCCAAACCGCAGGGAGAGAACATGGCGCCTGTCATAAACTCTAGGGTGATTCGGTCTTCGACAAAGATTCTGGAAACGGCGTCACCAGAGTCGGTATCGGCCATGGGGGAGAGTCGGGCTGGGGCGTTTGTGGCGGTCAGGACCTCTTTGGGGATGGAAGCCGGGCTGCTCTGCTCCATTTGGGCAAAGAGAGGGGCAACGAGTGCGAATAAAATGGCGAATAAGCAGTGAGTTTTGTCTGCAATACGTCTGGGCTTCACTATTTTATCTCCGAGGTGCACCCTTCTTGACTAGAGAAGGGGGGTGTTTCGGTCAAGGTATTGTTGGAGAATAAGAGAGGCAGAGGAGCTATCGACTTTTTTACGTAACTGCTTCTGATTCAAACCTATACTAGAGAGCTGTTTAGAGGCTTGGGCAGTGGTGAGTCGCTCATCGATAGGGGTGATAGGAAGAGCAATGGATTTCTGTATTTGGACGATAAAATCCCTGACTTTATGGGCAGAGGGTCCGTATGTGCCGTCCATATTTCGGGGTATCCCGATAACTAGACCTGTAATCTGGTGGGTTTCGATTAACGCGGTGATGGCGGCGATGACCTGTTGAGGGGATTTATTATCTAAAAAAGGAAGGGGAGAGGCGAGAGTTCTTGTGGGATCGGAGAGGGACAGCCCGATTCGGACCGTACCGAAGTCGACACCCAAGAGACGGCTCACGCGGAGTGAACGGCCTGTGCGATGGGTCGGAGAAAGGCGGTGATTTCCGGGATGAGCTGGGGAGAGCGGCCGAGTTTGGCGATTCGATCGACAATCGCACTGCCCACGACAACGCCGTCGGCCAGGGAGGCGACCTGGCCAGCTTGTTCGGGTGTGGAGATACCAAAGCCAACACAGACGGGAAGAGAGGTCGATTTTTTGAGGAAGGAAACTTTCTCCCCGAGGGTGGTTGGTAGGTTTTGCTGCATTCCGGTCACACCTTCACGGGAAACATAGTAGACGAAGCCAGAAGCGGCGGAGACGAGCGAACGAACACGGGCTTCGGGTGTGGTAGGGGCGACAAGGACGATGCGGCGCAGGTCGCCTCCGGGTGGAAGGTCGCGCACAGCTTCCTCGGGCGGGAGGTCGAGAAGGAGAAGACCATCCGCCCCCGCTTGGAC
>JBBAWA010000015.1:0-21766 GCA_040397425.1 Methylacidiphilales bacterium
AAAAAATAAAGTGGCAGTGGAGGGATTTGAACCCCCGACCCAAGGCTTATGAGTCCCTTGCTCTACCAGGCTGAGCTACACTGCCATAGATGCTCCGTTCTACCTCCCTTATGCACCTTCGCCAAGCCACGACCCGCCCTGCCTTGATGACAAAATGGGTCGGCGACCCCCCTTCCAACCGCTAACGCAGAAGTATGCACATGCGCCGATTCTTAGGGATTCTTGCTTGGCTCGGCATCATGGCCACCGTCTTTGCCGCCACCACTCATACGGTTCAGAAAGGAGAGACTTTTTACCAGATCGCAAAGGCTCGGGGCACCACCCCCCAAGCCCTTATGAAAGCGAATCCCTCCGTCAACCCTCAGCGTCTTCACGCAGGGGATATCCTGCAGCTCCCATCGGCCAAAAACCCTCCACCCTCAACCCCATCGCCAAAAACCGAAGCTCCCCCCCCAGCAAAACCCTCCTCAACGAAGCCGGAGTGGGTAAAGGTCAAAAAGGGGGACACCTTGGCCAAAATTTCCCGAGAGCAAGCGGTCTCAATCGAGGACATTCGCAAATGGAACTCCTTGAAAGGCGACACCCTTCATCCTGACGATCTTCTGCGTCTTCAACCTCCCAAAAGCACGCCTCAGAAAATCATCCTTCCCCCTCCCATTCCCCTGCCCTCCCCCGCCCCGCAACTCACGTTTCTCTCTCCCGTCCGTGCCCAGATCGATTCTGCGCGCGATGACATGCGCGAATGGGAATACATCGTGGTTCACCACAGCGGCACCTCGGGAGGAAACGCCTCCATCTTTGATGCCTATCATAAAGAACGCGGCATGGAGAACGGGATGGCTTACCACTTTGTCATCGGCAACGGATCCGATTCAGGGAACGGCCAAATTGAGGTCGGCAACCGCTGGCGTAGACAGATCCAAGGAGGTCACCTCGCAAGTGATAGCCTGAACGAAATCGCAATCGGAATCTGCCTCGTTGGAGATTTCACCCATCACCAACCCAGCCCTCGCCAAATCGATGCTTTGACTGAACTCGTGCTACACCTTCGCAAAATCAGCCCCTCACCCCGCCTCAAATTCCGTCTTCATCGCGAAATCAATACCAAGCCCACCGAGTGTCCGGGAAAACTTTTCCCCTCTTCAAAAATTCACGACGTCTTGGATTGAGCCTCCCCATTCAAAGGTTGAAACCCAACCCACACCTGCCGTGCGCGCGGGCCATCAAACTCTGCAAAATAGATCATCTGCCACGTCCCAAACCTCAACTTTCCTTTTTCCAAAGGCCAAGCCAGATGATTCCCCACCATCGCCGCTTTGACATGCGCCGCACTATTCCCCTCCCCATGGCGATACTCCCGACTTTCCCATGGCACAGCCTTCTCCAAAGCAACCGCCATATCCCGTCGAACATCCGGATCCGCCCCCTCCTGAATGGTGACCCCCGCCGTGGTATGCGGAATCACCACATGCAACAACCCATCCCTCCAACCCCGCTTCGCTGCCACCTCTTCAAGGATTTGTGCTAAGGGCAGAAATTCTGTATGACTTCGTGAGTTGATGAGCACTTCTTCTAGCATCGGAGGCATATGATTGTCGTAACAGGTGGAACCGGTTTTGTCGGCCAGGAAATTTGCCGTGCCCTGCGCGCTGAGGGCCTTCCCGTCCGCGCCCTCGCACGCACCCCTCCTTCGAAACTCCCTGAGGGAGCCGAATTTTTTGCCGCCGACATCACTCAACCTGACTCCCTGCGCGGCGCGTTTCACCAAGCCCAAGCAGTCATTCACACAGTTGGGATTATCCACGAATCTCGGAATCAAACTTTCGCTCGAGTTCACCAGGAAGGCACAGCTCACGTGGTTGCCGCCGCCCGAGCCGCCGCCGTGCCTCGTATGGTTTACCTCAGCGCCCTCGGTACTCGTCCCCACGCTGTCTCCCAATATCACCAAACGAAGTGGGGCGCGGAGGAGATCGTGCGCAACAGCGGATTAGCCTCCACCATCTTTCGGCCCTCTCTCATCTACGGAAAAGGTGACGCCTCCACCACCCGCCTCGCCTCTCTGCTTCAGCCCCCCCTTTCCTGGTTGTCTGCAGGCCTTCTTCCCATTCCAGGCGGTAAAGAGGTCACTCTTTGCCCCGTATCTGTGTTATCTGTCGCCGACTCCATAGTCCGATCCCTAGGCCAAGCCCAAGCCGTCGGCCAAGCTTTCGATCTTTGTGGCCCCACCACAACTCTGCGCGATCTCGCTCTTGAAATTACATGCGTCCTTGGCCTTCGCCCCTCTTGGGTCGAAAATTCGCCCGATGTGATTCTCGCAACTCTTCCTTGGATCTGGTTGACCCACTCCAAACCAATTCTTTTCCCCGTCCCACTCCAACTTTGTAGGCTGTTCGCTGCCGTGACCGAACGCCTCCTTCCTCATCCCCCCTTAACCACGGATCAAATTGTGATGCTTGAGGAGGGCCAAGCGGGGGACTCCTCTCCCGCCTCCCAACTCCTCGGCTTTCATACGCCCCCTCTTGCCCAAGGTCTGGCCTCCTATCTGGCTCCTCGCGCGGGCGGAGCAGCAGACCGACAAATGTGAGTGACGCAATTCGTGCCGCTCGGATCCGTCACGTCCTGCTAACTGCCCTCGTTTGCAACGTTCTTCTCGCAGCTCTTAAGTTTTGGATCGGTTGGCGGTTTGGCAGTTTGGGCGTTCTTTCCGATGCGATGCACTCCCTTCTCGATGGTGCCGCCAGCGTCATCGCCCTCATCGGAATCACCGCTGCCGCCCGACCTCCGGATGCCAACCACCCTTATGGACATCGTAAATATGAAATCCTCACCACCATGATCGTGGCAGGTCTTCTCTTTCTCAGTGCATGGGAAATCTTGGGAGCTTCCATCTCGCGCCTGCTCCACCACTCTCCCGCCCCACAATTTAGCTGGCTGGGACTCTCCCTTCTCACGCTGGGAATCGTCGTAAACACTTTCTTGTCAAACTGGGAAAAGAGGGCAGGGCTTGAGGTTTCAAGCCCCCTTCTCCTCGCTGATGCGACGCACACCCGCACAGACATCTACTCTTCGCTCCTCGCCATAGCCGCGCTAGGGAGCGGGGCGTTCCAAATTCCTTGGCTCGATCCTCTTTTAGCGATCGGAATCGTTATTTTCTTGGGCCGGGCAATTTACGAGATTTTCCTCGAGGGCGTAAAAGTTGTGTCCGATGCAACCCGCCTTGACCCTGCCCTAATTCGGTCCGTTGCCGAAAAGGTGGAGGGCGTCCGCGGCGCCCACGCCATTCGCTCTCACGGAATGCAAAACGATATCCACATTGATCTCCATATTCAGGTCGCCGACCAACTCACCGCACGCCAAGTCTTCGAAATAGAAAACCGCGTGAACCAAGCATTACGGGACTCTTTTCCCGGAGTCACCCATGTCGCCCTTCGACACGAACCCGGCGATCTTCCGATCGAACCCGATGCCTGACCTCTCGCGAACCCAACGCCATCTGGAGGAGGGTCTAAGTTCAAATCAGTGGTGTGGGTACTCCCTGACTGCTATTCGCCGCGGCATCCCTCACACGCTCTATGGCGGTAAAGTGACCGCTCCTCATACATCCGTCTGCTGGCTCTCCGCAGGCAAACCTGTTGTCGCAGCGGGCATTCTTAAGGTTCTTGAGGAAAAACCAGACCTTTGGGACCACCCCATTTCCAAAACTTTTCCTGAACTCACAGGAACGCCACTCGGAAATCTAAAATTGCTCTCTGTGCTCACGCACCGGACGGGCCTTCGGTTTCCAAACCTAGACCTTTCGGCACCCAGAAACATCACTTTGCAAACTTTGGCTCAAACGAGCTCCGCGGACTGCCAACTCACTCCTGAACAAGCTGCATACGATCCCCGCGGTGGTTGGTGGCTTTTGCAACAGTGGATCGAGCATCACTCAAATCGCCCATGGCGAGACTTCCTCCATAAAACCATTCTCGAACCAAGTGGAGCACGCGGGATCTTTTTTGCAGAAAAAAACCGTAATGCTGAAATACCTATGGAGGAGCGAAAATCCGATCTATGGGTAGCCTCACCATTAGAGAACGAGTTTGGCAATCTTTGCGGACCCTCCCTTGATCTAGCCCGCTTCTACCAAACCGTTGGATCAGGAGGAGTTAGCCCGGAAACGGGAAAGACAGTTCTGCAACCCGCCTCAATCCGCAAGTTTTTGCAACCCTGGCGCACGGGAGTGAAAGACATGACATTTCTTCACATCGTAGATTTTGGCCTTGGCATCATTCTGGACAGCAACAAGCACGGAGCCACTACCGTGCCCTACGGCTTTGGCACAAAGTCTTCCGACAAAGCCTTCGGACACGGTGGCGCCCGCTCCTCAATCGGTTTTGCCGATCCAGAGCATGATCTTGTTGTCGCCCTATGCCTCATTGGACAAGTACCCGAACCCCGCCATCAGGCTCGCATGCGAACCCTGATCGACCTTTTGCGTTCCGAATTGGCCTAAGAGAACCAATCTCTTAATCTTGCGTATGGCGAAGGGAAGAATGGCCTGGCTCGACGTCACGAAAGGGTGGGCAATTCTCTGGGTCGTTTACTTTCACTCCTTCACCTGCTGGATCAAACCCCCCTCCCCGATCGGCTCTGATTTTATCACCGGAGTAATCCGACCTGACACATGGACAGGATTTATTCCCTTCCTGACGTCCTTCGGTCGCTCCATTTTCATCGGTGTTTCCATGTTGGGTTTTCATGCGGTAGGTCTTTTTCTTGTAGCGAGCGGGTTTGTTCTCGCTCAATCCGCCACCCGGGCTGCCGAGAAATCCGGGGGTGTGGCTTGGGGCTCGTGGATACTTCATCGGCTTGTCCGGCTGTATCCGATGTACTGGTTTGCCCATCTGATCTACCTCATCAGTCCATTTGAGGCCCGCCTCGAGCCTGTCGACTGGCGATTCTGGGTAAGCCTTTCGGGGCTACGGTTCCTATGGATCGACTACAACTTTTTCTATCTCAATGCGGCTTGGTGGTACTTTTGCCTCATCATTCAGCTTTTTGCTCTCTTTCCCATCCTCATGGCGGGACTGCGAAAGTGGGGGCCGATTCCCTTCCTGCTTGTCGCGGTGGTCGTCGGATTTTTTGCCCGTGTCTATCTTCTCTATATCCACCCATCCAGTGGGCAGTGGGTTCTGGGAGGATGCGGACTCAGTCGCCTTCCCGAATTCGCATTTGGCATGGTGTTGGGCTCTTGGTTTGCGAAACACCCAGACTCTTTTGAGAACTGGTTGCTTCGGGGTCGTGGCCTTCTGACCGGGCTCTGTCTCTACCCTGTCGCTCTTCTAGTCTACCAACTCCCTCGAGGATACGTGGCGGTTGATTTTCTGACTGGAATCGCCTGTTTTCTCGTTGTGGCAGGAAGCTCAGGATTTTGGTCAAAGATTCCCTACTTGGGCCAGGGTCTTGCACTGGCAGGCTCTTTTTCCTACGGCATCTACCTGGTTCACCAACCCTATGCCATACACTTTGCCTCTCGCCTGAAGGATCAATCTGCGTGGATTGCAGTCCCAAGCCTTCTCCTCATTGCCACTGGGTTGGCTGTTTGGGGCGGATGCCTCGAAAAAATACTCACCCGCTGGATGAGTCCCCCGGTTGCCCCCAAATCCATCTCCCCCTAGAAAGAAACAATGCTCATCACCCTTCGCCGGAAGTTCGATTTTGAAGCCGCGCAACACCTCCCCTCCTTTCCAGAGGGCCATAAGTGTCGCCAGCTTCATGGTCACAGCTTTTCACTCGAAGTGTGTGTTTCGGGTGTAGCCGATCCAAAATCAGGCCTTCTTTACGACCACGCGAAAATTGCCGAAGCGGTCCGCCCAATCCTTGAAAAGCTCGATCACTCGTGTCTCAACGATATGACAGGGCTAGAAAACCCAACTTTGGAAATTATGTGCCAATGGTTTTGGAAAAAGCTAGCCCCGCTTCTCCCGGGTCTTTCTGAAATCACTTTGCACGAAACCCCACGCGCCTCTTGCACCTTGAGGGCCACCTAAAATGCCCAGCCGCTCCTTTGTCACAATCGGGTTAGTCGGACCAGATCGTTCGGGCGCGATTGCTGCGGTGACTCAACAGCTGTTCCGAATGGGCGCCAATATCGAATCCCTCGAGGAACAGGTCGCTCGAGGTAAATTCCGCATGACTCTTCTCGCTTCGTGGCCCGGATCAAAACTTGAAGGGCAAAAGATCCGTGCCCAGCTCCTCTCTCTCGCACAGCAACTTCGCATGAAGCTCACTCTTCGCCTTTCCGATGCCACGAGAACCCGCAAGCGCCTGGCCATCCTCGTATCCAAAGAGACGCATGCAGCTGAGGCCATCCTTCGTGCGTGGAAATCTCGTGGCCTCTCTGCCGAACCTGTTCTCGTCGCAGGAAATCATCCTCAACTTCGATCCATCGCACGCCGCTTTCGCCTTCCCTTCGCCTTTATCGATTATCGCGATCGGCCACGGGCTGAGGCCGTTCTCCAATCCCACCTAGAAAAAGCTGAAGTCGACCTCGTCGTGCTGGCTCGCTTTATGAAGATTCTCTCCCCTGATTTTGTTTGGCACTGGAAAAACAGAATTCTGAACATTCACCCCTCCCTCTTGCCCGCCTTCCCGGGAGCATCTGCCTACCGCCAAGCCTACGACAAAGGAGTCAAGATTGTGGGTGTGACCGCGCACTTCGTGACTCCCGATTTAGATCAAGGGCCCATTCTCTGCCAAGACGTCCTTCGTCTTCGCCCCAATGAGCCACTCGCAAGCATCATTTCAAGGGGGCAGAAACTTGAGGCCGCGTGCCTCCTCCGTGCGCTTAAACTCTGCCTAAGCCGCCAACTCGACATCCACTGGGGTCGAGTTCATGGCGTTTAACAGATCCCCTTTTCTTTTCTTCTCAAGCCCTTCGTAGTTCCGTAACTGCGGAACGAAGTAGGGCGAGTTCATGGCGTTTAAGGCTTCGTCTCCTCTTTTGCCTCTGTGTCGGTCGCAGGGCCTTCCCCTACCGGAACCTCAGCCGGGTTTCCCACTTTGGGAGCTGACTCCGCATTTACTTTCACAAACTTCACGGGTCCTTTCCTTCCTAAACTATTTTTCCAAGTTCCCTCCAAACTTTTTGCATCACTCGAAATTTGAAGATCCAACTCCACCTTCGGATCAAACCCTGGCTTAGGAAGTTGAGTATAGGTTAACGGCAATTTCACACGCGCCCCTTCAATCTTTCCCTTCCCATGCCACACCCCCGACCCCCCATCCGCCCACACTCCATACCCCGCGACATGCAAAAAGGGTCCCTCCTGAGAAACAATAACCGTCGATTGCGATATTCCGATCGCCGTATTTTTCCAAAGGCCCGCTAGATTCGCCTCTGCGGCCCAACCGAAACCCCACGTCCATCCAATAAGAGCAACGTAGACTAAAGTTTTTTTCATCAACCCGAATCTGCTCCTCATCTTTTTCTCGGCAAGCGAGAAACCTTTTTTAATCGCTCTACGGCGACAGTGACTTTTCCGCCTGAAAGATGAAGAGCTTTTCTCGCCTCTTCCACGCCTGTTTGAGTCAGAGCGCGCACCAGCTGAATGGCTCGTGCGTGTAACTTCTCGTTCGACGGCACCACATTCACCATAAGATTATCAAACACTCGACCCAGCCGAATCATGGCTACCGAGCTGAGAATATTGCACACCATCTTCGTTACCGTCCCAGCCTTCAACCGTGTTGACCCCGCAATTAATTCTGGCCCCACATCCAACCGAACCACCGCTTGGGGCCTAACCCCTCCCTTCACAGGACTCCAATTCGGATGAGCCGTAACAAGCACCGTTGCAGCTCCCAACCGACACCCCTCTCGAAGCGCCCCATGCACAAACGGGGTCCTTCCACTCGCCGTCAATCCAACCAAAACATCCCGTTTCCCCACCCTCCTCTCACAAACCGACCGCCTCCCCGCCTCCTCATCATCCTCCGCTCCCTCCTGAGCTCGAAAGATCGCCTCAGGCCCACCCGCTAGAATCGCCTGCACCTGTTCGGGTGGAGCATGAAATGTCGGAGGCATCTCACTCGCATCTAACACGCCCAGCCGGCCACTGGTTCCCGCGCCCACATAAAAAAGCCTCCCTCCCCGCTGTAACGCCCGAGATACAATTTCAGCTGCTTTCTGGATCTCCCCGCTCGCCTTGCGGAGGCCTCGCACAGTAAAGGCCTCCTCCTCCACAAATAGTCGAACCAGCTGATGCACAGATTTTTTATGCAATCCCCGGGACCGAGGATTCGTTCGCTCCGTCGGCAACGTCTCAACTGAAACCAGTGGTCTCTCCGTTTCGACCTTCTCGCCTACACGCAAACTGGAGCCTGCAACCATTCGCGCTGCCCCTACCTCACCTGGAATTTTTAAAACGGAAACCTCTGTACCAGAAAAAATCCCACGCAATGCCCGTACGAAAGATTGCCGATAAAATCCGTTTTGAAAAAGCCCTCCCGTCAAAGCCCAGCGCGGTCGCCTTACCCCCACCCTTTTTGCTAACTCCCCCGCCCTCTCTGCTAGCTCCAAGGCACTCGCTCGTACGACACGAGATGCCAGCGGGTCCCTCCTCTCGGCCGCCCTCAAAATGCTAGGCGCAAATCCCGCCAGCCACTCCTTTCCATGAGGCCGATAAACTTCCCGCACCAAGTGATCTAAATCCCCGGCTCCGCTGTGCGCCATCAAAGTCGCCGCAAGAGCAGGAGCTTTTCCTTCACGATCCCGTTCCCGCAGTACCGCCCGAATTGCCCGCTGAGCCAAATCATACCCACTGCCCGCATCTCCCAAAATATGCCCGTGCCCCCCCGCACTATATTTTCTCCCCTTTACCTTCCCCACCACATTGCTACCCGTTCCCGCAATCACCAAAAATCCATCCTCCACTCCCCAAGCCGCACCAAGCGCCGAGTCCGTATCCTGTCCAACGACCACCTTCGTCACCCTCGGCCACACCTGACGCAAAACTCCTCGCGCCATCTCCATCTCTTTCTTGCCCCTCGCCCCAGCAAAGCCCGCGCCAATCGCCTGCGGCGCCATCGGCACCTTGCTCGCAATCTCCGTCACCACCTTTCTCAACCCCTCTCTCCCCACGAGCATCAAATTTGATCCCCCTACAGTTCCTCCCGCCAAACGCCGCCCGCCCTGACCCAGCAGGATCCAGGACGTCTTCGTCCCTCCACCCTCAATCCCTAAAAGGGGAGCCAATTCTTTCGCGTTGCTCTGCTTCACTCTACCCCCAAAATGCCCTTGTTATGGAAAAGCCGCCATGGAAAAACTTTCTCCCCTGCGCCGCCTTCTACGCCTTAATACTGAGCGTCTCCGCCCTCCCCGCAACCCGTATTCAAAAGATCGACTCCTTCGTCCATCTCCCCAATGACAAAGTTGTGCACCTTGGCGTCTACACGGTCTTCGGGTTTCTCCTCGGGGCCCTTCCTTACCCCTCCGTCGCATTGGGCATGACAGGATCCCTTCTTGGAGCCCTCGATGAACAGAGCCAACGCCTCGCCCCCGGTCGCGAAGTCTCCTTTCGCGACTGGATTGCCGATGTTCTCGGCATCTCCCTAGGCCTCGCCCTGCGACGCCGCCGCCGGTGAGCAACTCCCCCGCCCAACGCTACGCACGCCTTCTTCAAGAAGTCCGCCGGCACGACCACCTCTACTACGTTCAAGCCCAACCCGAAATCTCAGATGCCGCCTACGATCGCCTCTACCGCGAACTGGTCGACCTCGAAACCGATCACCCCAAACTGGCTGACGAAAACTCTCCCACCCGCAAGGTCGGGGGTACCCCGCTGGACTCCTTTCGCACCGTCGCTCACGCGGTGCGGATGCAAAGCCTCAACAACACCTACAGCGAACAGGAGCTGGCAGAATTTCTCGATCGTGTTGAAAAAAACCTTCACGGCCAAGCGGCTGAGTTTGCCATCGAACCCAAAGTGGACGGCCTGGCCGTAAGCATTCGTTACGAAAACGGCCACCTCACTCTTGGTCTGACCCGGGGTGACGGGGAAAAAGGCGACGACATCACCGAAAATCTCAAAACCATTCGCAATCTCCCCCTCTCTGTTCCCGATCTGCCGCCCCGCATCGAATTTCGTGGTGAAGTTTATCTTCCCGAACCCGCCTTCGCTGCCCTGAACCAAACCCGCGCAAAAAAAGGTGAGCCCCTTTTCGCGAACCCAAGAAACGCCGCCGCAGGGACCCTCAAACTGCTCGACTCTCGCGAGGTGGCGAAACGCCCCCTTGCCATCGTTTTGTACGGCCTAGGGGAATCGGTCGGTCTCTCTCTCAAAACCCAAAGCGAACTCCATCAGCAAATTCTTTCTTGGGGACTGCCGGGACACTCCTGGTTTCGCCACGTTCGTAAACCTGCCGATGTCCTGACTGCAGTCCGCGAACTCGACCAAGCCCGCGCAAAGTTTTCCTTCGCGACCGATGGAGCGGTCATCAAAGTCAATCGCTTCGACCAGCAAAAAGTCTTGGGCCAGACCGACAAAGCTCCTCGTTGGGCTATCGCCTACAAATATGCCCCTGACCAATCCGAAACTCGTCTTCTCTCTGTCACCTTCCAAGTCGGACGAACAGGCGTGATTACCCCCGTTGCCGAACTCGATCCTGTTCTTCTGAGCGGCTCAACCGTTTCCCGCGCCACCCTTCACAACTTTGAGGAAATCGCCCGTAAAGATATCCGCGTAGGTGATCTTGTCCGTGTCGAAAAAGCAGGAGAGGTCATTCCTGCCGTCATCTCCGTCAATCTCGCCAAACGCCCACCCCAATCCAAACCCATCCGTGTTCCCCGCCAGTGCCCCGTGTGCGAAGGCCCTTTGGTGAAAGAGGACGTTTTCCTTCGCTGCACCTCTCGCGACTGCATCGGTCAGCTCAAGCGTCGTCTTCAACACTTTGCCCACCGCGGCGCGATGGATATCGAGGGCTTAGGAGAAGTCATGGCCGCACAACTTGTGGACGCCGGCCTTATCCTCCACTTGGATCAGATTTACGATCTCACACAGGAAAAACTTTCTGCCTTGGAGCGCATGGGCGATAAGTCGGCTGCAAACCTTCTCGCCGGAATCGATGCCAGTCGCCGTCGAACCCTCGGGCGCCTCATCTTTGCCCTCGGCATCCCCCAAGTCGGCGCAGTTCTTTCCGAGACACTTGCCCGCCACTTCGGATCTCTTTCGGCACTCACGAAAGCCAAAGTGGCCGATCTGACCCAAGTCAAAGATGTGGGAGAAAAAGTGGCCGAAGAGATTGTCGCCTTCTTCCAAGAAAGCGCATCCCGCCGCCTTCTGGATGCCCTCAAAAAGGCCGGGCTTAACTTTGAGGCTTTGCCCGAAGAGTTGGCCGTACGCGGGGGCGTGTTCTCGGGAAAGAAGTTCGTAATCACAGGAACTCTCACGCAGCCGCGAGAGGACTTTATTCGCCGGATCCAATCTCAAGGAGGCTCCGTCGTCGGCTCTGTCAGCGCAAAAACAGATTTCGTTTTGGCGGGGGAAGAAGCCGGATCCAAACTGGAAAAGGCACGCTCTCTCGGGGTCCGAGTTATTTCAGAAAAAGAGTTTGAAAAGCTTGTCGGCCAGAAAACGGGAGAGTGATATATATCTATGCAATCTTCTCTTCTCATAACCCTCCTGTTCGTTTTGGGTTCTCCCTCACTCTCGCTCGCGCAATCCAATCCAGGCGCTGCAGAAGATGCCGAAATGGAGCGGAGAAAGATTCTTAAAGCGGCCGATCAAGTGGATCGGGTCGACCAACAGGTGGATCAGATTCAAAGCCGTGTCTCCACCCTCGAACAACTGATCACAGAACTTCGCCAACAATCCCAATCCCTGAAAGAAAGCCTCGCAAACGCGGCGGCAAAATCATCCGAGGAGCGCACGGCTCTTCTGGATGAAGTCTCCAAAATGCTTGCGGAGCGAAAAGAGCGCGAAAAATCCAAGCCTGTCGAAAAACCCGCTACCCAAAAAGTGGCCGAGAAAGAGGGTTATGAACACGTGGTTGCAAAGGGGGACACGCTTAGCTCCATAGCCCAGGCTTACAACGCGGAGTACCAACTAAAACTTACCGCTGAATCGATCCGTCAAGCCAACCAGCTCGCCAAGGGAGCCCCACTCAAAATCGGGCAAAAGATTCTCGTGCCCTCAAAATAAATCCAATGAGCCAGCTGGCCTCCTTGTACAAGCTTCAGAAGGTCCAAACGGGCAGAATCTTAGGCCCGATGGATCTGGATCACTTAAAAGCACTCGCTAACCAGTCTCTCATTGCCCCAGACGATCTTGTTCAAATAGACGAGGGGCCTTGGATTAAAGCTCCAGAAGTCGCGGGTCTTGAGATGCTCTGGTGGGTCGAGCCCTTGGATGGTCCTCGGTACGGTCCCACCACGGCAGGCACAATCGCAGAGTTTCTTCAGAGTGGCCAACTCGGGGGCTCCGAACTCGTCACTCACGTTCGAAACAAGGAAACCTATACGGCATCCGAATTTATTGAAGAAATGCGCCGTCGCCGCGCTGCTCGTCTCAAAAGTAGAACGATCAAACTTGAGGAAGCCCCGGAAACAACTCCATCCTTCGAATCCAGCCCCGCTTTTGATTCCGCGCTGCGCCTCAGAATTAAGCAACTGGAGACCGATCTGGCCAAAGCACGCGAACAGCTCGACGCCCAAGCCCACGAACTGGCCCGTCTCCGCGCCTCCCTCTCCTAAAGTCTGCCCACCCTTCCGCTTGACCCACCCGCGTCCTCGTCGCTACTTTTTGATGTTCAACATCTTCTTTTTTTATGCGCCACACTATCTCTGTCGTAGTCCAGAACCGCTTCGGTGTTCTCACCCGAATCGCAGGCCTGTTTAGCGGTCGTGGCTTCAATATCGACACCCTGAACGTCGGCCCCACCCAAAACGACAAAATCTCACGCATGACACTCGTCGTTGTCGGCAACGACCAGGTCCTTGAACAAGTGGTCAAACAGCTGAATAAGCTGGTCGATGTTCTTGAAGTTCACGACTTCAAGGATGGCGATGTCATCGATCGGGAGCTGATCCTCCTTCGGGTCAAAGCCACCTCATCCACTCGTCCTGAGGTCATGCAGATCTGCGATATCTTCCGCGCCAAGATTGTCGATGTCCAATCCAGCAGCCTCTCGATCGAGGTGACAGGGGACGAAAGTAAAATTGATAAGTTTCTACAACTCATGAAACCCTTCGGCGTGCTGGAGCTCAGCAGAACAGGTCGTATTGCCCTACCCCGCCGCTGATCTTACCCCTCAACAAAACCCCCAAACTGGAGAAACAACTATGCCCGCCCGCATCTACACCGACCGTGACGCCAATCTGACCCCACTAAAAAAACGCCGTGTGGCTGTCATCGGCTTCGGCTCCCAAGGCCACGCCCATGCCCTCAACCTCAAAAATAGTGGCATTAAAGTCACCATCGGTCTTTACAAAGGCAGCAAATCTATCGCTGTCGCAAAAAAACACGGCTTTAAAGTTCTTCCTACTGCCGAGGCGGTTCGTTCTGCGGACGTCATCTTTGTGGCTGTCCCGGACCTCAAGATTCCATCCGTCTACGAGAAAGATATCGCCCCTAACCTTCGTAAGGGTCAATGCCTCCTCTTCAGCCACGGCTTTGCCATTCACTATAAAACAGTCAAACCCCCCAAGAACGTGGACGTCATCCTCGTTGCTCCGAAAGGCCCTGGCCACATCGTGCGTCGCCAATATCAAGAAGGTCGCGGGGTCCCGGCCCTCTTTGCAGTCCAACAAAACCCCTCCGGCCAAGCACGGGCGATCGCCATGGCATGGGCACGCGGGATCGGTGCCACACGCGCAGGTCTTCTCCAAACCACCTTCAAAGAAGAGACCGAGACCGACCTCTTCGGCGAACAAGCCGTTCTTTGCGGGGGAACTTCCGCCCTCATCCAGGCGGGCTTCGAGGTTCTTCTCAAAGCAGGCTATCAACCCGAAGTTGCTTACTTCGAGGTTCTACATGAGTTGAAGCTGATCGTGGATCTCATCAACGAATCCGGCATTGCAGGCATGCGTTTCTCGATTTCGGAAACCGCCAAGTACGGTGATGTCACACGCGGCCCACGCGTGGTGGATGGTCGTACGAAAAAAGCCATGGAATCCGTTCTACGAGAAATTCGTGACGGAACCTTCGCCAAAGAGTGGATTCGCGAAAGCCGCACTGGAATGAAGCGGTATCACGCTCTACTCAAGAAAGGCGAAAAACACCCCATCGAAAAAACAGGGGCTCGTCTTCGTGGCCTGATGCCTTGGATTCGCCGCAGGAATCTCAAAGGCGCCCAAGCCGCTTACTAGCAGCCTCCTCAATTGGGGCCCTGTCTTGTGGTAATTTGCTTTACCCAAGAGGTGCAATTTTGGGCATTTGGCCTTAGGATAGTTTTATGGCCGATGACCGCATCTTAATTTTCGATACGACCCTCCGCGACGGGGAACAGTGCCCTGGCGCCGCGATGACCCAGCCCCAAAAGCTCGCCGTCGCTCGCCAGTTAGCCCGTCTGGGTGTCGACATTATTGAGGCAGGCTTTCCCATCGCCAGCCGAGGAGACTTCGAGTCTGTTCATGAAATCGCCAAAACGGTCCGCGGGCCCCAAATCTGTGGACTTGCCCGGTGTGTGCCCGCAGATATCACCGCCGCAGGGGCTGCCGTCAAACCCGCAGGCAAAAAAGGCCGAATTCACGTCTTTCTCGGAACCAGCAAAATCCACCGCGAGTTTAAATTAGGCAAAGCCCGCAAAGAGATTCTTCGGCTCGCCGTGGATGGGGTGCGAAGGGCCAAGAAATTCACCCCGAATGTTGAATTTTCACCTGAGGACGCATCCCGCACTGAAATCGATTTCTTGATCGAAGTCGTCGAAGCCGCCATTGCCGCAGGTGCGACCACCATCAACCTTCCTGACACTACGGGTTACGCAACGCCCGAGGAGTACGGCCGCATGTTCTCCGATGTTCTCACCCTCGCACACGGCGCGACCGATGTCATTTTGAGCACACACTGCCACAACGATCTAGGCCTGGCCGTTGCGAACTCCCTTTCTGCAGTTCACGCGGGAGCGCGTCAGGTCGAATGCACTCTAAACGGAATTGGTGAACGTGCGGGCAACGCTGCTCTCGAGGAGGTTGTCATGGCTCTGCGAACCCGTTCCGACTGTTATCCTCACATCACCACAGGCATTCATAGCCGCGAGATTGTACGCACCTCTCGGCTTGTTTCAGGAGCCTGCGGTTTCCCCATTCCCAGAAATAAAGCCATCGTAGGCCTCAATGCTTTTGCCCACAGCTCGGGCATTCATCAGGACGGGATTCTAAAAAAACGCGAAACGTACGAAATCATGAACCCTCAAATTGTGGGCTGGGGCAAAACAGAGCTTCCTCTCACTAAACATAGCGGTCGTGCCGCCGTGGCTTCCCGCCTGAAACATCTGGGGTACACCCTCCGGCCTGCTGAGCTCAATGCCATCTTCACTCGATGCAAGGAAATCGGTGACAAGAAAAAGTTCATTTATGACGATGACCTTGTCTCTCTCGTGGGAGCTCATATTCAGAATCCACGTGAAACTTACTCCCTCCATGCCCTTCACGTTCATATGGGGACAGGGGAAAAGCCTGTTGCAGAAATCAGTCTGCGGTGTTCAAAACAAAATCACTTTGCGATTGGCACAGGGGATGGCGCTGTCGACGCGGTCATGAAAACCATTGATCAGATCACGGGCCTGCAAGGGCATCTAACCGAATATCAGGTGCGTGCCGTGACCGAAGGCAAAGATGCAGTTGGAGAAGTCAGTCTGGGAGTGCGCTTCAAGGCCAAGAGTGAGCCCGTTGCAGGTCGCTCCGCGGCTACCGATGTGATCGAGTCTAGTGCGCTTGCCTATCTTTCCGCTGTGAATCGTTGGCTGGCTGAAAGCGGTCGGGCCTCCTCCAAGAAGGCCCGACGCGCTTTAGCCAATCCTTAACTTTTTTCGATTAATCGTAACTGGGATTGCGAGGACCGCGCTCGTAATCAAACTCCGAGCCCCGCTCAGGCCGCTCGTCCCGCGGAGGGCGATCCTGACGACCGCCTCCACCAAAACGCTCTCCTGTGGATTTCGCTCCGTTTACAATCAGAAGGCGCCCCATGAAATCAGTGTCATGGAGTTTTTTGGCGACTTCTTGAGCACCCTCCAAGGTCTGCATCTCGGCAAAGCCGAAGCCCTTGGAGTTACCCCCACCTTCCCGAACCACTTCTACATTTTTAACCGCTGCGATTTTGCTCAAATGATCGAACACATCGCTCTCCGAAGCGTCGTAAGACAGGTTGCCAATGTACAATCTCGGCGTGAGCACCTCCATCGGGGGTGCGGTCCGGATCCGCTGGGGGCGGGGTCCGTCTGTCCTACCATTTCGTTGTCTGGAGTAATTTGAAGCAGGGGCGGCTGATCCACCACCCATTCCAAATAGCTTTTTAATAAAGCCCCAGAAACCACCCGAGCTAGGCCGGGCTTCTCTGCGGGGACCTCCCCGTCCTCCACCAAAACGGTTGTGGCGGCGGTGGCGGCGTTCATGGGGTCCGCCTCCGGGGCGGGATCCGTATCGTGCGTCGTGACTCATAGGTTGATGTGCGGCGGAAAGATATTGCCCGAGCGGACCAACCGAGCGCTCAGCGCCCGATCGACGAAGGATGGATTGAGCCTCGATGGCCAACCGCAATCACTTCCGTGAGGTTCTTATCGTTCTCTTTAGGTCTGCGAGGGTGGGGCGTTTCCTTTGATCCGAAATTAGATCTGGGTCGATCACGGAAACCGGATCAGCACGCCCTTTGTTCGACTCCCCGCCGAACTCCTTTCAAGACGAATAACATATACGGAAATCCATGCCTTTGCAAGCATGCATAAAGCACTGATGTATATTGACTTAAGCCTGTTGCGGGTTGGTGGAAGAGGCCGTAAGCATAGGGGTCGTCCCCACATTCCCCCCGCTTAAGTAAAAACCAGCCCCTGCCTGCTGAGGTAGCAGCATCATGGCTAACGCTTCTTTCCACGTTCCATCCACCCAGTACGGATTTCCCAAAAAGTCCCCTGTTTGCCCAAACTCTCCATAAAACCAAGTGTAGTTATCCAAACCCTCTGCAAATCCCCCCGTTTGAGCTACCACCAGCGTCTTCTTTCCATCCGAACCATCCTCCGCTTGGCAAATTAACTCCCCACCATCTTGCAACGTCCAACGCACATCCCAATAGGTTGTCTCCCCCTCTTTCCAGGTCGATCCGTGTGCCCGAACCATCTGGCTTAAAGCCCGAGCGAAACGATTCCAATCATCCACCGCCCACTCACTGGGCTGCAAAATCTGTTGAACCCTTTGCAAGCGAGTCCGCCACTCTTGCGTAATCCTCCGAAGTTCTACACGACTAATCATCTGCCTATCGCCTCCGATCTCCCGAATCCCCCTCCATAATCGAAAGCCTGCGGCGTACCGTTTCGACATCCTTCTCTTGCCGATTCAGCTGGGACTTCGCCTGCTCTAAAAGAGACAGCTGCTTGGCCAACTGTGCCCCTGCCGACTCCAATCCGCTCGAAAGTTCTGCATTTCTGGCCTGCAGGGATGCAATCTCCTTGTTAATTCTCTGCTCCATCTGATCCACCGTAACGCTCTGTCTCTGAATCTGTTTCCACAACACAAACCCCCCAAAGCCCGCCAACACAGCACAGCCCCCAATGATTAACAGCAACCCCAATCCCACCCCGCTTAAGATCGACGTGACAGCCCTCTGCTCCTTGCGCTGCCGATCCACACTTCGTTTTACATTTAATGCCGTTGGATTTGTTGGATTCATTTCGGGTTCCTCCTGAGTGCGAGAAGAAGTCGGGGGAACGTAGCCCGCTGGACGGGGAGGCCCCTTAATCACCACCACCTCATCCGGTTCTGCCCCAGCGGCCGCACTGCTCTGCGGCGTGCCGAACGGCAGTTCTGGCTCAGGTGCCGAGGCGGATGGGCTGATCGTTTCCTTCATTCTTCTCTGCCCTTCGGATTTGAGCGTCTGGCAGACGCTTGGCGAGCGATTCTTTCCTAGCCCGAGCCTGGCCTCCCAGCCGCTCTCCTCCCCACCTCCCGATCCGCTAGCCCCTGCCCACGTCCAATCAAACTTTGCGCATTCAGCTGAACCGCCTCATCAGGCCGTTGCCACATCGCCTCCAGCACCCGACAAATCGCTTCGTCCTCACCTCCCGCGTGATCCACTGCCACACGTCGAAAATCCTCCCCCGTCTTCAAAGGATACAATCCCGGACACTCCTTAGACCTCGACTCCAACTTGGCCAAGAGCTCCCTCTGTCTGGAGGACGGCGTATGAATATCTTTCATGCCTAAACTTTCCTCCCCCCAACTCACTTGTCCAGTAAGCCCACGACTCTTTTTTATTTTTCACGGCAATATTATCCCATTCCATCAAGCTTTTTTCTTCGGCTGATTTGCCTCTGGCCCTATCCCTTGGCAACCTCAACTCCATGCACATCTCCTGGCCTTCTGTCCTCGCTGGCGGAATTTTTGGACTTCTCACCGCAATTGGCCCCTGGTTTCAAGGCCTCTCGATCCATGCCGCTGCTCTTTTTTCTGCAGGTCTCCTTCTCACCTACACATCCATCGGCCTACTCGTTGCAGTCCTGCCCACCTTCCGGCCCAAAGTTCTTGCAGGAGCCCTTTGGGGTGCCCTTTACAGCTTTCCGGGTGCCATCTTTACCGCCGTTCCCTACCCCCTCACCGCAGATGCACCCGCCTACTACAGGGAGTTCGCCAGCGGCGGTATTCGGGCCGCCACTCTTACGCTTATCTTCGGCGCCCTCGCAGGAGCCGTCTCAGGATTTTTCCGTCGCTCTCGGCCATGAGTTTTTTCACTGTCGTCTCTCGCCTAAACAATCTTCTTTATAGCCGAGACCTAGCTCGCCTCGCTCCCCAGGATCGTTCTCTCGCCCGTGCTTGGATGATCCAATTTATGAAATCCAACCATCCCGATTGGGACGAAAAAAGAATCGATCGTGAGTATGAGAGCCTTCTTCACTGTCGCCCAATGGCAGTTGACGAGTGGACCCGTCGCCTCCAAGGATGAACTTTCTCCTCTTTCTCATAGCCACAGCGACTCTTGCTCACTCCGCACCCTCACCATCGCCTCAACCCGTTGCTTTCCGCGTGGGCCCGCTTCGTTTTGATCGCCCCGAATCCTGGCGTTGGGTTCCTCCATCTGGAAATTTTCGTGCCGCTCAACTCGAAAAGAAATCCCCCGACGGCACCCCACTCACGCTGACTTTTTCACGTTTTTCATCAGGCGAAGGTGGCTCCACGCAAGCGAACCTCGATCGCTGGATGGCTCAATTCACCACTTCCAACGCACCTCGTACCGAAATCAAAAAAGGCTCGGAAGGTACGCTCACCCTGTTTCAAATCGAGGGCACGCTTCGTGCCGGAACCCCGGGTGGCCCCACGCGGGAGCTACCCCAAGCACTTCTGCTCGGAGCCATTCTTGAATCTCAAGGAGAACAGGTCGTGATGAAACTCGTGGGACCTGCCCAAGCCGTGTCCTCAGCCGAAAAAGATTTTCTCCGCCTCGCCTACCATGCGATTGGACTTACGCCTTAGGTGGGTGTGCCTCGAGCTTTGCAGGTCCACTCAAAGACAAACGACGATAGAAACAGCTCTTTTCTCCCGTGTGACAAGCCACCCCACCTTTTGGGAGTCGCACCTTCAGCACAAAACAATCTTGGTCACAATCCACTAGAATTTCTTCTACCGTCAAAAAGTTTCCCGAACTCTCTCCCTTAATCCACAACTTCTGCCTCGACCGACTAAAAAAGGTGGCCCGCTTCGTGCTCCGCGTTGCATCCAACGCTTCCTGATTCATGTAGGCCGTCATCAGAACCTCTCCTGAGTCAGACTCCACAACGACCGCCGTAATCAATCCCTTCGAGTCAAACTTCGGCGAAAAGTCCTCTGACCCACACGAGGATGCGGGAGATCGGCCTTTCAAACCGGTCTTTCCAAACTACTTTTTGGCGGGTGCAGGCGCCGTAGGAGAAACCGGGGGCGCGGAAACGGGAGGTGTGGTCGCCGTCACAGGTGCGGGAGCAGGAGGTGCCGGGAGCAAGATTTTCACCGCCGCTTCCTTCCTCAAATCCTCCAGCAAGAGCCGAGTCGCCTCACCCTGTTTCAAGCGCTTCAAGTGGGACATGATCTCGTTCTTCACATCTTCCAGCTTAAGATTCTTTGCAGCTTCCTTCGCCTTCACCTTCAAGAAGTGAAACCCGAAGGGTGTTTCAAAGACCGCACTCGTTTTTCCAGGTGCAGTTGAAAAAGCTACTTTCTCAAAATTAGGGGTCATCTGACCTTTGCTAAAGGGAGGAAGCTCGCCGCCCCTCGCCTTGCTACCTGGATCATCCGAAACCTCCTGTGCCACTTTCTCAAAGGCTTCGCCTTTGTTCACGCGAGCCAGCGCAGCCTCGGCGGCTTTCTTTTTCGCCGCCTTAGTCGCTGCATCTGCGGAAGCATCCACCTTCACCAAAACATGCTGGGCCTGAACCGTCTCGCTCCGCTGCCAGAGCTTCGGATTTTCAGAATAAAACTTTTGCACATCTTCATCCGAAGGCGCTTTCATGGACGGCTCCACCCGGGCGCGCATCAGGTTGTCGACCTCCAGCTTCTGCTCGATCTCCTGCAACATCGCCTGCTCTGTGGTCTTGGCTTTGGCTAACTGCTCCTCAAAGGCCTTCGCATCAGGGAAATTCTTCTTCATCCTATCCAACTGCTCCTTCGCCAAAACCGCCGCATTCGTGAGAGGTGACTTACGCGCCTCAGCTAAGGCCACCTGGCGATTGATCATCTGGTTCAAGATGTTCATTTCCAAGGAGTTCAGTTGAGGGGCAGGTACCTTGTCGCGAGAGAGATTGAAGTTGAGCAACGCCCGATCCATCTCCCCATCCAACTGACCTCGGGTGATTTTGATTCCCTTTCCTTCAGCCACAACAAAGCGGGGATCTTTTGGATCCTTCACAGCACAACCAACAACCCAAATTGCAGCGAACACAGTCAAACAGAGTGATAAATGTTTTTGCATAGAACTGGCAAGGTAAGGCGATTCCCTCCCTTTTGGCAAGCCTACGAAAAGGATCTATTCCCGCTTGCTAATTCCCGCCCTGCCTGCGAATCGTTGCCCTTATGCCCGCAGGATCCACCCTCTATGCCCTCATCGGCCTCCTCGCGGGCCTGGCCTCAGGTTGCTTTGGCATTGGAGGCGGCGCCCTCATCGTTCCCGCCCTGACCCTCCTCTGTGGAGTTCCATACCACGTCGCCGTCGGCACCTCATTGGCTCTAATTATTCCCATAACTTTTGCAGGAACGCTCACCAGCTGGAAATTGAACACGGTCGACTGGCGGATCGCGGGCGCCTGCGCCGTCTCAGGCATCATCGGCGCCATTGCGGGTGCTTTTCTCATACAAAAAATCCCCGAAATCTACGCCCGCCGAGCCTTCGCCGTATTTCTTCTCTACGCAGCCTGGCGCCTCTGGACGAAGTAGCTTCCCTCCCCCCTCTTGCTCGACAGACGCAAAGCCGTTAGGGTTTGGACAATTGCCGCGTGGTGCAATTGGTAGCACACCACACTCTGAATGTGGGTGTTCTAGGTTCGAGTCCTAGCGCGGCAGCCAAAACCATCCTATGAATCCTCCTCATGGTCGCCTCATCGTCATCGGAACCCC
>JBBAWA010000016.1:0-605 GCA_040397425.1 Methylacidiphilales bacterium
ACCGCAATCACAACTCGAGGCCGCCGAATCCAGTTTCGACCGACGTAAAGCTGGTCGCTCCCCACGATCACGGCTGGTCGGACGCAGCAACCCGATTTGGCGGCTAAAAGAGAAATTCCTTCTTTCATCCGTGCTCCATCAAGCACGGATGTTGCTCCCGCTCGAAGTCCGCCCTCGGGAAAAACCCCAACGATCCGACCACTTTGAAGTCTCTTGAGAACGGTTTTGAAAGCTGCCGTATCCACATCCTCCCGACCCACAGAAATCACGTGACACTTTCTCATCAGAGATCCGAACCAAGCAGGTTGAAACAGCTCCCGCATCGCCAAAAAGTCGATCGGACGCGAAAAAGCTCCCGCAATCAAAGGAGGATCAAAGTGACTCAGGTGATTGCAGGCCAAAATCCACGGCCCAGCGGGAACTTGTCGCGTTCCCCGGACTTCGATTCGGCAAACGGGGGAAAGGATTCCCCGCAGAAGATTCACCACCGTCCAGTAAGGCAGATCGACCATATCTTATTCCTAGCGGATCGAGAGAAAGAACCCGAGCAATACTCAGCGTTCAATAATCTGTAAGGCGGGCATCTTGCCCGCCTTACCCCCGGC
>JBBAWA010000016.1:615-18934 GCA_040397425.1 Methylacidiphilales bacterium
GAGTGCCATACCTAATAAAAATGCCAAAAGAAGGGCCCAACCTCAAGCCCGACTCACTGCCAGACTAAAATAAGAAGCACGGCCCTTTGCCCCCCCCAGAACTAACACTAGATGCAAAATCGCATTTAAAATAAAAACAAAAACCCCCGGGACCCAATCACTGGTCCCAGGGGTTTTGTTTAAGAGTCCTGCTCTAAATTTCTTTAGAAGCTGTAGACAACTTCTGCACCAGCGTAGTGGCAAGGTCCGCCACCTGCGCCACCACCGGGAGAAACATAGCTCTCGGAGTTAGCATTGATGTTGCTGCCCCAATCCAAGCGGTACTCCGCACGGAGAAGGAGGTTGTCGATCACGTTGAAACCAGCCGTGATGGTGTACTCCCACCAGTTGGCTCCAGTAACGTGATTGCTGCCTTGATTAGCATTGGTTGTATTTGATCCTTGCGCACCGAATTTTCCAGAATTGTTCGAGCCTAGGTATTCACCACGGCTTGCCAGCGAGAACCAGTCGTTGAACTGGTACTTCGCATAGGCTCCCGCACCATACCAGGTGCTGTTGATCCCGAACGGGAACTGAGTAAACCCAGTATTGCAATTTGCACTTCCCGTGCTGTTTCCCAACACCCCTTGAAAAGCGAGCAACAGTTTGTCATTCGCAAACTTAGGAGCCCAATTTCCCCAAGAGTTATAAACAATCAGATTTCCTGATTGGGTTACTTGACCGGTTGAACCATTGGCGTTGACGGTAGTTCCCCCAGTGTTTTGCGGGGTTGTTGAATCATAGACACCCGTGGCCGTGTTGTTGTCGGCTTGCGTGCTGTACTGGAAGTTGTTGCTCCAGTTCGCATTGCCACCAGGAGCGGTGATGTTCAACGCCGCGAGAACTGCACAACCGTCACCCACATTCGGGTCAAGGGTCGTGTTGTTATCGCTGTTCGAACCGTTCACCACACCCAACTTCGCATCAACGTAGTCGTCAAAGCGGTAGGATGAGAGAACACCCGTGTAGTAGAGGGGCATCTGCTGGAACAGCAACCCGAAGGTCGTGTTCATGTTGGCCGGACGCTCCATCACCTCGTACCCGAGGATCGAAGCGAACTTTCCAACTTTGAAGTCCCAACCGTTCCCCACAGGGGCACGGATCGAAACATAAGCTTGCTCCAAGAACAAAGCGTTAGAATCGCTATCATTGTTGTCCGGACCACCGTTTCCGGATACCGAACCCGTACCACCGTTGAGGTTGTTGTTCGGGAGAGAACGATCGATGAAGTAGTTTGCGTCTTCACCAATCATCACATCGGCGCGGAATCCAGCCTGAGCTTTGTTTTCCGAGGTCAACGCTTTTTCCAGCGCGATTTTCACAGCATAGAGCTGGAAATCACCGCGTTGGGCGGTATCGGAACCAAAACGGGAATCAACTACAGACTGATTTCCCGTGCCGGTGAAGTTATACGCATAACCGGCATCGACGTATCCGCTGAGCTTGATGCCCTTCTGGGCGGTCTCAACGAAGTTATTTTGAACCATCTTTTTCGTATCCTGGGCGGATGCTTCCGGAGCGCTGTCCGCGAGGGACAAGCTAGCTACGGCCACAAGCACGCCAAGAATCCGTGTAATATTCTTGATCATTTTACTATCTCCTTAGTGTTTGTTCCCACCGGACCAACTAAGAGTCACTTGCCCTCAACCAGCCAATGGGGCGAAAATTAAATCAAACTTACTAACAAGATGCAAACATTTTTTATATAAAATGCTAAAATGCGTCAAACAAGCTTAAAATTCTAATTAGTAAGTACTTACACAATTTTTAAAATTAGCCTTCTCTGCCCGATTTAAATACGAGACCCAGACCTCCACCAAATACTACCAGCTACTACCTTCCAAATCGACGAGCCCTCTCCTTACGACGCGCCTCCACATGGCGTTTCCGATCCACCCTCTTCGTCTTTCGTTTCCGTAGCTCGCTCGACAACTTCTCCTCCGCCTTATCAATGGCCGCGTAAAGATCCTCTTCTCCTGCTTCCGCAAAGATATCAGGCCCTGGCACCGCCAAATGGACTTTCACCCGATACTGTTTTTTCGGCGGGGCACTGTGATCATGCCAAAGGACCACGTGCGCTCCTATGATCCGTGCCTCAAAATGATCTAAGTGAGAAAGTTTGTTCTGCACATACATGTCGATCCCATCCGTCAAAGGAAGATGACGAGGCGTAATATGAATATTCATAGAAATATTATATTCCTCTTTTCTTCCCGTGTCGATGACAGCCCTTGCGAAGAACTTCGTAAAAACCGTTGGCTCAAACCCGTTCCCAAGACATTCTCCATTCATGTTGCGCGTTGGCTTTGGATATGATGTTCATCCGCTTGTCCCTGGACGACCCCTCGTCCTTGGTGGCGTGACCATTCCCTACGAACGGGGCCTCGAAGGTCACTCTGATGCCGATGTTCTTCTTCATGCTCTTACAGACGCAGTTCTCGGAGCCCTCGGTGCGGGCGATATCGGAGCCCACTTTCCGAATACTGATCCAAAATGGAAGAATGTCGCCAGCACCCTCTTCCTTGCAGAATCCGCCCGCCTCGCGAAAGAAAAAAAAGCTACCATCCTGAATGTCGACGCCACTCTTTTGGCCGAAGCCCCCAAGCTTCTTCCCCACTTTCCCGCCATGTGTAAAAAGATTGCCGCTGCCCTCGGCCTGCCCGTCGACCGAGTCAACATGAAGGCCACGACGAATGAAAAACTCGGTTTCATCGGTCGAGGAGATGGTATCGCCGCTCTTGCCGTCGCCGCCCTCGACATCCCAGAATGACCTCCCCAGGTCGCTTTCTTACTTTTGAAGGGTGCGAGGGTTGCGGCAAAAGCACTCAAATCACATCCACCCTCGCTTGGCTTCGTTCTACAAACCTCACCGTTCACGAAGTCCGTGAACCCGGCGGCACCCCAGTAGGGGAAGTCATTCGTCACCTCTTAAAACACGATCCCGTCGGCCAATCCATGACTGCCCAGACGGAACTCTTACTCTTTGCCGCGAGCCGAGCCGAACTCGTCCGCCAAACCATCCTTCCTGCCCTAACCCGAGGCGAATGGATCATCGCTGACCGTTTTCACGACTCCACCACCGTTTTCCAAGGCAATGCCCGTGGCCTCCCTATGGATGAAGTAAATTTTATCAACCGCTTTGCGATCGCCCATCGCGAACCCGATCTCACTTTGATTCTCGACCTTGATCCGGCCGAAGCCCGCAGCCGAGCTCTTCGCCGACCCCGCCCTACTGGACAAAAAGATCGCCTCGAAGATCTCGGCCTCGATTTTTATCAGAAGGTTGCGCAAGGTTATCGCGACCTAGCCCAACGGGAGCCCAAACGAGTCAAACTCATTGACGCATCCGGCACTCGAGAACAGACCTTTGCCATGATTCAAAAGGAACTCCGCCATGCCTTTCCCACCCTCCCGCGTTGAAGAGCTGTTTCAACTCGCCGCAAAAGAGGGCCGCCTCGCTCATGCTCATCTACTAACCGGGGCACCTCCTACCGAGCTGGAGTCGTTAGCCAGAGGCTTAGCCGCCAACCTTCTCGATGCGGAACTGGAGGGCCATCCCGACTTTTTTACCCTCCGCCCAGAATCCAAATCGCGACGCGTCTCGATCGCTCAAGTCCGCCAACTAGAACACTCTCTCTCCCGCCGCCCGCATCGTGCCCCCATCAAAGTTGCCCTCATTCTTGAGGCAGAAAGAATGTGTCTTCCTCCTGCAGAGGCAGCGAACGCCTTCCTCAAAACCTTGGAGGAACCCCCAGACCACTCTCTCCTCATCCTAACCTCCGACCGCCCCGAACAGCTTCTTCCCACCGTTCGCTCGCGTTGTCTTACCTTCCCAATCCTACCCAATCAAAACCCCAGTCCGATCGAGGGAATTGAGGAACTTACTCTTCAGTGGGCTAAATCCAATGAACCCAACGCCCTATCGGCCTATCGCCGTGCTACTCTTCTCCAAACCTTTCTACTTTCCACCCGTGACCGATTGGCCGCGCAAAGTGACGAAAGCGAGGAGGAATCAGGCGAAGAGAATGAATCTGCCCAATCCGCCAACTTGGCAGGGCAACTGGTTCGCGTCCGCGAAGACATTATAACCCACCTGATCCGGTCCGCCTGGGCTCGCTCCGAATCCACGCTTCGCCCAGAAATCGTCCGGGAAGTGGATGCTCTGGAAAAACTCCGCTTTGCCCTGGCACGCAATATCGATCAAACCCTCGCCATCGAAGTCGCCTGTCTCCGCACCGCTGGCCTTACCGCCTAAAGCCCAACCTACCCCAACACGTACTTAGGCGACTCTCTGATGACTATCAGTAAACAAATTAGACAGCAAATTAACGCCATTTTTAGCCTACTTTAATGATATAGTGATTTTCTTTTGATTTTCACTCAAAAGCGAAGGTAATATTACCGTTCTATGGATATTAAAGAGATCAAGGCCGTCATCGATCTGATGCGGAAAAATAGCCTGACGGAGTTTGAGTACGAAAAGGACGGAACCAAAATCCGAATCCAGCGCGGGCCCGACGGCAAACCTCAAGTTTTCTCATCCTCCCCGAACCTCCTCGCTACCCCCACCCTCGTCCCCATCCCAACCGCCCTCCCCTCTGCCCCTCTCGCCCCCTCCCCCACTCCCACTCCCCCCGCCGAGTCCCTCCCGACGATCAACTCCCCCATGGTCGGCACCTTCTACGGCTCCCCCGCCCCAGACGCCCCCGCTTACATCTCCGTCGGCACCACTGTCACCCCCGAAAGCGTCGTCTGCATCATCGAGGCCATGAAGGTCATGAACGAAATCAAAGCCGAAATGTCAGGCACGATTACCGAAATTCTTGTGGAGAGCGGAAAACCGGTTGAGTTTGGAAAACCACTCTTCCGTATCCGCCCTGCCTGATTTCTTCTGGGAGCCCCCCTCCCAGCCACCCCGAAACCACCATGTTTGAAAAAATCCTAATCGCAAATCGCGGCGAAATCGCCCTTCGTGTCATCCGCGCCTGCAAAGACATGGGCATTCGCTCCCTCGCCGTCTACTCCGAGGCAGATCACGACTCCCTCCACGTCCAAGCCGCCGATGAAGCGATCTGCATCGGACCCGGTCCCAGCGCTCAAAGTTACTTAAAAATAGACAGGATCATCTCCGCCGCCGAGGTCGGGGATGTCGACGCCATTCACCCCGGCTACGGATTCCTATCCGAAAACGCCCACTTCGCCGAAGTTTGCCAATCCTGCAATATCCGTTTCATCGGTCCCTCTCCCGAATCAATCCGTAGAATGGGAGATAAATCCTTGGCGCGGGAAAATGCCCGCAAAGCCGGAGTCCCCATTCCCCCAGGAAGCGACGGCCCGGTAACCTCCGAGCAAGAAGCTATCAAAGCCGCGAAAAAGATCGGCTATCCCGTAATGATTAAGGCCGTCGCGGGTGGCGGGGGCAAAGGAATGCGACCCGCCCACAACGACGTCAGCCTCGTGAAAGGGTTTCTCGCCGCACGAATGGAGGCGGAAAAAGCCTTCGGAAACCCCGATGTCTATCTTGAGAAATATATCGAAGAACCTCATCACATCGAATTCCAGATACTCGGGGACAAGCGCGGCAAAATTATTCACGTCGGAGAACGCGACTGCTCCATTCAACGCCGCCACCAGAAACTTCTCGAAGAATCGCCCTCCCCCCTTCTCGATAACGATCTGCGCAAACGGATGGGAAAAGCCGCCATCAAACTGGCCGAAGCCGTTCAATACGAAAACGCAGGCACGATGGAGTTCCTCGTAGACAATGCAGGCCACTTCTACTTCCTCGAAATGAACACCCGCATCCAAGTCGAACATCCCGTCACCGAAGAGGTCTACGGAGTCGACCTCGTAAAAGAGCAGATCAAAATTGCGGCCGGAGAGCGCCTCAGTTCCGACATGGAGAACCTCCGCCCCCTACGCCACGCCATCGAATTCCGAATCAACGCCGAAGATCCCGCCAACGATTTCCGGCCCTCGCCAGGCACGATCAACCTTTACTACCCCCCGGGCGGCATCGGCATCCGCATGGATTCTCACATCTACGGCGGCTACTCCATCCCGCCGTTCTACGACTCGATGATCGGAAAACTCATAGCCGTGGGTCCGGATCGCGCTACTGCAGTCGCCCGCATGCAACGTGCCCTGGATGAAACCATCATCCGCGGAGTGAAAACAACCATCCCGCTGGGCCAACGTATCGTGCGCGATCAGGATTTCCGCCGTGGAAAATACTCCACCCACTTCTTGGAACGGTTTTTCGAGCGTAAGGTCGAAGCCTCGGCCTAACCCATGGCTCCAGCCCTGGATCCCTCCCGCGCACACACTGCTCTCCTTCAAGCTCGCCTTTACGCAATCCTCGACTCCTCGTACGCCCCACCCTCCTCTTGGCCCTCACTCGCTGGCAAACTAGCAGACGGCGGGGCAGGTATTTTTCAACTCCGCGCCAAGAATCTTCCAAAGGATGAAATTCTCGCCGCGGCAAAAATTCTCGCACCACTTCTCGCCCAACGTGGCGTCCCTCTCATTCTCAACGATCACCCCGATCTTGTTATGCCCTCAGGAGCTGCAGGTTGTCACCTCGGCCAGGATGACTTGGGGATTCCAGAAGCACGAAAACAGCTCGGCTCCTCAACAATTCTCGGACTCTCGACCCACTCCCCCTGCCAGGCCGAAGCCGGGCAAGCCCTCGGCGCGGACTACCTCGGATTCGGCCCCCTCTACGCAACTGGAACCAAGCCCGACTACAAACCCATCGGTCCCGCCAAAATCCGGGAAATCTGCGGCCACATCACCGTGCCCTTTTTCTGCATCGGTGGCCTCAATCCCGATCGAGTCACCGAAGCTGCGTCGTTTGGTGCGACCCGGGTCTGCGTCGTCAGTCATCTCCTCCTCGCCCCCGACCCTACTGCCGCCGCTCGCGGAATCCTTTCTCGGCTTGGCACTTCCTCTCATATGAAGGATGCTGTTCGGTCATGAGCGTTCTTGTCGTCGGCTCGGTTGGCATCGACCGAATTCAAACACCCCAAGAGGATCGTTTGGATCTTCTGGGAGGATCCGCCTCGTACGCAGGCCTTGCGGCCAGCTTTCACGCCCCCACAAGCCTGATCGGGATTGTCGGTGATGATTTCCCCGCCCACCACAGGGCTGTCTGGGAAAAACGTAAAATCGATCTTTCGGGCCTTCAGATCGCGAATGGGAAAACCTTTCGGTGGCACGGCCGCTACGAGGAGAACATGAACAATCGGCACACGATCTCGACCGATCTGAACGTTTTTGCTGATTTCAAACCCCAACTCCCCGCCGCACATAAAAACCTGCCCTTCGTCCTGCTGGGGAATATCGCTCCCGATCTTCAACATCTTGTCCTTGATCAGATGGCAAAGCCGAAATTCACGATCGCGGATACCATGAACCTCTGGATCGATATCGCCCGCCCCCGACTTCTCGAACTTCTTCCCCGGATCGACATGCTTATACTAAACGACTCGGAGGCCGCTCTTCTTTCAGGCGAATCCAATCTTCTTCGCGCCTCTCGCTGGCTTCGTGAACGGGGCCCCCGTTACGTCGCCATTAAAAAGGGGGAGCACGGCTGTTTTCTATCAGGAAAAGAGGGAGCCTTTGCGGCCCCAGCCATCCCGCTGGAGAAAGTTCTCGATCCCACAGGCGCTGGAGACACTTTCGCAGGTGGCCTTGCGGGTTACCTTGCCGGCCAGAAAGAGATCACCCTCTCCACCCTCGCCCATGGAGTGCTCGAGGGCACGATCCTCGCATCCTTTACTGTCCAAGATTTCAGCCTCAACCGGCTCGCCGCACTCTCTGACAAAGATCTCCAAACGCGCCGAAAAGAACTTTCTCGCTTGATCAATCCTCACCCCTGATTTCGTGCTACCCTGTAAGGCATGGACTCGAATGAGGAAATCGCCCTAGTCCTCCTGCTTCTTGTCTCGATCGGCTCTGTCGCAATCACCCTCGCTCTTTCCCTTCTGCATCCCCGATATCGACTCCTGGGTCCTCGTCTGGCCCTATCGGGAAAAATGCTGTGTATTCCGCTAACGACCTACGGACTCCTTCGCTGGTTGACCTCTCTGCCCATGGCCCGGTTTGAGGTTTTTCTCCTCATCCTCCTTCTGATCTACGCCGTTGAGTTTCTCTTCTTCTTTCTTGTGATGCGTCACCCTCCTCGTCGGCCGACCTCTGGTTAGGCACAGAGGATCGATCTTTAAACCCTTGTTGGTCAGAATTTTGACGAAACTCAATTATCACGCCTTGAAGCAACCCTCTTGTTGAACTTGCCCTAGGCCAAATATCGAGCAGTCTCTACGGATGTCTTCATCTATATCACACGCTCAAGCAACGACACCCCTGACGAAAGTCATCCTCCTGGCCCTAGTCTGGCTTCCTATTTTTGGGTTAATTTCCGCAATCGTCCTGCTCTGGAACCACTACGTTACTTGGGTAGATGTTGCCTTGCTTCTGACCTTCTTCACCCTTTGCGGATTTGGCATCACGCTGGGTTACCATCGGATGCTTACTCATAAAAGTTTTCAAGCCCATCCTTGGTTAAAAACCTTCCTCCTTATCTGTGGTTCGATGGCGATGCAGGGACCTGCGCTTCACTGGGCAGCCACTCATATCCAACATCACGCCAATTCGGACGAAGAGGAAGATCCCCATAGCCCCCTCAAAAGCCTGTGGCACGCCCACGCGGGATGGATCCTCGACAATTTCAAGCCCGACATTCAGCGCTACGCTCCCGCCCTTTTGAAAGACCCCATCATTGTTGCCATTAACAACACGTGGTGGCTCTGGGTCTTCACAGGTCTTCTCATTCCCACAGCCATCGGTGCCATTGCCGCGGTATTTTTCGGAAAATCAATTCTTCTGGGTGCCTTCGGGGGTCTCGTCTGGGGTGGTTTCGTCCGCCTTTTCGTGAACCAGCACATCACCTGGTCGGTTAATTCGATCTGTCACACCTTTGGAAAGCGTTCCTTTGAAACAACCGATGCCAGCCGAAACAATTGGCTGTTCGGTCTGCTTGCCATGGGTGAAGGTTGGCACAACAACCACCACGCCTTCCCCCGTTCCGCCCGTCACGGCATGCACTGGACGCAACCGGACTCCTCGGCTTGGTTGATCTGGATTTTTGAAAAATTGGGCCTCGTGAAGGATGTCGTCCTGATCTCCCCCAATCGGATCCAAGCCCGCCTAGCCTCCCAGCCCGATCCCGAGCCCGAATCGATTATTCTCCCTGTCCCCGCCGAGCAGCGAGATTAGTTCGTTCTCAACCCCTCACAGGGGTACCCGTCCTCTTTAGATATCCCCCTTATAAAGGGACGCTACACCGTCCGATCCTCCAATTAGATATAGAAGATTTTTTTACTGGTTCTGAACCGATAGCCGGAGGAAAGATTTGCTCCCTGTCAAAGTGGACTTGAAAATCTTTCTTTCACAATCGGTTGGCACGCCGTCCTGACTTACTCCAACCGACGTTCCCGTAATCGGAGTCCAGGACTGCGTTCCGTAAGCTTCCAAGTTCGTGACCGCCTGACCCTCAATCGTTAAAGAGGAATCCTTACGCACGATTGCCGTTAACGTAAGATTGCTTCCATCCATACTGACGACAGGAGTCTCTCCCGTAGCCGAAGAATTCGCAGCTCCGCCAATCGCGTACTTCATCAGAAGCTCAGGCGTGATTGCCACTCCTTCTCCAGCCCAGCCGGCAAATGTTGGTCCTGCAACGACTGCGGTTGCATTAAGTTGAATGTTATCAAGTCGGTTATTGCCTGTTGAATTTGTCGCCCCAGTTACCGTCAGACGAAGATAAGCAGTGGAAGCATTATCAAGACTAGTAATCGTTTGGAGAGTTGTTAGGGAAAAAGAAGTTGCGGTGATTGTCTTGGTTTCTGCTGTTGTCCAGTTGGATCCATCTAAGCTTGTTTCCCATTTATGCGTAGTAAAACCTGTCCCACTTCTCTGCGTTGCATAGGAAACAACCAAGTCCCTACACCCTGACATGCTAAATTTGAATACCATCTTCTTACCATTAGCCGAAAAGCCTGTTCCACCAATCATGGCTAGAGAACCCACTCCACTAGTCGTGCTGGAAAATCCAACTCCACCATTTACCGCAGTCCCACCGAACGCACTAAGTTCATTTCCTGAACTCTCCGTAATCCAAGTACTCGACCCATATGAACCATTCAGGTAAAGCGTCCCCGAGCCAAAGTTTGCCACCAAAGTAGTGGGACACGAGGGGGCTGCCGCGACTGCAGTACCTCCCGAAGTTGTCGTCTGAAAGTCCCATCCAGCAATTAGTCCGCTAGCTCCTCCTCCACCCCCACTCGAACTGATTGTAATCACTAGAGTGGCCGATCCTGTTCCTGAAGCATTCGTTGCTGAAATCGTCACATTCGAGGTTGCCGCGACTGTCGGAGTTCCTGTGATTGCCCCCGTTGATGTGCTTACGCTGAGTCCCGCAGGAAGACCTGTAGCTGCATAAGAGGTCGGACTCCCCGAAGCCGCGATCTGATAACTAAACTCGGTGCCCACTGTACCCGTTGCCGTCAGGGAACTACTGATGACGGGGGCCAGCCCGCTCGCCCCGTTTCTTGGATTCGGCGTTCCGGTCGCGAAATCCATTGCATTATTGTCGGTGTCTGTCGCTCCACCGGCCGCCCGGAACACCGCCGATGTGGCCGACGGGGCCGGCGTCGGCCCGCTTCCCTCATACCCGTTGGCACTTCCGTACCCCACCAAATCCTGTAACCCAGCGGTCCCAGTAGGATTAGCTCCGGATAGGGCCGTCGTGGAGTTGACCAAGGCCACCTTACCCGCTGTGGACGACATCCCCGTGGTTCCGGTTGCATTCGGAGTGGGTAAGGCCGACCCCGTTGTCCCTGTGCCCATGCCCACGAGATAGTATTTCCCCGGACCGATCGATCCGCTTAAAGCCGTGAGAGTCCAAGTTGTTGTGCCGCTTGCGCTGGTATACTGGACCGACCAACCGGCCAAGGATTGAGTGGAAGCGCTCCGGTTATATAGTTCGATGTAGTCCTGATTGTAGATCGCGCTGGTGCTGCCTGCCCCACCGTAGATCTGGCTGATGAGAACCGGCAGCTGCGTCACCGTGAAGGCCGACGAAGTTCCACTGCCAAAGCCATTCGTCACGGTAACCAATCCACTCGCGGCACCATTGGGCACCACCGCTGTGATTTGCGTTGGGCTGTCTACGGTAAACGAAGCAGCAGGCGTGCCGCTGAATGCAACTCCGGAAACATCGACAAAGTTTGACCCCGTCAAGACAACGGAGGAGCCAACCGAGGCGCTAGTCGTGCTTAAGGAAGAGACTACTGGCCAGCCGTTTCCGGAAAGCACCGTAAAAAGGACAGGAGCGGAAACACCGACTGCTCCCTCTCTATCCGATGCTTGCGCAGTGATACTGTAGTTACCTGCGAGCGGATTGTTCCAGTTGAAGGTGTAGGAACCTGAATTTAGAGTTGCGATACCAAGTGGCGTGGCTCCTTGGAAAAATTGCACAGAGGAAACCTCGCCCATCGACCCATCGGCCGTAAAATCCGTAGCGTTAGCAGTCAAGGTGACATTCGTACCGGAAGCAACAGATGCGGGCGGGGTCAGCGTAACCGATGGCGGAGGATTGCCAGTTCCGTAAATGGTCATTTCTGCCGCCGTCAGCGTTCCGACGGTGCCAGAAGTGCGATCAGCAACTTTGAGCGTCCAGGTGCCGCGAGAGTTTTCTCCCCAGTTGCGAACCGTCATAAAGGTCCAACCCGTGTAACGATTGGTCGTGTCCGAGTGTTTTTCCGCAAGTCGGCTGACTGTTCCTGAGGGCGATGTCAAGGTCACTTCGAGTTGCCCTGTGCGCACAGTGCCGACACTTACCTTGACCGTGACGTGCTCGACACGCAGGTTACTTGCGGAGAAATCGAAGGAACGGGTTACGCCCGCCGCGTTGTTATCCGGAATGCTGACAGAGAAACTGACTGGAGGGGATACGACGGACCTTTGCATTACCAAATTATTCCAAGTTTTCGCCATTTCTACCGCAGCTGTGGCATCGATTAGACCCGCACCAAATTTATGGTTATGGTTGATATAGTCAGGTGCGACTGGGGTTTTCCAATCAGTGTCGAAGGGGTTCACCTTTTTTGCAGAACGCATGATGATTTCTTGGACGTCGCGCCAGCCAAGATTCGGGTTGGCCTCAAGGATAAGAGCAATGATGCCGCTGACCGTGGGCGTAGCCGATGATGTTCCACCGAATGTCTGCGTATAGTTAGCATCAGAGATTTCGCCAGGGGTGGTACCTGTATTGTAACCAACCGCTCCTGAACGATCCACGGTCGTGATCCCCAGAGCTGGACTATTCCCATCTGATGGAGCAGATATAACAAGATTAGCACCCGGCTCGCTATAGGAGGACTGTCTGGACTGACTGTCAAAAGCCCCCACGGCAATGGTGTAGATGGAGTTAGCATACCCGTCGTAGTTTGAATTATCGTTATATTCTCCCCCGTTCCCGCCAGCCCAAGTAATGATCGTCCCCTTACCATTTCGACCTGTCCGCACCGCCGTTTCCAAAGCTGCCAGCGTTAAGGTGCCTGGCCCTTCGAGCGTATTTCCCCCGATATCATAAGGCCCCCAACTATTGCTCAGGATATGAATGATTTGCCCGACCGCGGAATGATAGGTCATTGCCTCCGCTTCTGCTGCATCGTCGGTGGTATCTGAAATGAGACGCATCCCCACAAGTTTTGCTTCAGGTGCTGTACCAGACACACCAATACCATTATTGCCCACCGCTGCCACATTTCCAGCACAGGCAGTTCCGTGATTATCGCCTGTATCGCCCGTGCCTTCAGGATTCGGGTCTAGGTCGTTGCCGGTCCAATCCTTGTCAATTGTCGTATCCACGTTCGCAGCAAGATCAGGATGTCCTGTTTCAAGACCGTCATCGATAATACCCACATAGATTCCGCGTCCCCGTTGTCCGGCTAGAGGGTCAGGATATGACCAGACAGTATCAATGTTCACATCCGTGCCAGCTACTGCATCAGACTGGTTGTTGAATTTCAGATGCCACTGTTGGTTGATCAATAAATCATTAGGCATCGCTCGTTTGGATTGCTGCTTGGCCAGCAAAAGGCTCGAAGAAACGATTTTTTGCTCCTCAAGCTGGGTCCATGCGGCAAGGGCCTCAGGAGAACTCTCCGCTAGATAAAGAAACTTTCCGGGCGCATAAGCAGGCGCGTCCCGAAAAACCAAACCCACCGACTTTGCCGCCTGATCTGCCGTGGCTTGAGAATCAGATTCCAGCATCAGTTCCCGGGTCACCACCCTGCGGGTGAATTCGTTTCGTTCTACCCCATCTTCATACATAACCAATTCCGGCACAAAACCGGTATCTGTTTGTACTTTCTCCATCTGGGCCATCAAAGCTGCCAAGTCGGAAGCCGAGGCAACCGCAACACCCTTACCTTTTCCCGTTTCGGGATCCCGTATATACAACTCGTCCATCGCCAATCGAAAGTTTCGCACCATACCGGCATCCGCAACTACGGCGGGAGTAGACGCGTATTTTTGCAAGCGGGCCATGGTCGCAACGGGTAATTGCGACCATGTTTTTTTCTTTCGGGGAAATGGGTTCGGTCCTGTGGAATTTACGCCCTTAGCTGAATCGGTGACTCCATCATTTTGAGCCGAAGCCTGGGAGGCGTTTTCATTAAATTTCGAAGCTCCATTTTCCTTTTTGGCAGCGGGATCGGTCTCCTCCCCGACAACACCTTGGGCACTCTGAGATGCAATTTTTTCTCTGTTTTTTTCGTTCCGATCCGATTTCAAGACAAGATTGAGGATTCCAAGAACTAAACACACCCCGAATATCGTAACTAAGACTTTGCCTATCAGTGATTTGCTATTTTTAGTTTTCGTAGTTAAATCCTTTGTTAATTTTACACTAGAAACCTTTTTTTACTAGGCTCTCTATCTATCCCGAACGTGACAATTTGATGGCAATTTTTCACCTATTTTAACGCCTTTTAAGAGCGACTTACCCCGCCCCCCTTCCTTCTTTCGCACCTCTTTGTTCCCAGTTAGCCTCTTTCCCTATGTCCGCTGCCCCTCATCTCACCGTTTACGACACCACCCTGCGCGATGGAGCTCAAGGCGAGGGCGTTCACTTCTCCCTATCCGATAAACTTCGCCTTGCCGAACGCCTCGCCTCCTACGGTCTCCACTATGTCGAGGGCGGTTGGCCTGGCTCCAACGACAAAGATCGCGATTTTTTTGCCGAAGCAGGAAAACTCCGCTGGGGCTCCTGTAAACTCGCCGCCTTCGGCTCCACCCGCCGACCCAACGTCGAAGCCTCCGCCGATTCCCAAGTCAAACTCCTCCTCGAAGCCGAAACCCCCGTCGTCACGATCTTCGGAAAAAGTTGGCTCCTTCACGTCGAAAAAGTCCTCCGCACCACCTCCACAGAAAACCTTCGTATGATCTCCGACACCGTCGCCCTCCTCAAAAAAGAGGGCCGTGAAGCCATCTACGATGCCGAACACTTCTTTGATGGTTTCACCGCCGACAACGAATACGCGCTCCGAACTCTCGAAGCCGCCACCGAAGCAGGCGCGGACTACCTGGTCCTCTGCGACACCAACGGAGGCCGTCTTCCATCGGAAATCGCCACCATCGTCCGCACCGTTCGAACCCGCTTTCCCCAGACCAAAGTCGGCATACACACCCACAACGATTGCGGACTCGGAGTTGCCAATGCCGTCGCCGCTGTTCAAGAAGGTGCATTGCAGGTCCAAGGGACGATGAACGGGTACGGGGAACGCACAGGAAATTGCAACCTCACCACCCTCCTCCCCCTCCTCGAGCTCAAACTCGGTAAAAAAGTCCTGCCCGAAGGAAATCTCGAACAACTTTCTGAACTTTCCGCTTTTGTCGATGAACTGGCCAACCTGCATCACGATCCCCGCGCCCCCTTTGTCGGCCGAACCGCCTTCGCCCACAAAGGCGGCATGCACGTCAACGCCGTCAACAAAATCGCTGCCAGCTTCGAACACATCGATCCTACTTCCGTTGGAAATCATCAACGCATTCTCGTCGGGGAACTTTCGGGTGGAGCCAACGTCATGATGAAGGCACGCGAGCTTGGTATCGCCGTGGAGGAGAAGTCCCCGCAAACCCGCGCGATCCTTGCAAAGATCAAAAAGCTGGAAAAAGACGGATACGAATTTGAAGCAGCCGATGCCTCATTCGAACTCCTGGTACGCAGATCCCTCGAAAAGATCCCCGCACCTTTTCAGATCGAATCCTACAAAGTGGAGGTGGTTCGAGCTCGCCCCACGGCCCGTGAAACCAGCCACGCCACGATCTCCGTCCGCATCGGAAAAAAGATCCAGAAAACTTCCGCCAAGGGAGACGGACCCGTGAATGCTCTGGATGCAGCATTAAGAAAGGCTCTACTCCCTTCATTCCCCTCTCTTCGAAAAATGAAGCTGATCGACTATAAGGTCCGCATTGTGAGCTCTCGCGGGGGGACCGCTGCGAGGATCCGAGTTTTGGTCGAATCCAGCGACGGAACCCGCGAATGGGGAACGGTGGGAGTTTCCACCAATATCCTTGAGGCCAGCGCGCTAGCTCTTACCGATAGCTTGTCCTATTTTCTTTTGCCTCGTGCAGGATGATTTTGGCCCTTTGTGGGAGTTGAGTCCTTTCTACTTTTTCGGTAGGTTACCCCACTGCTTTCCGGAGTAGCTCAGCGGTAGAGCGATGCACTGTTAATGCATTGGTCGCTGGTTCGATCCCAGCCTCCGGAGCCAATTTTTTATCCCTTTTAAGAAGTTCCGGAACGTTCTACATGCACCCGGCGCGGGTCGAACGCGCAACCTTCGGCTTCGGAGGCCGACACTCTATCCAGTTGAGCTACGGGTGCTCTTGAGAAGAAGAATCCTAATCCCACCCACCCGCTGGTTCAAGGCTCACCCTACTTGGGTTCTGCGCTTGCTTTGCCATTTTTAAAAAAAGCCTTCTTATCCAGTGTTCCATCCTCATTCCACTCCACCCACCAACCGTCGGGCGCTCCCTTTTTATAGTTCGTCTCCTGCCTCTTTTTTCCAGTCTCCCACCAAACCACAAAAGTTCCACTCCTCTCCCCTTGATCATAATTGCCCACTCCCTTTCGATTCCCACTCTCAAACCAAGTTTCAATCTCCCCATGCCGCTTCCCTGCACGCCACGACGTCCGCCTTTCCATTTTTCCATTCGGATACCATTCGGTTGCAGGCCCGTCGGCCAACCCGGCCCGGAATCTTGTCTCTCTGACAATCTGCCCCTTCTCGTTCCAAAGGCGTGCCCGCCCATCCCGTACTCCCTTGTCAAAATGAGCCTCTCCCTCCATTTGCCCGTTCGAAAACCAGCTTTGGTAAACTCCGTGCATTCGACCCTGCCAAAATTCAGCCTCTGTTTTTTTTCCGGCTACCTGGTTCACCGCCGTTCCCGTGAAAGGCTCCTTTTCACCCTTACGATAAAAAAGATCTCCTTGGCCCCGCAACTCGGAGGCTGGAATCGAATCGCCCGTACGCCCCATCCCCAAGGCAACCAAACCGATCAGGACACAACCGGCCCAAAATATTTTCGGACTCAACGACCCCCGCTTGCCAATCCCCACCCCCGATCCCTCTCTTGTTCTGGATTTCGCAGGATGCTCCCCAAGACCAGAGCGCTCAGCAGACCTCTGTTTCAATTTTTTTTGGTTCATTCGCATAATGAATTTTCCACAAATTTACCTAGATCTCAAGGCCCCGAACTTCGCTTACAACAGGACGATGGCAAGCCCTACCAGCCTTTCCCCATTTGCCGATCGGCTTCTTTTTCGCCATTCTAATTTCTGTGCCCCAAGTCACCCATCCGCATACCCGACCCCGAACTCGCCCCTTTCCGAAAGAGATCAGCCGAATCCTTCGCTTTGGCCTCGTGGGTGGTGCAGGCACTATTTTAAATGCGGCTCTTATGTGGGCTCTGTTATCCCTCGGGCACACTTTGTTAGACCTCAATCCCAGTGGTCACCGAGTCGCCACGAGCGCCGCTTTCCTGGCTTGGATCGTCTGTTGCGGAATCAACTATCTTCTCAACGCCGCTTGGACGTTTCACTCTTGGCCTCCTTCTTGGCGGCGGGCCCGTCACTACTATTTTTCCGCCGCCCTTGCACTGATCTTTCAGCTTCTCCTTCTCAATTTTCTCCTCCTCCTGCTTGAACCCGATCGCCCAATCGAAACAGCTGTCCTGAACGCAGTGGCGGTTGGAATGGGCGCTCTTCTCAACTACCTCTTCGCTTCCCTCTGGGTATTTCGCCGATGAACTTCTCTCAACCCCAAGCCAACTTCTATTCTCCCCAAGGCCAAGATGCCTCGAAGGCTCTCGCATCCACCACCCACATGGGAATCGGCGCTCACGCGGATGATCTGGAAATTCTGGCTTTCCCAGGAATCGCGACCTGTTTTCAAAATCCAAAAAAACGCTTTTCAGGTGTCGTCGTAACAGATGGTGCTGGTGCTCCTCGGACAGGACGATTCTCCTCCACTCCAGATGCCGAACTCATTCCCATTCGCCAAAAAGAGCAAAAGGCGGCCGCCGACCTCGGTAAGTACGCCTCCGTAATCCAACTGTCTCATCCAAGCTCCGCGGTACGACAAACCGACCGTTCTCAAGTCGTGGCTGAACTTACTCAAATCCTAGAAGTCGCCCGACCCGAGGTTCTCTATCTTCATAACCCAGCCGACCGACATGAAACCCATATCGCTGTCCTGCTCGCTTGCCTCGAGGCTTTGAGAAATCTACCCGCCCCGGCACTGCCCAAAGAGGTGTACGGATGTGAAGTTTGGGGAGATCTGGACTGGGTTCCCTCCTCCCACATTGTTCGACTCCCCTGCCCCGCACCTGAGACGCTTGGTACTTCTCTTCTCCGCTGTTTTGAATCACAGGTCGAAGGGGGAAAGCGCTACGACCGGGCTGCAGTAGGGCGGCGCCATGCCCAAGCCACTTTTGGAAATCCCACGCAACCCGACTCTGCAGAGGAGGTGGTTCTCGCTCTTGATCTACGCCCCCTTCTTCAAGGGAAAGACTCACTCACTGACTTTCTTGCCCCCACCCTCGACCTCTTTCGGTCTCAAACTCTCGCCCGTATTGAAAAATTAAGTTCCAAGAAATGAGCGTCCTCAAAGCTTCCGTAACTGAGGCAACCCAACGTCTGCTTGGATTT
>JBBAWA010000016.1:19034-21168 GCA_040397425.1 Methylacidiphilales bacterium
AAAGCCGCGGCGTGGGGGAAGTTCATTCTCTCTATTCTCAACCTGTATGACTGGTCCGGAGTGACTCCCGTCCCTCCCGAGCTTTACCTGCTGCCCTCTTGGGTGCCGGTTCAGCCCATTAATATTTCGGGTTACGTCCGGATTGTTTATCTGCCTATGGCCTACTTCTACGGACGCCGGTGGCAGGCACCTCTCGATCCACTACTTCGTGACCTTCGAAAGGAGCTTTTTCCACAAGGATTCGATCAGATCGATTGGCCCAAGCATCGGGCCGACCTCGCCCCCACCGACCATATCGTTCCCGAAACCCTGCTGGTTCGTCTAGCCATGCCAATCGTCCGTTGCCTCGAAAAGTGGATTCCTCCTTTCATCCGTCGCAAAGCCCTTCGACTGACTTACGAGCACATCTGCTATGAGGACGAACAGTCCGACTACATCCGACAAGCCCCTGTCAACGCCTGCTATAACACTTTGGCTCATTTTGTAGAGGGACAGATCGATCGAGTCGCACGCAGTTGGCAACAGCTCCCCCGATACCTTTGGAATCATACCGACCACATCGCCTGCCAAGGCTTCACCTCATCCAAAGTCTGGGATACGGCTTTCACTTTGCAGGGCATGACCCATCTGGAATCAAGCCTTGCTCCAAAAAAATCGATCCAAGAGGGATGTCACTACTTAGTGGAAAATCAGGTGATCGACGAACTTCCTCATCCTCGGCGTTATCACCGTCTACCACGGAAGGGTGGATGGCCATTCAGCGAGCGTAAAAACGGATGGTCCATTGCTGATTGCACTGCCGAAAGCCTGCTTGCCTTGGTCGCCGCACGCCCCTTTTTGTCCTCTCCTCCCTCTCCATCTGTCTTGGAGGATGGCGTACGCTTCATTCTTAGTTATCAGAACCGAGACGGAGGGTGGGGCAGCTGCGATCGAGTGGTCGGTCCTCTTTGGATCGAGGCGTTCAATGCGTCTCACGTCTTTGCCGACATCATGGTGGACCACTCCTTTGCGGAGTGCACAGGTTCCGTGCTATCGGCTCTTGCACTCATTCGAAACGAGTATCCCAAGATGCAAAGTGAGGGAGTCGATCATGCCATTGCAGAGGGCATACGATACTTAAGTGAAACCCAACGGCCCGATGGCTCTTGGGAGGCGGTGTGGGGAATCTGCTTCAATTACGGCACCTCATTTGCAATTCCTGGGCTGATCGCCGCAGGCCTCTCCAAGGAGGACCCCCGAATCGTGCAAGGCCGTAATTTTCTACTGTCTCAACAGCACGCAGATGGTGGATGGGGAGAGCATCCTGACTCCTGTCTAATGCGTCGTCCCCTTCCCAGTGAGAAGGGATTGGTCGAGCCCACCGCTCTAGCTGTGCTTGCACTTCTGGCCAGTGGTTCGAAGGAACATCCTGCGGTTGTGAGAGGATTAGAATTTTTACTGAAACAGCAGAAACCCGACGGAGATTTTCCTCCACAACCCATTCCTGGGCTTTTTTATCGCACCACTTTGATTCGTTACGACCACTACAAACGCGCCTTCCCCCTCAAAGCCTTTGCTACGTTTCTAAATTCGTAATCCGCTTGGGCAAGTCGGCGGAAACCCGAAAAGGGCGGTGCTTATGCTTTAGGACGAACCCAACCTGCCATCGCGTACGCCATCGGTAACCGAATCCAACTCGCGATCGAGGCAAGATCCGCGCCCATCGTCGTAGTGTTGTCCCGACCTCTCCAAGCCCCGACTAAAGCCTTAAGGAATGGCCATGCAAAGGTGAGGAAAGATTGGCCGTTCCCCATCAGCAACCCCATCGTCCTCTCTCTCTCCTTCTCATCGTTGCGCCATAGCGAAACAACAGCGCGACGCAGAGATTGTGAAAAAGCGTCCTCTTTCGAAAAACAGTCATACAGAGCGCGGGAGAGAAGCTCGGGCACCCGACAAGCCCTACGACGACTCTTCGCAAAGGCCTCAAATCGGTTTGTTTCCACGAGTTCAATGGCGTCCACCAGACCATTGGTAATTCCCGTCGCAGTCAAAGGATGGGTGTGACCCGCCGCATCGCCGATCAAAACACGACGCCCATTTCCATAGTCGGCCCGAGCCAAAAAGTGGTTCGCTTGCCAGCGCAAATGACCGCCCC
>JBBAWA010000017.1:0-3477 GCA_040397425.1 Methylacidiphilales bacterium
TCTCCCGATGAATTTCCGGAAGTCCATAGACTGCCTCAGCCAAACGAGCCGGCGCCGGATGGACCGCCCCGTACGTCTTTTCGTAAAGTTTTGCATCCTTCAGCCGAAAGTCTGCGCTGAGATCAAAAACCTTTTTTCCCGCGGCTCTCAGCTCTCCACCGATCTCCGCCGATACCCCGTGCGGAAGAGCCAGGAAAAACACCTCCGCCTTCTTCGCCACCTCGGCGGTTGATAAATCCTCAAACTTGATTGCACCACCCGTCCCGCCGATCGCCAAGGTCTCCTCCAAGGTTTTACCTTTCAGTTGCCGCGAGGTGATCGCCGCCACCTTCATCCCGGGATGCCGGACGCAAATGCGCACGAGTTCCTCGCCGGTGTACCCGGATGCACCCAAAATAGCGATGGAGACAGGTGATTTCATGAAGACGGCACAATAAAGCCGTGGGAACTTGGACTTCCACTCCCAATCGGCCAAAAAACGCCGATCGGTGAACAACTCAATGGATCAGCGTTTCGAGAATTGGAAGCGTTTCCGCGCTCCCGGTTGACCCGGCTTCTTCCGTTCCCGCTTGCGGGGGTCTCGGGTCATTAAACCAGCCTTTTTGAGAGGGGAACGGAAACTAGGCGAACACTTGTTTAAAGCACGGGCGATGGCCAAGCTGGCCGCGCCGGCTTGGCCCGTTAATCCACCCCCGCTGGTCTTAATCCGAACATCAAACTTCTTCTCCTCCTTGATCGTCACCAAGGGTTTCATCAGTTCAATTCGCCGAAAAGGAATTGGGAAATACTCATCAAAGGCCCGGCCGTTCACTGTGATCACGCCCGTTCCCCGCTGGATCGTGGCTTGCGCCACGGCCGTTTTTCTCCGCCCTATTCCAAAATATCCCTCACTCATGCTTTTTACCCGCGCTTGCGGACCTCCACTTTTTCAGGCTGTTGCGCCACGTGCGGATGATCCGCCCCACCATAAACAAATAATTTTTTCAAGATCACCCGGCCCAACCGATTATGCATCACCATCCCTTTAACCGCAGACTGGATCAGCAACTCCGGCCGCCGAGCCCGCCGAGCCTGCACGGTCTCCGACTTGTGCCCTCCGATATAACCAGAAAAGGACATGTAGCTTTTCATTGTCTCTTTTTTGCCAGTAAAGACGGCCTTGGCTGCGTTGATCACGATCACATGGTCTCCAGTGTCCACGTGGGGGGTGAAGATCGGCTTATTTTTGCCCCGAATGATGTTTGCAGCCTGCACGGCCACCTGACCAACCACCTGTTTGTCGGCGTCGATCAGATACCACCGCCGGGCGACATCCTTAGCTTTTGCAGAAATCGTTCTCACTGGAACTGAATAGCATAAAAAAGAAACCCCCTGCCGTCAATTGTGAATTCCTTCACCTCCCAGCCTTGCTCACCCCTCCCTGTCACCTATTCTAGCGTGTCATGGGTTACCTCGTTCTCGCTCGCAAATATCGGCCTCGCACCTTTGCCGAGCTCGTCGGCCAAGAACACGTTGTCCGCACCCTCTCCAACTCCATTTCAGAGGGACGCCTTGCCCATGCGTTTCTTTTTGTCGGGCCCCGCGGGATAGGAAAAACCTCCACCGCCCGCATCCTTGCCAAAGCTCTCAACTGCCCCAAAGGACCGAAAGCCGATTTCAATCCGGATGACGATATTTGTAAGGAAATTGAGGAGGGCAGAAGCCTCGATGTCCTTGAGATCGACGGTGCCTCCAACCGGGGCATTGAAAGCATCAAGGAACTCCGGGAAAGCGTTCCCTACGCCCCAGCCCGTGGAAAATTCAAAATTTATATCATCGACGAAGTCCATATGCTCACAACCGAGGCCTTCAATGCCCTTCTCAAAACCCTTGAAGAACCTCCCGCCCACGTAAAGTTTATCTTTGCCACAACAGAGGTTCAAAAACTTCCCGCCACGATTCTCTCCCGTTGCCAACGCTTCGATCTGCGCCGTATTCCCGATCCCTTGATCTGCTCCCACCTCCAAAAAATTGCCGAAGCGGAAAAAATCAAAATTTCGGATGAAGCTCTAGTCCTCTTAGCCCGCCAAGCGGAGGGCGGTCTTCGGGACGCCGAATCTGCTCTCGAACAACTTGTAAGTTTTGCAGGCAAAAATATCACCCTCGACCACGTCCTCGAAGTCTTTGGTCTGGCCGGACCGATTGAAACCCGCGCCCTTGCCTCTGCTATTTTGGCTGGAGATAGCGCGAACGCTCTTGCGAAAGTCCACGAGTTTCGTGCCCGCCATCGTGACCCCATCCGTGTTGCCCAAGATCTAGCCCGGCACTTTCGAAATCTCCTTCTTCTTCAAATCGCCCCTACTGAGGCCGAGGCCGAACTTGGAAAACTGGAAAAACAAACCCTGTTAGCTCTCGGAAATCCCCCCGATCAGACTCACCTCCTCTCCCTTCTGGAGCAACTGCTGGAATCTGAACATCATCTCCGCCTCTCCCTCGCTCGGGAAGTAGCCCTCGAAATTCTTGTTCTTCGCCTTTGTGAAATGCGCGAAAGGGTTAGCCTCGAAACGATTCTTAAAAAGCTGGCGGTCCCAGGAGCCGAGACCCGGGCCGAATCCGCTGCATCCCGCCCTGCTCCGTCACCCACCCCAAAGGCCACCTCGATTCCGGCTCCTTCGCCCGCAAAGACCCCCTTCGCAAAAAGTTCATCTCCCTCAACCCCCTCCGCTGTTTCATCCAACAAAGAGACCTTTTTGAACGACCCAGCTATTCAAGCCGCCCTCAAAGGGTTTGGCGGTCGAATCATTGATTCGTAATGGCTGATTACCCACCCGCCGCCCTCCGCCTCGTCGCCGCTCTTCGAAAGCTCCCCGGAATTGGCCCGCGTTCAGCAGAACGACTCGCTCTCCATCTTCTCTCGGCACCTCCCGGCGCAGCCAAAGAGCTAGCCCATGCTCTCCAGGAAGCGCGAAACCAGATTCATCCCTGTTCCGAATGTGGATTCTTTTCGGAGGACGGCCTATGCGAAATCTGCCGCGATAAAAACCGGGACTCTTCTCTTCTCTGTGTGGTGGAACATGCTCCCGATGTTCTTAACTTCGAGCGATCAGCCGCTTTTAAAGGCAAATACCATGTCCTTGGCGGACTTCTCTCGCCTCTAGATGGAATCGGTCCTGACGAGTTAAAGATTCCTACCCTTCTCAAACGAACCAAAGAAAGCAAAGTTCACGAGGTGATCCTCGGCTTCGGAACCGACGCTCGGGGGGAGACAACAGCGATCTATTTGGCCAAAGAACTCTCGGCACTAGGCGTAAAAATCACCCGCCTTGCCACTGGAGTCGCCGCTGGCTCAGGCCTCGAATTCGTCGACTCGATCACCCTCGGGCATGCGTTATCTCATCGCAGATCGATTGAACAATAAACACTCTGCGCCGTAGAGGACTTGAACCTCTAACCTTCTGATCCGAAGTCAGATGCTCTATCCAATTGAGCTAACAGCGC
>JBBAWA010000017.1:3577-18195 GCA_040397425.1 Methylacidiphilales bacterium
ACCTCTAACCTTCTGATCCGAAGTCAGATGCTCTATCCAATTGAGCTAACAGCGCGACTTCTTTGCTAATATAGCTTCACGGGATACTTTTTCCAATGCGGATCGTCGGTCACCGCGGTTCCCCCGATCTCAACTGTCTGCGCGATCAACATCCGATCCAATGGACCTCTTCCCACCTTCTCAACCTCCTGCCAACTGTCGCCCCATTGCCAAATCAAGCTTTCCACTAGCTAAGATCGGAATCTCCTTCACCCGCTTGTACTTTTTCGGAATCCACAACGCAGGCAAACCCCGGTCTCGCAACGCCCTCTCCGCTACTATTTCATCCATATCGCAGGAGTGCAGCACCACCAACGCCTCCCCCTTCTTTTCATCTGTCACAGCCGTCACCATCACCTCACATCGTCCCTCCTTCACGCTGCCTACTTCATGCAACCACTCATTCAGTTGCTCCTCCACCACCCCGTGGGGCACCATCTCACCCCCAATTTTTGAAAATCGCGCCCTTCGCCCCTCAATCGTTACAAATCCGTCCTCGTCGATCCGACCAAAGTCAGCCGAGTGATACCATCCCCCCCTCAACACCTTCTCCGTCAAATCAGGTCGACCTAAATACCCCGGAAAAATATTCGGCCCACGAAACTCCAAAATTCCCGCCTCTCCCCTCGCCAACACTTTTCCTGTTTCCTCATCCACCGTTCGCATCTCCAGCCCTCGCACCAACCTGCCCACCGTTCCCGCTTTCTCGGCTCCTGGACGATTTACCGCAATGACAGGCGAACCCTCCGTCATCCCGTACCCCTCGTGGACAGAGATCCCAATCTTCTGCGCAAACTCTTCCCGCAAAGCCGAAGGGAGCTTTTCCGCTCCCGTGACCACCATCTTTAATCCCCCCAGCTTCTCTTTCCCTCCCTTGCGCATCAGGCTTCTTAAAAAAGTGGGTGTCGTCACCAAGAGATCAACCCGATAGCTCGAAATGACGTCCCCGAGCGCGTGCACTTCCAGCGGACTTGGATAGGTCACCACTTTCGGTCCCCCCGTCAAAGGCCACCATAATGTCACTGTGAATCCAAAACTGTGAAATAAAGGCAGACATCCCAAAACAGACCCTAATTTCAAATCCCCCAAAACCTCCTCAATCTGACTCAAATTCGATAAAAGATTTCGGTGTGTCAGCACCACTCCCTTCGGTTCTCCAGTACTTCCACTTGTAAAGAGCAACCCGGCCTCTCGATCCCCTCCCTCTCGTGGCACTTTCGCCAACCAAGCCAAACACCACACAGGCAGAACAAAAGCCAAGACCGACCACATCACAGCCCAAGGTTTCTCCTCCTGTAAAAGCTTTGCCAAATCCACCCTTCGTCCTGCGTCGGGAAAATGCTCCCCCAACTTCTCCTCCATTCTTTTGGCGGTGATCACCATCCTCAACCCCGACTGCCGCGCCGCTGAATCAGAGGCCGCCCTACCCGATGTGAAATTTAAGTTTACGGGCGTTTTTCCTGCCAACACACATGCAAGATTAGCAATTGTTCCCCCAGCCCCTGGAGGCAACACCACTCCTACCCGAGGACCAGACTCCTCCCTCCGGATTCTTTGGGCTAAAGCCAATCCAGCACCCAGCAACAGCCCCGCCTTGATCTGCCGTCCTCCCATTCCCGCATCCACCAAGGCCACTCGGGCCCCACCTCTTGCCAATCCCCGCAGACAAGCCATGCCTAGAGACTCGCTCATAAACCCCCGAGCGTCAGCGCACCTAAAGTCAAAATAACTTTATTTAAAGAGATTCTGAAGGAAGCCTGCAGCCTCATTCAACACGTCGGTAGGAACTCCAAATCCATCCGCTATTTTCGAGGCATCCATTCCCATTTGCTCAGCTAGTTGCGCCATGTTTCGAATGACTGCACCCGTACAACGGGAAGCAATCTCATTGGAAACTTGTGCCGCGATGTCGGAGGCCGTCGCTCCCGTGGAACCCCCAAGACTGTTCATCCGTATATCCCCCAAACTCAGATTTCCAACTTTCACGATTCCCGCCATTCGAACATCCACCTGGACGTTCCGAAGAACAAACGAGTCGATCCGAAACTTCTTTGCCGATTCAACCTTCGAGCTTTGGGGCTTGGCCGAGCGTGAGTTGATCTGTGCTTTCAGCGCATTCATGTTGTTTCTCTTTCCGCTCCCCTCAAAAAGAATGCCCACCCCGCTCAGATCCACCGATTTGATCCTCACAACGGATGCGGTCACCGTCCCCGCATCTACAACTACCTTGCCCTCCTTAACCGAAATTAAATCTTCCCGGCTAAACCCCTTGGGGTTGCCCATGCGAAAATCCTTTAACACCCCTGCGCCCTTCAGAAGCTCGACCCTCAAACTTCCCAAATGCGCAGATACTCCTGTCGCTTGCTCAACCGCTTTAACCACAGCACTTCGCAAAATCCAATCTTTGCTGTTATAAACAAACATGAGGCCAGCCACAGCCGCGATCGCGGCAAATACAACCAAGTAACGGGGTGATTTCATATCATTACCCTGCCCGAAGCCGACCCCGTTCTCAACCTTAAACAATCCTCGCACTCGCCACCGAACCTGCTATTTTGGAATTTTTATGGTGAACCCCAAACTCAGAAATATTGCGATTATCGCCCACGTAGACCACGGCAAAACCACACTCGTGGATCAGCTGCTACGCCAAGCGGGCACGTTCCGTTCCAACCAGGTCGTGGCCGAGAGAATGATGGACTCCATGGACCTAGAGCGGGAACGAGGCATCACCATCAAAGCCAAGAACGCTTCTTTCGAATATAAGGATATCCGCGTCAATATCGTCGACACCCCAGGCCATGCTGACTTTGGTGGAGAGGTCGAACGTATCCTGCGCATGATTGACGGAGTTCTCCTCGTGGTCGATGCGGCCGAAGGCCCCCAAGCCCAAACCAAGTTTGTTCTCCGAAAAGCTCTCGAGGTCGGTGCCAAGCCAATCGTCGTCCTCAATAAAATCGATCGTGAAAATGCGGATCCCAAAAAAGTCCTCGATCAAGTTTTCGATCTCTTTATTGAACTCCACGCCACAGACGCTCAGTTAGATTTTCCCGCCGTCTACGCCTCCGCCAAAGAAGGCTACGCCACAATGAAGTGGGACGGCAAAGTGACCCCAGAAATAAAAGCCGGAGGAATGACCGCCCTTTTCGATACAATTCTTTCAGTTGTTCCCCCTCCTCAGGCCGATTTAGAAGCTCCCTTTGCACTACTCGTGGCGAATCTGGATCACTCCGACTTCGTCGGCCGTATCTCGATCGGTCGGATTGCTTCGGGAAGCATTAAGATGGGCGACCCAGTCGCCAGCCTGAACCCAGAGGGCAAACCCGAAACGGGTCGCGTCACAAAACTTTTTTCCCATCGTGGAATGGAGCGCATTGAGATCGAAAGCGCATCCGCGGGAGACATAGTCGGCCTCGCAGGACTAGCTTCCCCTGAAATCAGCACCACTATCGCTGACAAACCCGATCGCGCTCCCCTTCCCTTTGTCGCGATCGATCCCCCCACAATCCACATGCAGTTCCTAGTGAACGACTCACCCTTGGCAGGCCGCGAAGGAAAATTTCTAACCGCTCGTCACTTGCGTGAGCGCCTTGAAAAAGAAATTCGCACAAACGTAAGTCTTCGATTTGCAGACGGGGCCAATGCAGGCTCCTTTGAAGTTCGGGCCCGAGGAGAAATGCAGATTGCGATTCTTCTCGAACAAATGCGTCGGGAAGGATTCGAAGTCCTAGTTTCTCGTCCAGAAGTCATCTTTCAAAAAGCCAGCGACGGCTCCGTGCTGGAACCGATCGAAACTTTATACGCGGAAATTCCTTCCTTCGCCTTGGGCGATATCATGGGCAACCTCGCAGGCCGAAAAGCCGAAATCGAGGACATGAAGCCTAACGGCGACAACACTTCCTTGGTGGCCGCCATTCCGACTCGCGGTTTGATCGGCTTTGAGACCGATCTCCAGAATTTGACCAAAGGTATGGGCATTATTTCCCACCTCTTCCGCGAATACGGCGCCTTCCGTGGCGAAATACCTAGCAGAATCAACGGTGTACTTATTGCCCTAGAGGCAGGAACCTCTATGGCCTACTCCCTCGATAACTTGCAGGAGCGGGGCACCCTTTTCGTTGGACCTCAGGAAGATATTTATGCGGGCATGATTGTCGGCGAAAACACGCGCCCTGCCGATATGGTCGTGAACCCCTGCAAAGCCAAGAATCTGACAAACATGCGATCTCAGGGTGATGGCAAAGGAATTACACTCACACCGCCTCTCAAACACAGCTTGGAGCGAGGCTTGGAATATCTGTCAGAAGACGAGTATCTCGAGGTCACTCCAAAAACACTTCGCTTCCGTAAAAAGATCCTCGATCACACCAAGCGCAAACGCTCGGAATAAACCGCCATCCTACATTCCTAGGAATGTAGGATGATTACGTTACGCAGATAGTTTGTTTCTGATCCAGCCACCTAAATCTCCAGCTGCAACCATCTCCATCGCACCCGTGCGACGACACTTCACTTCCACCCCCCCCTTCGCTACCGACTTCGCCCCAATCGTCACCCTCCAGGGAAATCCAAGCAGATCCGCGTCCTTGAATTTCACTCCTGGTCGCTCGTCCCGGTCGTCCCACAAATAATCGATCCCGGCCTTGTCCAAGGAAGCGATCACTGCCTCGGTCGCCGCCTTCACCGCCGGGTCCGCCAAATCCAGCGTCACCAGCATCACGGTGTAAGGCGCCACCGAAGCTGGCCAACGAATCCCATCCTTGTCCTGATGCACCTCAATCACCGCCTGTAGTGTCCGCGTCACCCCAATCCCATAACAACCCATCACCGCAACCTGCTGCTTTCCCTGCGGATCCAAAAACTTTGCATCTAAAGCCTCACTATACTTCGTTCCCAATAAAAACGCATGGCCCACCTCGATCCCTCGACTCACCTTCAACCTCTTTCCACCCCCAGAAAAATCCCCATCCCGAACCTTTCTCACATCCACCCACTGATCGACCTTCAGATCCCTCTCCACGTCCACTCCTTTGAAATGAAAACCATTGTCGTTCGCCCCCGTCGCCATTCCCTTCTGCCCTTTTAATGCCAGATCCGCCACCACCAGTAGCTTTTTCCCAGCCAATGTACTGCCCACTGCGCCCAAACTTCCGGGAGATGCCCCCATCGCTGCTTTGATCTCTGCATCCGCAGCGACTCGGAAACCCGCGCCCAGCACCTTCAGCACCTTTGCCTCCTGAGCCTCATCATCTCCACGAACCAGCACCAACGCCGTCTCTTTCCCGTTTGTAAACACGAGCGTCTTTATTTGATCCTGAGCCACTACCCCATGCTTCTTCTCTAAATCTACAATCGTTCGTATTCCAGGGGTGGGGAATTTTTCAAGTTTACCCTCCCCACCTTTTCTCTCCGCAGGACTTCCCACTGCTTTCTCAATCGCGGCGGCGTAACTTCCACCCTCCTCCGTGACTAACTCCCCCTCCCCAATATCCGCTACGACACAGAACTCATGCGAACTGGCTCCTCCCATTACCCCTGTATCTGCCTCTACCTGCATCGCCCCTAATCCCACCCTCTCAAAGATCTTTCGGTACGCCTGTGTCATCGCCTCATAACTTTTCTTCGCCGACTCCTCGTCCGCATCAAAGCTGTACGCATCCTTCATAATAAATTCTCGCGCCCGCATCAGCCCAAACCTTGGCCGAATCTCATCCCGATACTTGGTCTGAATCTGATACAAAGTCCGCGGCAGTTGCCGGTAACTTTGCACCTCCCCTGCCACCAACGCCGTCACCACCTCCTCATGCGTCGGCCCCAGAATCCAGCGGCGATCCTGATGATCCTTCACATGAAATAAAACATCCGCCGCCGCCTCAATCCTTCCACTTCTCTCCCACAATTCAGGAGGCTGTAGTGCAGGCATTAAGATCTCCAACCCACCCGCCCGATCCATCTCTTCCCTCACAATTTTTTCAACCTTCCGTAACGCCCTCAATCCCAACGGAAGAAAAGTGTATAGACCGCTAGTCAGCTTCCTCGCTAGCCCCGCCCGCAGAAGGAGTTGATGACTCGCAATCTCCGCCTCGGCAGGAGCCTCACGCAACGTTGTTAGAAGGGTCTGGGTCCAGCGCATCGTCCCGACACCCTACGCCACCGCCCGCTCCGCCTCAATCCCGACCTACTCGGCCCAAAACGCTTTACCCAACGCCTCAGCCACCCCGGAGCGGGCCAGCTTCTTTCCGTGCCACGAAACCACCGGTTTGATGCCGATCCGCGCATTCGTCACAAATATCTCTTCCGCTCCATCCAACTCCTCCTTCTTCCATCTTCCCTGCTCCACTTTCTGACCGCTCCGCTCCAAAATCCACCTCCTCACCGTCCCCGCCCGACAACCACACTCCCGCGCCGGAGTCTTTAACTTCCCCTCCTTGACCCAAAAAAGATTCGCCATCGAGGCCGACGCGATCTCCCCCTTCTCATTCAACATCACCACGTCCCCATCCGAGCTCGCTTCCCTTCGGCCCTGAATTCGACTCAGATAACTCAACGTCTTGTACTTCGCCTCCCACGAGCCCGACCACACCCCGATCGTCGCAAGTCGTAAATCATAGACAGCTGGCGGCAACTCGATCCCCTCACTCCACCAGCTCCTTGTTCCGGTCTCAGTCACAAACCAACGCCAAAGTCCGAATCCCAAAGGAACCTTATCCAGATCTTTCTCCGAAATCTTAAGACCCAGCACCTGAGCAGACTCCCGGATCGATTCGAGATGCCAATCTCGCCACCGCGCCTTGCCATCCTTCACTCGGACGGTCTCAAATACGCCGACTCCGTGCCGGAATCCGGCGTCTGTAATTGGAATTTCCAAAAGACTCATGCCCGCACCGGTTGCGCCGACTGATACGCCGCCATCGCCTCGACCATGACCCGAGCTTTCGCCCTCGTCTCCTCATATTCCGCCAACGGATCCGATCCAATTGTAATTCCGCTTCCCACCCCACACCGAACCCGATGCCCCTCAATCTCCGCCATACGGATTCCCACCGCAAAACGAGCCGTTCCGTCATACCCAAAGTAACCCACAGCACCCGTATAAAATCCACGAGGCTCAGCCTCCAACTTACGCAAAATCTCCACCGCTTTTCGTTTGGGCGCTCCAGTCACCGAACCCCCAGGCAAACACTCGCGTACCGACTCCACCAACCCCAGTCCTGGTCGCAACACCCCTTGAATCGTCGAATATAAATGATGCACGTGGGAGTAGCTACGGCTTCGTACTAAATCCCGCACCTCCACAGATCCAAACTGACAAATCGCACCTAAATCATTCCGCAGTAGGTCTGTGATCATCACCAACTCCGCCACCTCCTTGGGATCCGTTCCCAATTCCAAAGCCGCTCTTTCATCTACTTCCCGACTGAAACCACGGGGCCTCGTTCCCTTGATCGGCTGCGTGATCACTCTCTCCCCCTCAATCCCTAAAAAAAGCTCCATCGACGCTCCCGCCAACGCCTTTTCGCCCATCCGATAAAAGAAACTGCGTGGTGCCTCTCCCGTCCGCCACAACCATCGAAAGAATTCCCAAGGATCCAGACCGTCTACATCCCGATGTAGGAATCGCGCTAGGTTGACCTGATAAATCTCTCCTTTTCGAATCTCCTCCTGCGCCTGTCGAACCATCTCGGCGTACTCCATCGGACCCGTCTGACAACTCCAACTGTCCTCCGATACCTGAAACCTCCCCTCCCCATCAGGCCAGAGATCGCTCAACGGGCGTGCTTCAAGTTTGGAGAAAAACGAGAAGTGCCAATTCCCATCAAAATCAAACCCCCCAATCGCAGCCCCAGGAGGATGCGGCTGATCCCACGAAATATTTTTTTCCCTTTGCCTCTCGACCTCCTGCTCAAGCCTCCCGATCTCCATCACCCCCCCCGAGAGAACCTGATCGGGTTGATAACCCAAATAAACGACCCCAGGCCCATAATCCCCTCTCACAACTGCGGCCGTTGGATTCATACTATTTCCTTACGCCACCGTGGCTTCAACCCGCTCAATTTTTTCAAACCACGTCTCTTTCTCTTTTTCAGGCAGAAAACTTCCCTCAAAGGAGTTCCTCGCAAGTTGAATCAGATGCTTTTTCTCCAAGGCCAACTCCCGCAAACACCCCAACCAATTATCTAAAAGATAACCACCAAAATAAGGCGGATCATCCGAGTTGGCAGTAACACTTACCCCTGCATCCAAAAGTTTTTTCAGAGGATGGTCTGATAGTTTTTTATAAACACATAGTCGAACATTAGACAAGGGACACGTCGTAAGAGGGACCCTCTTTTTGGCCAGTTCCAGAACAAGTTCCGAATCCTCCACGCACCGTACCCCATGATCCACCCGAACAACCTTAAGCTTCTCCAAGGCCTCTCGAATCGAGGAAGCAGGCCCCTCCTCTCCGGCATGCGCCACGGCCAGAAGCCCAGACGCCCGAACCTCTTCAAAGACTTTCGCAAACTTTGAGGGCGGATTTCCCTTTTCTGACGAATCCAAACCGATTGCTGAAAAATGCTCACGAAAAGGAATCAACTCTTTCCATGTTTGCCGAGCATCCTCCTCACTTAGATGACGTAGAAAACAGGGAATCAACCTCCACGTGATCCCATGTTTTTTTTCACCCTCTCGCAATCCGCTCAGCACCCCCTCCACCACTTCCCGCATAGCCACTCCCCTTGCCGTATGCGTTTGAGGATCAAAAAACGGTTCCACATGCCAAACCCCATCTCGCGAAACCCGATCCATATAAGCCAAAGTCAGTTGATGGAAATCGTCCCGATCCCGAAGCACCCCTGCCCCCTCGTAGTATAGATCCAAGAAAGATTGAAGGTCTTGAAATTGATACGCTTTACGCAAAGCCGAAGCATTCGGAAATCTAAGTTTTACACCGTGTTTTTTCGCCAGAAAGAAAACCATCTCAGGCTCAAGCGTGCCCTCTAGATGGACATGAAGTTCTGCTTTGGGCAACGCCCCTGCAAGACGTTCGAGGCTCTTCATCCTTTTGCTAAAGGGAGGGCTGCCGACTGTAGCCTTGCTTCGCTCATCTCAGGTCCTGCCGCGGAAACGCATAGACGCCCCGGTTGATAAATTTCTCGTGCCACATCTCGGACCGCGGCTGCGTTCACTTTCGCTAAACGCTCAATCGCCTCTTTAGGCTCGACCACCCGTCCCCGGGTCAACATCGCATCTCCCATCCAGAACATCTGCTGGCTCGTTCCCTCTAAACCCAAGGCAAATTGTCCCGTCACATAATCCTTGGCTCTCTTTAACTCTGCCGCTCCCGGCCCTCGGGTCGCCAAAGAGCGCAACTCCTCAGCAATCAATGCCAGCGCTTTGCCGAGATTACCTGGCTCCAAACCTGCAGAAATATAAAACACCCCATCATCCCTTTGAAGATGAGCCCCACTCGACACGGAATACACCAAACCTTGTTCCTCCCGAAGACGCTGAAAAAGTCGCGAGCTCATCGCCTCTCCCAAAATCACACTTAACATTCTCAATGCGTGACGCTTCGGGTCCATCCTTCCGACCGCATACATTCCCAAAGCTACATTGACCTGCTGCACAGGCTTTGCCACCGCCACCACCCGAAGACTCTTCCCTTTCACTCTCACAGCAGGAGTTGGCTTGATCCCGCATTCACGACCCGATTTGCCCAAGGCTTTTTTAGCTGTCTCCATCACCTCCTTGGCTCCAATCCCACCCGCAACTACAAGGATCGGTTGGACTTTCTGAATCCGCCTCTGCCAGTAACCCATCAAACCAGCCCTCGAGATACCACCTACGGTAGCAATCGATCCTGCAATCGGTCGCCCTACCGCTTGATTCGGCCACAGCAATGCATTCAGAGCCTCCCCGGCTACCATCGAGGGTTGATCCTCCATCATCCGTATCTCCTCGGTAATCACCCCCCGCTCCCGCTCGACTTCATCCGCAGGAAATGTTGATTCCAACGCCATCTCGGCCAGCAGCGAGACCAGTCGAGATCCGTGGCCCGCCGGAACTCTGCCGTGCAGACAAAGCGTTTCTTCCCCCGTAAAAGCGTTCAGATCTCCACCACGACCTTCCACCTCACGACTCAACTCCTTACAGGACCGTTTTTTGGTTCCTTTGAAAAGAAGGTGTTCTACAAAATGAGCCGCCCCGTGCTCGTTCGAATTTTCCCATCGGGAACCCGCCGAGTAAAAAAGCCCCACCGCAACCCCGGGGGCCTCGTCCCGTGTCCTTAACACCACAGGAACTCCGGCTACCTTTTCCACAATTGCAAAAGCCATCATCGAACCCTATCCCTCTCCCGCAGGAGTTCCAATCCCAAGGTTACTCTTTTTCGCCCTCTCCACTTTTCCATCGCTTCACCAACTCGTTGGATAAACCCAAATGGTCGAGAACCCTCGCCACAACCGTGTCCGCAACCTCCTCCACCGTTTTCGGTCTTCCGTAAAAAGATGGAATCGCAGGCAACATCACCGCGCCTGCCTCCAAAAGGGTCACCACATTTCGTGCCTGTACCAGATTCCATGGGGTTTCTCGAGGCACCAAAATCAACTTCCTCTTCTCCTTCAGAAAAACATCGGCGGAACGGGTAATCGTCCCATCACTGTACCCGTGGGCAATCCGTCCCAGCGTCCCCATCGAACAAGGAACGATGGCCATCGCTTCGAACTTAGCCGACCCACTCGCAAACGGCACCTGCATTGTCTTGTCCCCATGCACTTTCATTCCCTTGGGAATTTGCAGGCCCTTGGCCCCCAACTCTGTCGCCGCCACTTCTGCGGCATGGGTGCTTAACACGACATGACATTCCTTCACCTGTTTTGAGCGATCGATCTCGTCGAGCAACCGTTGGGCGTAAATCGATCCACTTGCTCCCGTCACAGCAATCACGAGTTTCATCGGACCCCCTTTCTTGCCGTCTCCAACAAAGCCTTGGCCTTTATGGATGCATCAGCAGTCGTGCGACACTCCTCAGGCCAACCTCTCCGATAACCCTCCCCTTCCAGTTTTCGGGTCGCGTCGATTCCCACATGACTCCCTACGTTGGGTTGGCTCGTGGCATGATCCAAACTATCGCAGGGGCTTTTAATGAAAATCATATCTCGTTCTGGATCCACATTGGCTCCGAGGTAAAAAAGAACCTCACTCGTATTGTGAACATTTACGTGTTCATCCACAGCTACAATGATTTTCGTGAACATCATCTGACCCGCCCCCCACAACCCATGCATCAGCTTGAACGCCTGATAAGGATACTGCTTTTTTACACTCACAAACGCCAAGTTGTGAAACACTCCCTCCGCAGGTAGAGCCAGATCAACCAACTCTGGAAAATTCATCTTCAGCACGGGCAACAAAATTCGAACACTGGCCGATCCCAACCAAAAGTCTTCCATCGGCGGCTTTCCGACCACAGTCGCAGGGTAAATAGCTTTTTTTCTGTGAGTAATCGCAGTGACACGAAAATGAGGATACCGGTCCATCGGGGTGTAAAATCCTGTGTGATCTCCAAAAGGTCCTTCATTCACAGGCTCTCCAGAAGGATCGACCGTACCCTCGATCACAAAATCTGCGTCCGCCGGAACCTGAATCGGTTGACTCACCGCAGGCACAAACGCAACCGATTTTCTGCGTAGAAAACCTGCAAACATGTACTCGTCGATCCCATCAGGCAAAGGGGCCGTTGCGGCAAATGCGTTCGCCGGATCTCCTCCTAATGCGACGGCCACAGGCATGGGTTTTCCCATCTCTCTATACTTTTTTCCATGCCGGGCTCCCACTTTGTGCAACTGCCAGTGCAACGCAGCATCCCAAGCCCCCAGCACCTGAATTCGATACATTCCCACATTTCTCTCCTTTGTTTCAGGATCCTCCGTAATCACCTGGGGCAGCGTGAAAAAAGGTCCTCCATCTTTCGGCCAAGTCTTTAGGACAGGAATCAAACCCAACCCATCCCCTCCATCCTCCGCGCGATGAACTACCTCTTGGCATGAACCGCTTCCAACTTTCACAGGGCGCGCATGCCGCAATTCCAAACCTCTTCGAAAAAGATCCCACGCCTCGGCCAAACCCGCAGGCGGTTTTGCTTTCACAAGCGCGCCCACTTCATCCCCGATCTCATCCACCCGATCTCTCCCTAAAGCCAAAGCCATTCGTCTTGCCGAACCGTACCCGTTGATCAAAACAGGAAAATCGTAAAGCCGACCATCCGCTTTCACTGGTTTTTCAAACAGAAGGGCTTTTCCACCCAAGGGTGACTTCGACTCCTCATCCGCCGCCGCTGCGATCACTAAATCAACAGACGCGGGTTCTCGAACCCGCAGAAGTTCCCCCTCCTTCTCCAGTCGCTCTACCCAACTGTTTGAATCTTCATATGCCATGAATCATAAATTCTGCCCGATTTTACTCCCCAAACAAGACCCCCTTCCCTTCCTCCTCACCCTAAGGAATTAGGCCAATTATCCTATCCCGCCACATCCAGAGCATGTTTTCTTAAATCAGACAGCTTCACATGCTCCAGTGCCGACTCATGCGTAGACTCCAAAACCACCAACGGAGCTTTTCCCGCAGCCCTCGCCTCCTCCCATCGTGCCGCACAAACACACCACCGATCTCCCTCCTTCAATCCCGGAAAAGCATATTCAGGTCTGGGAGTCGAAAGATCGTTCCCCATCTGTCGACTAAACTCCAAAAATTTCGCAGTCACCTGCGCACATACCGCATGACACCCGCGATCTGCCTCATGCCCCTCACAACTCCCCGACCTCGTAAACCCCGTCAAAGGATCGATCGAACAAGGCTTCAGATCACCCCCCAACACATTTCTCTGCTCTCTTCTCACTGCTCAAAACTGCCCTAGGAAATGAAAAGGCAAAGCCTACTTCTCTTTTTCTCTTAAACTATGCATTTTTTTGACTATAAGTTATTGTTCATTAATTGTTAATGTAATTTGATAATTTTCCAATCCACACTCGCCCGTACCACTAATTTGTGGAATAATAACATTTAATGGCCTCCTCCAACGATCCTACCTCAAGTAGAGATTCCGCCCTCGACGTTCTGGATCGTTTAAACCCAAATCGCACTTCCTCCTCTCCATCCCCTGCCCTCGGTCGTATCGGACACCCCGGCAACACCGCTTTTTTGGAGGAACTGCACGAATCTTGGAAAACAGATCCCTCGAGCGTGGACCCCACATGGCGCGCATTCTTTGAGGGATTTGAACTCGGCTGCCAACTCCGCCCTCCCCTCCGCTCCACCTCATCTACCCCCAAGAATGGGTCGAGCCCCGAATTCGGAAACGTTCTTCCGCAAGCCAGAATCTACAACCTTCTCTTCGCGTACCGCGCCCTCGGCCACACCCTCGCTCACCTCGATCCACTGGGTCTAACCCCAGAAGAAAATTCCGACCTCTCGCTCTCCACCTTCCGCTTCACTGAGGCAGACCTCGATTCGATTTTCGACTCAGGCACGCTCGGCGGTGGCGGCCCCCGTACCCTCCGCGAGATTCTCTCCTTCCTAAAACAAACCTACTGCGACCATATCGGGGTCGAATTCATGCATATCATGAACTTCGCCATCCGCCGCTGGCTTCGCGATCGAATGGAACGTACCCGCAACCAACCTTCCTTCTCCACCGAACAGCAACGAAGAATTTTAGAAAAGATTATCGCAGCCGAGTCTCTCGAACGGTTTCTCCACACACGCTACGTTGGCCAAAAAAGATTCTCCCTTGAAGGTGGCGAAACCTTGATCGCTGTTCTCGATACACTGATCGAGGCCTGCCCTACCTCGGGAGTGGAGGAGGTCGTCATCGGCATGGCTCACCGGGGACGTCTCAATGTTCTCGTGAACACGCTCGGAAAATCACGTCGCAAACTCTTTACTGAATTTCACGAAAATTATGTTCCTGAAACCGTCCTGGGAGATGGAGACGTGAAATATCACCTCGGATATGAAAACGAGGTCTCCACCTCAACGGGCAAAAAAGTCCGCCTCTCCCTCGCACCGAACCCCAGCCACTTAGAAGCCGTAAATCCTGTCGTAGAAGGCAAAGCCCGCGCCCGCCAGCGCCATCGGGACGACACGGTAAAGCGGGAAAAGGTTGTGCCAGTCCTTATTCACGGGGACGGGGCCTTCATCGGCCAGGGAATCGTTGCGGAAACTTTGAATCTCTCCCGCCTCGAGGGCTACCGAACGGGGGGCACCATCCATATCATCGTCAATAACCAGATCGCCTTCACTACTCTTCCAGATGATTCCCGCTCGAGCCGTTACTGCACCGCTCCAGGCAAAGCCTTTGGAATTCCCATCTTTCACGTCAACGGCGATGACCCCCTAGCCGCTGCCTCCATCATCCAACTCGCACTCGACTTTCGCCAAAAGTTTCACGAAGACATTATTATCGATATCGTCTGCTACCGTCGCCATGGCCATAACGAGGGAGATGAACCTAACTTCACACAACCCACTCTCTACTCAGAAATCGATGCCCATCCTCCCGTCAGTCGTCTCCTCGCCCGCAAGCTTCTGGATGCAGG
>JBBAWA010000017.1:18295-20496 GCA_040397425.1 Methylacidiphilales bacterium
AAAAATCTCAGCAAAAACCAAGCGTCATTCTGTGTCTACAATTCGCCCCTATCCGAGGCCGCCGTGCTGGGCTTCGATTACGGCTACTCTCTCGACTGCCCTGAGATGCTGGTCATCTGGGAAGCGCAGTTCGGTGATTTTGCAAACGGGGCACAAACGCAAATCGATCAATACATAACCTCCTCCGAATCCAAGTGGGGCACCAGCTCCCGTCTCACGCTGCTCCTTCCTCACGGCTACCACGGCCAAGGCCCCGAACACTCCAGCGCTCGGCTAGAGCGATTCCTTCAGCTTTGTGCGGAGGACAATATGGCCGTCACATATCCCACAACACCCGCCAACTATTTTCACCTCATCCGTCGGCAAGCACTTCGCAAAATCATCAAACCCTTGATTGTAATGACCCCGAAAGGCCTGCTTCGGGATACACGTGCCACCAGTCCTGTAACCGACCTCACCCGCGGCGCATTCCAGGAAATATTGCCCGACCCCGAGGTCACAAAAGGCGCCCAGCGCGTCATTCTTTGCTCCGGAAAAGTCTTTTACGACCTGCAGGATTACCAAAGAAAAAACAAAATCACCCACACCGCAATTCTGCGCTTGGAGCAGATCTACCCCCTCCACGTTAAGAAACTGACGGAGATTCTCTCCCGCCATGCCCCGGATGCAGAAATTATCTGGTGCCAGGAGGAGTCAGAAAACATGGGAGCCTGGGCTCATCTCGCACTTCGTTTGCCGTCCGTGATCAAGAAACCCGTTCGATATGTCGGCCGGGATGCCTCCTCCTCTCCAGCCACAGGTTCGCTGATCATCCACACACTGGAACAAAACCAACTCATCGAGGAAGCTTTTGCAACCCAACCGAAAGCCCAAACTTCTGCTTTAAAAAAGACAGGAACAACTACTGCCGCTTCAAAATCCAAAGCCACCAACAAAAGGAAAAAGAAAAAATGAGCACCGCCACCACTCTCCTTCCCATTCGTGTCCCCTCCGTAGGTGAGTCGATCACCTCAGGTGTTCTTGGTAGTTGGAAAAAGAAAAACGGCGACTCGGTATCCTCAGGCGATGCCCTCTTTGAGATCGAAACAGATAAAGTGACATCCGAAGTGTTTGCCGAGGCGGATGGCACAATCGAAATTCTCGTTCCAGAAGGCACAGAGGTGAAAGTGGGCCAGACGGTCGGCAACCTCCACCCAGGAAAAGCCCCCGCCCGAAACACCACCCCTCCAGAGACCCCAAAGAAAAAGCAGGACAGTGCACCTGCCACGAAAACCCCGACTCGGGAAACCTCTCCCTCTCCTGTGCCCACGCTTGTTCATACTGAGGCGGATACCGCCGTTGTCTCCCACGATTCCTCACGCTCGGGCCGGGAAACTCGAAAGAAGATGTCCCCCCTTCGTCGCAAGATCGCGGATCGTCTCGTTAGTGCCCAGCAAACTGCCGCAATTTTGACCACCTTCAACGAAGCCGATCTATCCAACCTGATTGCCCTTCGAACCGAGGTCCAACCCACATTTCAAGCACAGCATGGTGTCAAACTCGGCTTCATGAGTTTCTTCCTCCAAGCCGCCGTCCACGCGCTCAAAACAGTTCCCGCTCTGAATGCCCGAATTGAAGGAGACGAGATCGTCACCCAGCACTATTTCGATATCGGTGTCGCCGTAGGAACCGAAAAAGGGTTGGTGGTGCCTGTTTTAAGGGATTGCGATCAACTTGATCTTGCCGGTTTAGAGAAATCCCTTGCCGCTGTCGCGACTCGCGCTCGTGAAGGCAAACTTTCCCTGCCTGACCTGATGGGCGGAGTCTTCACGATTTCCAATGGAGGGGTGTACGGCTCTGTTCTCTCCACCCCAATCCTGAACCCACCCCAATCGGCTATCCTCGGTCTTCACGCTATTCAGCAACGCCCCGTCGCAATTGGAGATCAGGTAGAAATCCGCCCCATGATGAACCTCGCCCTCTCCTATGACCATCGCTTGATCGACGGCAAAGAGGCCGTCACCTTCCTCATCGCCATCAAAAAGTTTGTTGAGAACCCTGCCCTCGCTCTTCTCAATCTAAATCCAACTTCCTAGTCACCCGACCTGCTGACAACTCACAACCAGGCCAACGCCTGCGGGATCGATCGTCTCGCATCCAGATGCTCTTCCGCCATTTTTTCTGCTCCTCGACAATGCGCCGCATAATCTTTCTCTATCTCC
>JBBAWA010000018.1:0-17407 GCA_040397425.1 Methylacidiphilales bacterium
GAAAAATTGAAGATCCAGAGGAGCGGAAGCGGTTGAGGAAAATCCTGCAGGAACTGGATGTACCTGAAGGAATGGGGGTGATTTTGCGAACCAATGGAGAAGGGCTGCAAGCTCGGTATTTTGTGCGGGATTTGGCTCTCCTGTTGGAGCAGTGGCGCAAGGTAGAGGAGGGAATGAGGACAAAAACGGCTCCCGCCGTGCTCTTGGAAGAACCCGATCTAGTCGAAAGATCTGTGCGGGATTTCCTGACGGAGGAGGTAGATGAGGTTTTGGTGGATAACGAAGATGCTGAGAAGCGGGTCAAGGATCTGGTAGGGGCGATATCGAAGAGATCTTTGCGGAAGGTGAAGAGGCATCTTGCTGCGGAGCCTCTTTTCGAGGCTTTTGGTGTAAATCGCCAGATCGAAAGCGCCCTACGAAGACAAGTTTGGCTCAAGTCGGGAGCCTCACTGGTCATTGATGAAACAGAGGCTTTGGTGTCAATCGATGTGAATACTGGAAAGTCACGAGGAGGAAAAGATCATGACGACACGATCCGCCGAACGAATTTGGAGGCAGCGGAGGAGATCGCGAGACAACTACGACTTCGCAATTTAGGTGGAATTATCGTGATCGACTTTATCGATATGCGTGCCCGTCGTGATCAGATGGCTGTCTACGAGAAGTTTAAGGAGTGTTTGCGTAGGGATCGGGCCAGGACTCACACCTTGCCGATTTCTCCGCTAGGTCTGCTTGAGATGACGCGGCAGCGGGTTCAGGAGAGCATTCGAAAAGCGGTTTATATGGAGTGCCCTGCATGCCGAGGGAAAGGCATGGTGAAGTCCTTTGAAACAATGAGCGTTGAAATTCAACGAGAGATTAGTCGAGTGCTACGGACACACCCGAATGTTCATGAGATCAAAGTTTTGGTTCATCCTGGAGTATTACATCGGTTGCGGACGGAGGATGATGAGCTTTTGATGCAACTTCAACGTCGGTGCTCGGGGGCTTTTAGCTTTAAGGTGGACCCAACTGCCAATGTCGAGGACTTCAAAATCCTCGATTCGGCTACGGATCAACCTCTGGAATAATGGAGGATCTGGCTTCTCGGTCCGTGGAGGGTAAACCCCCACAAATCGGAGGGGACGAGGATAAGGTTCCAGCCCGTATCCGTGCCGCTTTGGAGGGGATTCAAGAAGATAAGCCAGAGGAGTTGAGGAATGCGGTACGGGAACTTCTTGATAAGGAGTCTGCTCATTGGATGGAGCAGGTGCGAGGAGGTGGAAACGGGTTGAGCGTCGCACATCAACGATCCCACTTTTTTTCCATTCTTCTTTGCGAGTTATGGAAGCGGGCGGGCGGAACCAAGGCAGGCGAAACGCTAGTGATGGGGGCAGTGGGTGGATTTGGGCGGGGAGAAATGAGCCCAGCCAGTGATTTGGACCTAGTATTTATTCGAGATGGGTCGAAAGCGGAGGCGGCAGAGGAGGTGGTGAAAAAAGTGCTTTATGTGCTGTGGGATTTGGGATGCAAAGTGGGGCACGCCTGTAGAACCATTTCGGAGAGTATCGAGCGTTCGGAATCGGAGCCCATGATCAAGACGGCACTTTTGGATGCGCGTTATTTAGCAGGCTCCACTCTGCTTTGGGAAAAGTTTCAATCGGAATACAAAAAAAGAAGTTTGGAGCGTGAGGTGGAGCGGTATCTATCGTGGAGATTAGAAAATCAGCAGTCACGTCACAGCAAAGAAGGAGGGACCGTTTTTGTCCAAGAGCCGAACTTAAAGTCTGGGGTGGGTGGGCTAAGAGATTTTCATAATTTGCGTTGGGTAGGCAAGGTGTGTGGAGAGGGTGAAAGCCTAGAGAAGTTGGTCCAACGAGGTTGGCTGGGGGAAGAGGAGGCGCGACAAGTGAATCACGCCTTTGGATTTCTTATGATGGTTCGTGAGTGGCTTCACTATGGGCAGGGTGGTCCTGGGGATGTTCTCACATTACGAAGACAGGGTGAGTTGGCAGAGGCGATGGGGTATCCTCAACCGAATATATTACGCAAGAGCGAAGCCTTGATGCGTGAAGTCTATGGGCAGATGCGGATCCTGCATTTGCTGTGCAATTCGACAGCAACTCGGCTTTGCCAGCAGCGCCTAGGCAAACCACGCGGGTTTTGGGGTTTTTTTGGTGGATGGAAGGGGGCACGGCGTGCGACGGACGGCTTTGTCTTGGTTGGGGCTGAGTTGGAGGCCGAACACCCGAGAGTCTTTATAGAAGAACCAGCGCGATTGATCCGGATGTTTCGAATTATGCAGGATCAAGGATCAGTCCCCGGGGCAGAGTTAAAGGCACTGGTTCGGGCTAATTATGGGCTCCTTACAGATGACTGGGTGAAGCAAAAAGAAACTCAAGAGACGTTCCTGCACATTCTAAGACAGAAAGGCAAAGTGGGGCGCATTTTGCGGTTGATGCATGAGAGTGAAATCTTAGGGCGTATTCTGCCTGAATTTGCTCCTTTGACCTGCTTGGTTCAGCACGAATTCTTTCACCGCTACACGGCAGATGAGCACACTCTGGGGTGTCTGGATCAGTTGGATGCGATGGTAGGCTCGAAAGAGCCCGATTTACGAAAATACGCTGAGTTGTATGTGAAAGTGGAGGTTCCTGAAATCTTGGCTTTGGCAGTTCTCCTGCACGATACGGGAAAAGCTGAGTTAACGAGGCACCATGAGGAGGTGGGAGCGGCAAACGCGGCAATTGTTGCGAAAAGGTTCGGTTTTTGGGGTAGAGAGCTTCGGCAAATGACCTTTCTAGTGGATCATCACATGACGCTGGGAGTGTTTGCTCGCAAGAATCTTGAGGAGCCTGAAACGATCCGTGAATTAGCCAGAATTGTTGAAGATCAGGAGAGGCTCGATTTGCTCATGCTGATCTCTGCCGCCGATGTCCGTGCCGTGGCAGGAAAAAACAACTGGTCCAGTTGGCGGGAGTTGCTGGTGTGGGATCTTTATCAGAAGACGAAGAATATGCTGACTGGAGAGGAGGAATTCTTGCGTGGTGAGGAGAGGAAACAGGCGGAGCGCAGGCAGGAGGTTCGGGAGGTGCTGGCGCGGGAATTTACGGAGGACGAGGCGAGTGAGCATTTAGAAAGAATGGGTAAAGAGTATTTGCGAGTTTGTCCGGCTGAACTTGTCGGAAGGCATCTTGAAGCGGTGCATGAGTTTCTTGAAAAGAGGGTATCAGGTGCGGATGCCTTGGTGCCCTTGGTGAAGTGGATGGACCAACCGGAGGAAGGGCATACTGAGGTGATTGTGGTGACTTGGAATCGGGAGAGGCTTTTTAGCAAAATTGCGGGCAGTTTTGCCGTGGCAGGGCTCAATATTCTCAGTGCGAGCATTTTTACGCGTACGGACGACGTGGTAGTTGACACATTTCGCGTGTGCAACGAGAGGATGGAAGTCGTGACGCATCCAGTGGATCGCGCAGCCTTTGAAAAAACATTAACGGAGGCTTTAGGGGATACAGAGGACCATTTGATGGAGCGAATTGCGGAGGTGGGGCCGACCCTTTGGCAGAAGTCGGTAGGTGAGGCGGAATTTCCTGCCAGTTTGCGGGTCGATCAAGCCAGTGAGCCAGGTCGGACCTTGCTGCATGTGGAAGCTCCAGATCGAGTTGGGCTTTTGCACTCGGTAACGAGAGTAATCGCAGATGAAGGAATGCAGATTTCTGGTGCGCGAATCACGACAGAGAAGGGCGCAGCTTTGGATACTTTTGTGATTGAGGATAGGACTGGGGGGGCAATCACGGCGGAAGATCTGCTGGGTCGGCTTGTGCAAAGCCTTAAAAAGGTAGTTAGTCCGTGAAGCCGCAACGGAATGCTTTGGGTGTTATCCCGAGCGATCTTGCAACGCCACAACGATTTGCGCGCAAGTTTTTACAATCTGTCCTAAAGCGCTTTGGTGTTGAGCGAGCTGCGCTCTATCTTTTTAATCCGAACCTCGGTGATTTGGAAATCGATGAGGCTGTGGGTGTGGCGGCGAAGCGGAAAGAGAGGAGAGTCGTTTTAGGGCAGGGGGTGGTTGGCTGGGTAGGGAGCCGCGGTGAGGCGGCACGTGCTGATCTTCGAAAAACGGCTGGTGGGTTGGGGCGGGAGGGAAGTGAGATGGCGGCACCTATGAGCGAAGGGGAAAGTTTAGTAGGGGTTATTGTAGTTGGGACGAAGAAAAAGAATTATTTTAAAGAAGGTCAGGAGCAGGAGTTAGCCGAATTGGCAAAGGAGGCGATGGGCTGGTTGGGTTTGGCCTGGAAGGTGGCTGGGACGCAAGAGGAGGGGGAACGTTCGGCGGCACTGGCGGGGGTCGGTGCGGCGATTGGGGCGGAAGAGACTTCTGCCGCTATTCTGGCAAAGGTGACCCGGGAGGCGGCGAGATTGTGCGGTGCAAATCTAGCATCTCTCTTTCTGTTTGATGCAAAAAGTGAGACGTTGCGGTTAGAGGTTTCTGAGGGGTCTTCGAAACGGTATCAAGCGCAGCCTGTCATCCATATGTCGGAGACGGCACTGGGATATGTTGTGAGAAGGCAAAAGCCGTGGTCGGTATCTCATATTTCACAAAGCCCGCAAGATCCTCACACGGAGTTGATTCAAAAAGAGGGGATTCACTCCTTTCTTGCGGTTCCCCTTGCTGAAAAAAAGGGAGCATTGGGAATTTTATGTGTAGGAACGCGAAGGGCGCACCGGTTTTCAGATTCGGAAACGAGGCTTTTCGAGGGACTCGCAGGACTTGCGGCGGCCGCGCTCCAGAGAACGAAGTTAGCTGTGCAGTTGGGGCAAACGGAACTGGAGCTTCGGCAGCGGGAGAGGCTTTCGTCGCTGGGAATGTTGGCGGCTGAGGTGGCCCATGAGGTGCGAAATCCCCTCGCGGTGATTCGCATGCTTTGGCATACGGCGATTCGTGGGCTTTGTCCGAGCGTAGAGCAGAAACGAGATTTACAACTCATTGAAACCAAGTTGGGGCAAATGAATGGAATCTTGGATCGAGTTTTAAATCTAGCCCGATCTGCAGATCCTTTCATGGGGGAAGTGGACGCAAAAGACGTCATGGAGGAGGTAGCGCTACTGGTAAGGATCAAGCTTTCTGCATCGAAGATTCGACTTAGCCTAAATTTTCAAAAAGGAGGGCCGATTCGAATTCGGGGGGATCGGTCCCAATTGGAGCAGGCTGTCCTCAACCTCGTTTTGAATGCTCAGGAATCGATGACAGAAGGGGGACAGTTACAGTTGGGTGCGGTCAGGCGGGGGGAGGAGGTTGTTTTTGTTGTGGAGGATTCGGGAAAAGGGATGAAAAAAGAGGTGGCGGACCGTTTGTTTGAGCCCTTTTTATCGGGTCGGCCAGAGGGAACTGGATTAGGAATGGCTTTAGTACGCAGGACAGTCGAGGCGCATGGGGGAAGGCTGCGAATCAAATCAAAGCAGGAAAAAGGAACGAAGGTGGAGATGTGGTTGCCCGCGTGGGCGGATTCGAAGGCTAGTTAATCAGTTTTTCGAGCTCAGGATCTTTGGGAACGCCTAGTTCGAGTGCTCGGCCATAGTGGCGTTTTGCTAGCTCTTTTGCTGGAGGGGTCTGCGTAGCGTAGATCACGGCCAAGTTGAAGTGTGCGTCTCCATATCCTTCGTCGAGCTCGATGGCTTTGCGGCACTCCTGTTCGGCAGCTTCCTGTAGGCCTTTGCGAGAAGAGGAGATACCCAGGTAGTTGCGAGTTTTGGCGTCGGCAGGGTCAAGGGCAACGGCTCGACTGAGGATTTGGATCGCATCGTCGTACTTCTCCTGTTGGACAAGGGCGATACCCAAAACGGAGTGTGAAAATGCATCGTTAGGAGCCACGCGAATGGCTTCGCGGAGAGCCTTTTCAGCTTCGGGATACTTTTGTTGCTGGAAGCGGACGACACCCAGATTGGAGAGTGCGTAAATGGACTGGGGGTACTTTGTGAGGATTTTTTCGTAGGCTGCAGCGGACTCATCAAATTTTTTCTCGTTATACAAGGAGGTGGCCTGAGCTGCGGTTTCCTTAAACTCATCCGGGATACGAGGTTTTTCTGAGTAAGATTCGGGACTGGCGGGCTTTTCTGTCTTGCTGGAGAGGGTGGGAAGCGGGGCGGCAGCTGGGGCTGGTTCAGGAGCCACAAGAGTCGGCGCAGAGAACTTTAGCATTCCCTGCTCCTCATCTGTCAAAGAAACAAGGGGAGAGCTGAGGACTTCCATCTGGGTTTTAAGGGCATCGGTCGAGACGGCTAGATTTTTAAACTCATCCAGCACGAGGCGGCGGGCAGCTTCTCTGCGCGCCTGCTCCTTGAGCTGGCGATCCAGAATAGAGCGAAGCATGGTGTTTTCTTTGGCCAAAGTGCTGTCCGATTTTCCGGCTGTTCCGGCTTGTTGAAGTTGTGTCGTAAGGGATGCGATTTTTGTTTTGTATTCCTCGTTGGCCCGTGAGAGTTCGGCCGATTTATTATTAGCCTCCGCTAACTTCTTTTCGAGCTGATCCACTTGGCCACGGAGAGAGATCATCTCACCCGCAATTTCGCCGCCTGCGGCTTTCTTTAGGCTTTCCTCGGCCGTGGTTAACTTTCCGCGAAGGGAAGCATTCTCCTCCTGTAGTTTTGCCACATCCGCGTCAGGAGAAGGAGATGCAGAGAGCTTTTGCTGAAGTTGTTTTTTATCGGCTACAGCGGCATCGAGGTCACTTTTGGCTTGGCGCAACTCCGTTCGAGCTGATTCGAGTTCGCCCGAAAGCGCGATAACTTTTTGGCGGAGAGCAGAGGGGTCGTCCGCAACCGCGGGGGAGGCCGCAGGTGCAGGAGCAGCAGGGATTTCAGCCTTTGGCTCAGAGGGGGCGGGCTTCTCGTTGGTAGTCGGGGCGGGGGTGAGAGTCGCGGGTGCAGGAGCAGGCTTGGGAGCAGGGGAGGTGTCTTTTGCGGATTTTAGAGAGTCTAATTTTTCATTTAGATACTTGATCCGATATTTGACGATCGTGGGTTCCCATTCAGGATTTTCATTTTTGAGTTTTTCCAGGCGCTGGATTGCCGTTTCGTATTTTTCCCGCCCTTGGGAATTCTGGCCGCCTTGGGTGAGCTTATCCCCCTCCTGAATCATGACGTAAATCTGGAGGTAATCGTCCTGCGGGGAGGCAGCCGAATGGAGATGGGCAGAGGTGGCCCACGCAAGGCAACCGATAAGGGCGATCCAACGAAAGAGGTTCATGGATAGGGGTATGAATTAGGCGATGAAATTGGATTTGGGGCAAGAGAAAATCAGCCCCGTTGACGATAACTTTTCTCCGTCTAAAGATAGAGGGCATGGATTTGGCCACACCTCAGGGGGTTTTAGTCCTCAACCGCTTTTGGCAAGCAGTGCACATCTGCTCTGTCCGGCGGGCCTTTAGCCTCCTGTATATGGGGCATGCCCAAGTTGTAGAGGGTAATGGTGCAGGGGATGATTTTCGGACCTTCGATTTCCACCGATGGCAGGAGCTCAGCCAGGACTATGAGGGTGAGGATGCGGTTCGCACCATCAGCTTTCGAATCCGCATTCCACGGGTTATTGTATTGATGCTTTTTGACCGGATTCCGAAAAAAGAGGTTAAACTGACTCGGCAAAACATCTTTGAAAGGGACTCCTATACCTGCCAGTACTGCGGGGAGTTGAAAGATCGGCGGGATCTGAATCTGGATCACGTTATCCCGCGGGATCATGGAGGTACAACCACGTGGGAAAATGTGGTTTGCTCTTGTATCCCGTGCAACACGCGTAAGGGAAATCGAAGGCCTCCAGAAGCCTCCATGAAGCTGATTCGTAAGCCGAAGCGGCCCAAGTTGCGCACCTTCTTAAACGTTCAGATTTCACGAAACGGGCCTGAGACTTGGCGGCACTTTTTGGATTTGGCGTATTGGAATGTGGAGTTGAGCGACTGAACAGGCAGGGCAGTTCCCCTTGGCCGATGGGAAGAGAGACAGGATTGGATCGCAATCGGCTTTTTCCTGTAACGAAAGAGGGAATTTTTCTAGCCCATGCGGCTGTAGCTCCCATCAGTGGCCCTGCTCAGGACGCCATAGAAAACTGGTCGGAGGCGGCAGCGCAAGGCCGACAAGAGGGGGAAGAGGTGTGGCGGAGGGTAAAAAAGACACGTGAGGTAGCATCCCTTTTTCTAGGTTGCGATTGGGACGAGGTGTCTCTGTTGGGACCTACCGCGTTGGGATTGGGGTTGGTGGCCCTAGGGTTGGATTGGAGGGAAGGAGATGAGGTGATTTACGACCCCTTGGATTATCCTGCGAATGTTTATCCGTGGAGAGATCTGGCGAAACGAGGAGTGAAGGCGGTTCCGATTGCCAGACAACCTGGGCAGGAGATTCGGTGGTCGACAATTTTACCGATCATCACAAAAAAAACGAAACTGGTGACACTCGCCACTGCACACTATTTGAGTGGATGTATGCCAGAGTTGGCGGTGATCGGGCCCGAACTCAAGGCACGAAAGATCCTCCTTTGCTTGGATGGAATCCAGACTTTGGGAGTTGTGCCGACGGATTGGGCTGAGGCGGATTTTTTGGCGGCGGATGCTCACAAGTGGATGCTGGGGCCTGTGGGAGCGGGTGTTTTGATGGTGCGCCGAAGGGTATGGGAGCGGATGTGGCCTCTTTTGCTGGGCTCGTGGAACGTCCACAGCCCAGATTTTTTGGCTCAACCCAAGATAGTGATGGAGGAGGGCGGAAGAAGATATGAACCAGGGAGCTTAAATCTTCCTGGAATTGAAGGGATGAGGGCCTCGTTGGAACTGCTGGAGGGGTTGGGGCGTAAAAAAACAGCGGAGTACGTCTTGGGTCTGGCAGGGCAAATTCGGGAAGGAGCGCAGCGGGCTGGATTTACGATTTATGGGGAGGGAGAGAATCCGCGACCGATTACCAGCCTATGCGAACCGAAAGGTGGGTGGGGAGAGACAGCTCAAAGGTTAGAGACAGCTAAAATCCGTGTCTCCTGGAGAAGGGAGCACGGGGGCAAGATGCTCCTTCGGGTTTCTCCTCATGTCTCAAACGTTGCAGATGAAGTGGATGAATTTCTAAAAGTTTTGGGAAGAGCGGGTTGACTCCGAGGGGATTCCTCGGCACGATTTAATCCTTATTCATCTATTGCAATGAAACCTACGTATAACCCTTCCAAGCGCACCCGCAAACGCCAGTTTGGCTTTCGGGCGCGTATGAAAACTAAGGGAGGGCGAGCCTTGATCGCGCGTCGCAGGGCGCGGGGTCGTCGTCGCCTTCTGCCCAAAGGTGTGGAGCGCCACTACGCCCGCCACACCGGGGCGTGATCGGCGCCTGCCTCGGGCGCGCATTCTTCGTCGCCGGCCGGAGTTTCTGGCCATTCGTCGTGAAGGAGGCATTGAAAGTGGAACGCAACTTAAGCTTAACTGGCGAAAAGGACCACGTGGGGATCGTCGCATGGCCATTGTGGTGCCCAAGGTTTGTGGGAACGCGGTCGTGAGAAATCGTATCAAACGATGGGTGCGTGAGGGCTGGAGGAATCTTCAGTCGGATCTAGCTCCTGGATTGGATTCGGTTTGGATTGCGCGACCCTCGGCGGGAAAGGCGGGAAGTGAAAAGCTACAAAAAGAGATGATTCGGTTGTATCAGAAGTCGGGGCTGTGGATAGGGGCACTATGAAACACTTTTTCCTTTTTCTCATTCGGGTTCAGCGAGGCATGGCCCCTTTTTGGAGAACTCTTTTGGGCGGGGCAGGGCCGTGTTGTCGTTTTCATCCGACCTGCTCGGTTTATGCCGAAGAGGCAATTGAGAGATTCGGGGTTGTTCGGGGCGTGAGATTGGCCTTCGCGCGGGTTATGCGATGTCATCCGTGGGGTCGGTCGGGTTGGGATCCGGTGAAGGAGAGCGCATGAAAAAGGGTGGAATGGATCGAAACTCTTGGATTGCGGCAGGAGCCTGTTTTTTGCTGCTTCTTCTCTACCCGAAAATTGTGGCTCACTTCTACCCGCCTGCTCCTCAAAAGAAGCCGGGCTCTGTAGAAACAAATGCCGTCACGCGTCCTGAGAAATCAGCCCCTACTCCTGATTCGATTCTAACCCCCAAAGAAACATTAGCTCCTGGATCTGTGACAAGGACTGGGGCAGAGCAAACGGCAATTTTAGAAAATAAGACCCTGCGATTGGTTTTGACCACATGGGGTGGAGGCATACGTGAGATGGTGTTGCTTGAGCACGCAGCAGAGGGGGAGGAGAAGGTAAGGCTTAATCTAGGATCTCCGGATGCGGTTTTTGAATTACGGGGGTGGACACCGCCAGGGGAGGGGTTGGCATGGATTCTGGAAAAAGCGGATCCAAGCGAAGTTATTTTTACGGCACCTGCTCAGGTCGGGGGCGAAGTATTCATTCGGAGAATTTTCCGGTTATTGGGGGAGTACGATGTAAGTTTTACGCAAGAGGTGGAAAATCGTGGGGGAGTACCCGTTGCTTTACCTGCGTATGCATTGTCTGCAGGGGTCGGGGCGCCTGTCTATTTGCGAGCCGAGGAGGAGGCATATGTAGGAACGGGTTGGTTTACAACGGATGGCACCTACTCGACGCATAAATTACCCGAGTTCATTGATTCACGGTTCATGTTTCTCTTTCCGCAAAAGGGCAAGGAGTTAGTGACGAGTCGAGAGGATCGATCGGTCAAATGGGTGGCCGCCAAGAGCCAGTTCTTTGCGGTGGTATTGACGGCGCAAGACTCGCCTGCCAATGGGGCTGAGGCTCGTAAGGTGGAATTGAGCGGGCAGAAAATGCGGGATGGAGGAGGAGCAGTAGGCGCAATTGAGACGTGGATTAAGTTGTCGGGGTTTGATCTTGTTGCGGGGGGTAAAAATATTCGGCGGTTTGGATTGTATGCAGGGCCAAAGGAGGATTGGCGACTCCGTCGCTTGGCTCAGGGGGAAGATGAGGTGATGGAGTTTGGCTGGATGGGAATTGTGAGCCGGCCTCTGCTTTTAGTCATGAACACCATCGAGAAGGTTGTGGGAAGTTACGGTTGGTCGATTGTGATCCTGACGATTTTACTAAAGGCCATTCTTTGGGTGCCTCAAGCGAAGGCGAATCAAAGCATGAAAAAAATGCAGATTTTAGCCCCAAAATTGAAGGAGATTCAGGAAAAATATAAAGAGGAGCCGACCAAGCTGAACGGCGAGATGATGAAACTCTATCGGGACTATGGGGTGAATCCGTTGGGAGGATGCCTTCCTATGCTGATTCAGATGCCCGTGTTTTTAGGGTTCTACTACATGCTGTTAAGTTCTGTGGAGTTGCGGGGGCAGGCTTTCCTTTGGATTCACGATTTGTCTCGCCCAGACACGATCGGGTATTTGCCCGGCTTAGGGATTCCGATCAACCCGATGCCTTTGATTATGACGGCAGCGATGGTTTGGAGCATGCATCTTACGCCTCAACCTCAGGGGGTAGATAATCCTGGTGCCAAGATGATGAAGTTGATGCCCGTGATTATGCTAGTGTTTTGCTATAATTTCAGTTCGGCACTATCCTTGTACTGGACCGTGCAAAACTTCCTATCCATTGGTCAGCTGATGTACAACCTTCGCCAACCCATGCCCAAGTTGGAGAAAGCCGCGAAGCCTGTGGATTTGGTCAAGAGAGGTCGTTGGAAGGGCGGAATGTGGGGGAGAAAATGAGCGCCACAACCGCACCTCAAGGAGCACGGGAATTACTGGAAAATATGCTGGGGCACTTGGGCTTTGCATTCACGCTCGAGGAGGAGAAGCGGGGAGAGGACAACGTGTTGCATGTGAGAATGCAAAATCCTGCGCGATTGATAGGAAGGGATGGGGAGACAGTGGATGATTTGCAGTTTTTACTGAATCGAATGTTAGCCCGGGGGGAGGAGCCCGCCCCGCGGGTGATTGTGGATGTGGAGAACTTCAGAAAAGAGCAGGAGGCGGGCTTGTTGGCGGAAATACGAGAGATGGTGGATAGGGTGCGGACCTCGGGAGAGACGGTTGAGTTGCCTCCGATGAATGCGTACGAACGCAGGATCATCCATCAAGCTTTCCGGGATGACCCGCAGGTGGAGACGGTGAGTCCGGAGAGCCCGTCCCGTTTGAAGCGGATTCGGGTTCGACCAAGACGACCGGCTAAAGCCTGAGCAAGAAGATGCACACTAGGCAGGAGGACTCACCCCTGCCTTGGGAATCTTGGGCGAGTCGGGGGTTAGCCGTGTTGGCGTGGGTATTTATTTTGGCTTTAGTGACGGGAAGTGGATTGTATTTTGGTGGGTCTCGCAGGGCGTTTGCGGGGCCCGCCTTTCTGATTTCAGCAGGGCTATGGGTTTGCCTGGCTCTTCGTGCCGTCGAGGGAATACAAAGTGGTAGAAGGGTGATCGATTGGATGGATGCTCCCATCTTTTTTTTCTTAGCCTATGCCGGATGGGCGACCTTGAGGGCTCCGTGTGAATATTTCGCCCGTGTAGAGTGGCTATGGGCGTCGATGTATGGCGCGGTATTTCTATCCGTTCGCCATCAGTTGGGAGGACGCAAAATTGTTCCTTGGATTTTAGCTTGGTTTCTTGTTGTTGCCCTTTTAACAGAACTTTATGGATTTTTACACTTTCGTGTAGGCGTGTATCCGATTGGGCCGGTTGAAATTTTAGGATGGGAGAAGGTGGATCGGCCAGATTATGAGGCGCGAATGTCAGGAACGTTCGGATGTCCAAACCATTTTGGAAACTATTTAGTGCAGTCCAGTCTAGTGGGCTTGACCTTAATGGCGTGGCCCGGGTTTGTTTGGCCCTTGCGACTCTTGGCGGGGTGGAGCGTCCTGAGTAGTGCTGTAGGTGTCGCTTTTTCGATTTCTCGAGGAAGTTTCCTTGCATGGGTTGTAGGAATTGGAGTGTGGCTTGGTCGCTGGCTACGCAGAGGGCCCTTGAACTGGCTGGGGCGAGGATTTGTTTTGATCTTGGTGTGCGGCGGATTGGCAGGAGGTCTTTGGATGGCTCGGGGAGATGAAAAGATTATGAAGCGTTGGGATGCGCTGATGGGCCAAAAGGGCGAGGGGTGGGAGAGGGTGTTTAGTGGAGAGGGAAATTTTCGGTATCAACTTGCGCTGGATGGATTAGAAATATGGAAAAAGGCCCCTTGGTTTGGGCATGGGCCTGGGAGTTTTGACTTGGAGCACTTGCGATGGCCGAGTTGGAAAATGGGATCTCGAACCATGTATACGCACAATGATTATGTGAACACGCTATGTGATTATGGGGCAGTGGGATTCTTTTTTGTGGCGCTCTTCTGGATTTATCTAGGATTTTTTCTTTGGCATAGAAGTAGGACTCGAGAAAAGGATACTCCAGCGGATCTTTGTACCGGCCTAGGGTGGTCTGTGGGGGCGGCGATGTTAGCTCACGCGTTTGTGGATTTTAATTATCACATTCCAGCAACAGCGATTTCCTCTTTCCTGCTGCTTGGAATTGCAACCACGACAGTTTGGCGAGAGCGAGGGATGTTGCATGAAAAGTTGTTGAATAGTGTCCTCGTTGCTTTGGCGTTGGTCCTTGCAGGGGTAAGCGCAGTTTATGGCTGGAAAACTTGGGCAGGCTGGAGAGCGGTTCCAGATAAACCTGCAGAGGCTGCCAAGCTTTCGGATGAGGCGCTTAAAAAAGCGGGGCAAGAGGGAGAGCGGTGGGATCCAAGGTCTCCTGTTTTTGCGGAAACCATGGGCGACGCATATCGCCTTAAGCTCATTAAAGTTTATTTTAGGCCGCCGGCTCCTAGCCCCACTTCGGTAGCGGAGCGCAAGGAGAAGCTGGATCGCTATTCTGAGGCGGCAATTCTTTGGTATCGAAAAGCGGAACAGCGAAGCCCCAAGGATGATGTTTACTATGTGAGACGCGCTAGCATTCTGGATCTACAAGGGAAATTCTCAGAAGCGGAAGTCCTCTATCAGCTAGGAATTCAGAACCGTCCCAATGGAAAGTTTTTCCACGTAAGTTATGGCAATCATCTTTGGCGAAAAGGAAATCTACTGGCTGCGCAAGAGCAGTTTGAAAAGGCCATTTCAGCCCCTGGCATGCCTCGTCCTGGAAACGGGGCGGAAAAAGATACGACGGTTGAGGCGCAGGAGATGTTGGCTCGGGTGAAAGAGCTGATTGCGAAAGGGGGAGGAACTCGGCAGGTTAAGAAGCTTAACCCAAGGGAGGATTAATATGAAACAGCATGAAATGACATTGATTCTAGTAAAACCTGACGCGGTTGCGGAAGGGCTAACGGGAGAGGTTTTGCATCGCTTGGAGAAGGCTGGTTTAAAAATCGTCAACTGCAGGATGTTGCGTTTGAGCGGGCCTTTATTGAAAGAGCACTATGCCCATCTGGCGCAGCTTCCTTTCTTTCCCGAGATCGAGAAGTTTATGTCTTCAGGCCCTGTGGTCGCTGTCGCCTTGGCTGGTGAGAATGCGATTGCGAAAGTGCGGGATCTTTTAGGGCCAACGGACAGCACGAAAGCGCCTAAGGGGACGATCCGTGGGGATTTAGGAAAAGATAAGATGCATAATGTGTTGCATGCTTCGGACTCGGCCGAGACAGCGCAGGCCGAGTTGCGTAGATTCTTTGGGTCTACCGATCCCAAAGTTTAGCCGAATCGAAGCGGACGGAGATTTATTTCGCGGGTAATACTTGGATCTTTTCCAAGTTCGATGTGCCTGCACCAATAAGGGCGGCGCCTTCGATGTGAGGTACTTTGCCAATTTTTGGAATAGGTGGGATTCCTACCCCTGGGTCGAGACGTTTTTTTTCAAAACGCGCAAGGGCTAAAACATCCATGGCAACAGGATCGGTCGATGCAAGAAGAAGACCAGGGGTGTAGGAGTAGTTGGCATCAAACTCTTTGCCTCCCGCGAATTTTACAATGAGCCCGTCTGAAATGTGGAGAACGGTTTTAGGTTTGAGAAGGGGATCGGACATAAGGATATCTCCTACGGTGGTGTCTTGGTCGGCATTAGGCTTTAGAAGGCGGCGAGAATTGTCCACGCTGCCCAGTGCGAGGGAGATACAGCAACCGTAGATTCCCACGTCGGGGTCACTTGTCATCGAGCCTATATTCACCACTTTGACCTGTTTTGGGGTGATGAGTTTTGTGAAGTAGGACCAGTACGGGATTTTATCGGAGCTGGAGCCCGAACCACCTGAGCTGAGGGGCAGGCCGTCCATTAAGGAAGGTTGAAATTTTACGTCGCCATAAATGAGTTGTCCCATGGTGGGGTTGAAATAGGGGGTACAGTCGGGATCAAAACCGAGCCCTGGAATATCGGAAGCTGCGGAGGCAATGATTGCGCGAACCTGAACTTTATTGGGCTCTTGGCGGATGGGATATCCTGACTTGGTCATATCGACTTCGCGCTTGTCCCAGAGGGTAATTTGGTCGGGTTTGACGCCAGCAGCGATCAGACTCGCGGTGACGGCATCGGCCACCTCTCTGCGTGTTCCAGTTCTGGGGTCGCCCCGTGCCGTGACTTTCACAGCCACGATATCGTCGGGACCAATTCCTAGCGCTTGCCAAGCCTCGGAGGGGGTTGATTTTTCAGTTAGGGTAGTGAGGAGGGACGAGATGGCGGTTTTGATGCGATCGGGTTTGGGATCGAAATTCGTAAGGAGGGATGGATCTTCGATCATAGCGACTCGAGATTGGGTGGATGGAGTTTGGGCCAATAGGCAGGGGGAGAGAATAAGCACCGAGAGAAGTGCTGAGAGAAGGGAGGGATAGTTGAAAGATGAGTTCACGAAGTTATTAAGATGCAGGAAAGGGGGGTGTTGAGCAACTGGGGGGTAAAGGCTTGCGGGCTGGCGGGAGGAGGAGAGAACGGAGATCTATGGGGTTTTCTGCAGAAACGATTGAGAAGGTAAGGCGGGCAAGTGATCTGGTGGAGGTGGCTGGGGCCGTGGTGCAGCTTAAGCGGGTGGGGTCGAACTTTCGGGGGTTGAGTCCGTTTAAGAAAGAGAAAACCCCTTCTTTTTACGTGCATCCGGACAAGCAGTTTTTCAAGTGTTTTAGCACGGGGACGGGCGGAGATGTGTTCCGTTTTCTCATGATGACGGAGGGGTTGGATTTTCCCGCAGCGGTTCGGCGTTTGGCAGAGAGGGCGGGGGTGCATTTAGAGGAGGAGGCAGGGGGCGGGGGAGGAGGAGATGGGGGGAGCGGTGCAGAGCGGGAGCGACTGCGACAAATTCACGCGGCGTTGGCTCTTCACTGGCGAGATTTGTTGGCAAAAGATTCGTGTGCGGAGAGTGCGCGGGCCTATTTAAAAGAGAGGGAGATCCCTTTGGAGTGGATCGCGAGGTTTGGGCTGGGGTATGCACCTGCGGCATGGACTGCGACCTTGGATTGGGGAAAGAAAAACGGGTTTACGGAGGAGGAGATGATTGCGTCGGGGGTGGCTTTGCGGGCTCAGTCAGGTCGAGTGTACGACCGATTTCGGAATCGATTGATGTTTCCCATCGTGGACGAGGGGGGGCGTGTGATTGCATTTAGCGGGAGGGTTTTAGCAGGCGCAGCGCCCGAAGAGCCCAAATATGTAAATTCCCCTGAGACGGTGATTTTTAAGAAGGGGCGTGTTCTTTTTGGATTTGATCGTGCGCGAAGGGCGATGGCTGAAGAGGGAAGAGCTATTGTTTGTGAGGGGCAGTTGGATGTGTTGCGGGCTCAAGCAGCGGGCTTTCTCCAGGCGGTGGCTCCGCTGGGCACGGGCTTTACCGAGGAACATGCGAAATTGATTGGCCGGTTTGCCAAGGAGATTGTGATTTGTCTGGATGCAGATGTCGCGGGGGATCGGGCCGCAGGAAGGTTGGGCGGAATTTTGGTGGAGGGTGGGCAAGGCTGGGGCGGGTTGGCCAAGGCAGAGCTGGGAGTCAAAGTCGTGAGGTTGCCGGCGGGGGATGATCCCGATTCCCTGATACGAAGAGGTGGGGCAGAGGCGTTTCGTGAGAAACTCGATGCGGCGGTGGATTTTTTAGATTTTTATGTGGATTGGCAGAGTCAGCAGGAGGGAACAACCCCTGCGGGGAGAAGAAGAGTGGTGGAGGCGGTGGCGAAACTTGTTGGCATGGTCGACAGCGCGGTGAGTCGGGCGGGTTTGGTGGCACGAGCGGCTTCCCGTTTGGGATTGGGGGAAAGTCTAGTGATGGACGAGGTCGAGAAGTCGCGAACTGCATCAGCTAAGATTGTGGCGCGTAGCGAGCGACAAGATCCACCTGGAATACAGATTGTAAAACCGCTTGAGGTTCATCCTGTGATTCGGGAGCTGTTTTTGCTGGTGTTGGGGCAACCGTCAAAATTTCCGGAAGTGGAGCGCCGAGTGGATGAGTTGTGGTTAAAAAATCTGGGCGGTGAGGAGTTGTATATGAAGA
>JBBAWA010000018.1:17507-19709 GCA_040397425.1 Methylacidiphilales bacterium
CGAGTGGATGAGTTGTGGTTAAAAAATCTGGGCGGTGAGGAGTTGTATATGAAGATTCGGGAATTATATCGGAACGATATGTGGACAGGCTTGGGGGATCTCTTGCCACAACTTGTTGCCGACGAGCAGGATTTTCTCACGGGTTTAGAAGCGGGCGTATGGGAGCGTTCGTTGGAAGAGGATTGGGACAAGGCCCTGGAAGGGCTGGGAAATCGGCTTGAAGGGGATTATTTGAGGAGAGAGGCGGAGAGGTTATCGGCCAAGTTAAGGGCTCTTCCCGCGGGTGATGCCAGTGCGGTGGAAGTGCTTCGCCAGCAGGGAGAACTGCTTAAGAGAAGGGCGCGTTTGACAGCAGGGCCAGCCAAAGCTAATGCTTAATGTTTACCCTCACACCTAAACCAGAGCAAAATCCCATCCAAAACGAGTGAAAAAAGTCGCGAAAAGCAAGTCGATCAAGGCCCCCAAGTTAAGCGGGTCAAGGGGCAAGGTGAAGTCCGAGGAGCCACCCGTTGTTTCAGATGAGCCGTCAGAGGCGGATTTGGCATCCGCAGAGGTTGAAGCTAAGGAGGCACTCAACGGCAATGGTGCTAGTGAGAATCAGGGTTTAGGAATTTGGGCCCAAAGTCCTGAAAAGCAGGAGCGTTTGAGGGAGTTAATCAAACTCGCGCGGGAACAGGGCTATTTGACGCACGATGATTTGCATGAGGCTTTGCCTGAAACTGTCACAAAGCCTGAGCAGGTCGAAGCGGTACTCATCTTTCTAAGAAATTTCGAGATCGATGTCATTGAAGCAAGCGAAGTCGACCGGTATAAAAAGGCGCCACGGGAGGAAGACGGGAGCGAGGCGGTCGTCGCGGATGAGAAGCCTGAAAAGCTGGATATCTTGGATGATCCTGTCCGGATGTATTTGCGGCAGATGGGTCAAGTCCCCCTGCTGACGAGAGAGCAAGAAGTAGAGATCTCAAAACGGATTGAAGAGTCGGACATCGGGGCAGTTGTTCACTTGCATAAATTTGGTTTTGTTGCGAAGGAGTACATTTCGCTGGGTGAAAAGCTTCTGAATTCGCGGGAACGGTTTGATCGGGTGATTCAGGACAAGAAAATTGAGGGCCGAGAAAAATACATGACGGCACTCAAGACGCTGGTGAAGCAACTCCATGCCGTCCATGAAAAATCCCACAAGGTGTACGGAAAAATGTTTGATGCAAGGTCTGCTCTTGCGAAGAGCAAGGTCTTGAAGGAGTTGGCCAAGCAGCAGGATGCGGCCGAGAAACTTTTTGTAAAATTTTTCTTCAAACAGAAAGTATTGGAAGAGTTTATTGCTGTCGCGGACAACATGCACCGTCAGTTACAGGAAAAAAGCGCGGAGTTGGAGTCGATCATTAAGTCCAAATCTCGAAGCCGCCAGCAGGAGAGCCGCAAAAAAACACTCAAAGAGGAGATTGAGGAGATTGAGCACGGGGCGCGTCTATCTCGGGACGAATTTTTTACCCATCATCGTGACTTGCGGGAGTGGGTTAGGAAGGCGATGCGAGCCAAGACAGAGATGGTGGAAGCCAATCTTCGGCTGGTCATTTCCATTGCGAAGAAGTACACAAACCGTGGCCTTTCTTTCTTGGATCTGATTCAAGAAGGCAACATGGGGTTGATGAAGGCGGTGGAGAAGTTTGAGTATCGGCGAGGCTATAAGTTCTCAACCTACGCCACCTGGTGGATCCGACAGGCCATCACGCGGAGTATTGCGGATCAAGCCAGGACAATTCGTATCCCTGTCCATATGATTGAGACGATCAACAAGCTGATGCGAGTGCAGAAGCAGTTGGTGCAAGAATTTGGCAGGGAACCCACGCCTGAGGAGGTAGCGGACGAGACGGGAATGCCGGTGGAGAGAGTGCGAGCCGTATTGAAAATGGCTCAGCAGCCGATTTCGTTGCAGGCGCAGGTGGGGGACAGTGACGACACGACTTTTGGAGACTTTATTGAGGACAAGTCGGCTGAGAATCCGTCCGACATGACGGCTTACTCGATGCTGAAGGAAAAGATTAAGGATGTATTGGATAGTTTGACGGATCGGGAAAGAGCGGTGCTGGAGCAAAGGTTTGGTCTAGTGGACGGATACTCACGGACCTTGGAAGAGGTGGGGCGTCAGTTCAAGGTGACCCGAGAACGTATTCGTCAGATTGAGGCGAAGGCTTTGCGGAA
>JBBAWA010000019.1:0-18859 GCA_040397425.1 Methylacidiphilales bacterium
GCGGGTCCTCTGCCACATGGATGGGCAGCCCCGTTTCCTCAGTCAAAAGCCGATCGAATCCCCTTAACAGTGCTCCGCCTCCGGCCAACACAACCCCTCGCTCCACCAGGTCGCTCGACAACTCAGGAGGACATCTTTCTAAGGTCAACCTCACGCTCTCCAGAATAATCTGCACAGGCTCAAGCAAAGCCTCCCGAACCTCTTGAGAGGTAATCGTTAGTGTTTTAGGAAGACCTGCCACCAGATCCCGCCCTCGCACCTCCATCGAAATCTCTTTTTCCATGGGATACACAGAACCGATCTTTACCTTGATATCCTCAGCAGTTCTTTCCCCGATCATCAAATTATAGGCTCTCTTGAGGTAATTCATAATGGCCTCATCCAACTCGTCTCCTGCGACTCTCACGCTGCGACTAAAGACAATTCCCCCCAAAGAAATGATCGCCATTTCCGTGGTTCCACCTCCGATATCAATAATCATATTGCCCGAAGCATCCTGCACAGGAAGACCCACCCCAATCGCCGCAGCCAAAGGCTCCTCGATCAACCGCACGCTACGCGCACCCGCGTGAGCTGCTGATTCACACACAGCCCGACGCTCCACTTCCGTAATTCCTGAGGGGACTGCAATCACAAGCCGGGGTCTAGGTCTCCAGCGATTTTGCGACTTGGAGGCCTTTTCAATAAAGCACTTCAACATTGCCTCTGTAACCTCGAAATCACTGATCACACCATCTTTCAATGGACGAACTGCAATAATTGAGCCTGGGGTTCTGCCCAACATGCGCTTCGCCTCGTCACCCACCGCCAAAACGCGTCTCGAGGCTTGATCCATCGCCACAACCGATGGCTCACGCAAAACCACCCCCTTACCACGCACGTAAACCAGTGTGTTGGCCGTGCCAAGGTCCACACCCATGTCGTTCTCTAGAAAAGGGAAAAGCTTACTCAACATAAATAAGTAAAAAGTACTCTCCTCTTTGTTCCCCTTTTCGTCAATCTCCAAAAGACCCCATCTTATCACTCCCCCCTACCATTTTGCTCCAAACTGTGTTTTGATGACTCTATGAACTTGCCCGAACAGGTCGGTGTTATGGTTTTACCCCAAACCGTGTTCTTTCCACACCACCTCCTTCCCCTCCACATATTTGAACTACGATACCGGACCATGCTTCACCAAGCCCTTGAAGGTTCCCGTATGTTCGCTGTGACAAATGAAGCGATTTCCTCCACACCTGCTCCCCGCGTTGCAGGCCTCGGCGTGATTCGCTCCTGCGTTCAACAACCCGACGGCACCTCAAACCTTGTCTTACAAGGTCTGGCTCGAGTTCGCGTCGATCATCTAATTCAAACGAATCCTTACCTCATTGCCTCCCCAGAACCCCTCGAGGATCCAGAGCCAAATACACCCGCCAACCTTGTTACCCGGGAGGCCCTCGTTGCAAAAATCCTCGAAAAAGTTGAAAAAATTGAAAATCCTATGGGTCCTCCTCTCGAAGATGTAAAAAAGTTTATCCGTCATCTAGAAGACCACCACGCCTTCGTCGATCTCATCGCAGGTTGCTTTCTTCGCGACCCTAAAATCCGCCAAACCCTTCTGCAAACAGCCGCTCTTACCGATCGCTTACGTCTTCTCCTCCAAAACCTTTAGATACACTTCCCTAAATTTTAATTTTTAAATTTGACAACTTTTAAATATATGTTACTTTTAGGATATGCCTTACAAAGTATTGCTAGCAATTCACTTGCAACTCAATAATGGAATCCATTGCACTAGTTAAAGGTTAATAAACAGTTTTTATATGCCAATGACACCCACAGCCTCGGATATCACGACTGATATCCGGCCCCCCGCCAAGAAGCCGATCTCGTGGAAAAGTGCGCCTCTCACGGTTGGCACGATCTCTACAAGTTCAGGTCTTGCTTACTTACTCGATGCACCTGCAGGCGTTGATATTGTTGAAATTCGCCTAGACCTACTTCTCTCCAAAGGGGTTTCCCCTGATAAGATTCAAGACGCCCTCGCGAAACGCACCATTCCCGCTTTGCTTACCCTTCGCACAAGGGATGAGGGGGGTAATTTCAACTGGCGCTCCCGCCAACGTGTTCTTTTCTTCCTTAAATTCATTCCCTTTGTCGATGCGGTCGACTTGGAACTGACAAATCTCCCTCGCCTAGGACGTGTTTTGCGGATGGTTCGCAAAACAAAACGGGATCTAGTTCTCTCCTCTCATTCGCTTAGGAGAAAACTAACCCCCCTTCGCCTGCGCCGTCTTCTGACACAATTCCGAAAAACCCGTGCCAGCGTTTATAAAATCGTTGGATTGGCACGCCGCCGTCGCGATGTGCGGGCCTTAGCGGAACCCCTCTTGACTCACTCTCATATGCGGCTTGCCATCTTGGGTACGGGGCCCCTCGCGACCGCCTCGCGCCTCTCCCTGCCCGCACTTGGATCTCGCTTACTCTATGTTCATCTGGACGAACCCACGGCCCCAGGCCAGCCCAGCCATGATACTTCTTTCACTTTCGCACAACTGAAGCCCACCTTTTCCCCAAAAGGGGTATAGGCCTGTTACGTAACACTTCGCTTCGGCCGAAGTGCCCCGGGAACCGAATTTTCCACTTTCCCAACGCTATTCGAAACCACGGGGAATCCGCCTGTCGAAGGCCCGCCTCGCCCGATGAATCCAACAAACAGTCCATGCAGTCCTAGAAAAACAAAAAGAACCGCCACTCCCCCCGAACCCCGTTGAGCCCGACTCAACCGCTCCGCCATCACACTTCTCTCTTTTCCCTTTTGCTCCTCCACAACTTTCACTCGGCGATCTAACTCCGCCATCAATTTTCCCCGCTCCAACCGCCACTCTTCCATTTGGCGCAATCTTTCCTGTTTTTTGTTTTCCACGTCCCGCCGTCTCGAATCCGTAGCTCCTTCAGAAAGTTCCCCAGCTTGGACAGAGTCACGATCTAACTGCGCCATTTTTCCTTCCACATCTTGCAAACGATCCCGCAATGCCCAGCTGGTCTCACCCATACCCTCCCCCTGTCCTTCGACAGGAAACTCCACCCCTAGAGGCACTGCCGCCAACCCATAAATCGCTGCCGCCACCAAAAATCCAAGATTCAGAAATTGAAAGCCAGCGACCCGCGCCACGCTTCGCCTCATAGGAAGCGGCCCCCGTAGAAAAAAAAGGCCCAGCAAAAAAAGGGGCGCCAATTTCACCATCGCCTCCCGATTTGCCAACAGCTGTTCCTTCGCGGCTAAAACTCCCCCGGCCTCTCCCAGTTGCCAAACTGCCAAGATGAGAAGCGCCAACCCCGAGGTTCGGAACAAAAAGCCTCGGTCTCCTGCCTCACTCATCTTCTTGCTCTAGCACCTAGTCGTGTCTTCTAGAACTAAAAACCGCCCGCTCGCCCTCCTCTACTTTTCCTTCCCTCCTACCACAACCATGGGCTCTTTGCTTTTTTCCGACTCTTTCTTGTCAGGCTCCTTCCCTTCACCAGCAAGCTTTGCTTTTAAGGCCTTTTCGACACGAGCGTAGAGCGCAGGATCTTTTCGAAGCTCCTCTTTGGCTGCATCTCGTCCTTGGGCCAACTGCTTGCCCTCAAACGCAATCCAAGCACCCTTCTTTTCAACTGCATTATGCTCAATCGCCGCATCAATTAGCGATCCCGTTCTAGAAATGCCCTCATTATACATGATATCAAACTCCGCTTCGGCAAAGGGCGGCGCCACCTTGTTCTTCACAATTTTGACTCGGGTCCGATTCCCTACCACTGTCCCATCTGGAAGCTTGATTGCCGTAACGCGCCGAATATCCACTCGCACGCTTGAGTAAAATTTGAGCGCTCGGCCTCCAGGAGTCGTCTCCGGACTCCCAAACATCACCCCAATCTTTTCGCGGATCTGGTTGGTGAAAATCGCCACTGTTCGTGCGCGGCTAATCAGTGCCGTCAACTTTCGCATCGCTGCACTCATCAATCTTGCCTGGGCACCCACCGTCACATCACCAATCTGCCCCTCCAACTCATGCTTGGTCACCAGTGCCGCCACGCTGTCCAACACCACCACATCCAGCGCATTGGAACGAATCAAAGTCTCGGCGATATTCAGCGCCTCCTCTCCTGAATCGGGTTGGGACACTAATAGCTCATCCATATTCACGCCTAACTTACGTGCGTAGGCAGGATCCAACGCATGCTCCACATCAATAAAGGCCGCCGTTCCACCCTGTTTCTGTGCATTCGCAATCGCTGTCAATGTGAGGGTTGTCTTTCCCGAAGATTCAGGCCCGAAGATCTCAATGATCCGCCCTCTCGGAAATCCCCCCGCCCCCAAAGCCTGATCAATTGCAAAACAGCCCGTCGGGACAACATCGATCTTCAACTTTGCCGCCGCATCCCCCAGCCGCATGATCGCGTTCTCCCCATACGTCTTGACGATCGACTGCAGAGCTAAATCGAGATTTCGCCGCTCCGAGGCTTTCGCGCTGTCTTTGTGAGCTTGGGTTTCGTTTCTTTCGCTTTTGTCGGTTGCTGATGTTTTGATTGCCATAATGGATTAAACCTCCGTTTTGTGAAAAGGGTTCGCTAAAAGTTTTACTCTAAGCAGATTGAGGGCTGCCTGGGAAGCCATCGCCTTAAATGTCTTCCTCTCTGGAACCAACTTCTTCTCAATAGTTTCCACCCCTCTAGCCCCCGCGATTCCAAGATAGACAAGCCCCACCGGTTTTCCCGCACTCCCACCCCCAGGCCCCGCAATCCCCGTCACCGCCACCGCCCAGTCCGCCCCTGATTTTTCTCTCGCCCCTACCGCCATCTCCCCCGCCACTACCCCACTCACCGCCCCATATTTCTCCAAACTCTCCCTCTTTACCCCCAACTCTCTCGCTTTTGCCTCATTCGAATAGGTCACCCAACCCCCAATAAAAATCTCCGATGCCCCTGCCACATCCGTGATTCGGCTCGCCACCAATCCCCCCGTACACGACTCAGCCGTAGCCAACTTTATCTTTCCCGCCCGAGCCAACCCCACCACCACCTCCTCCATCGTCTCTCCCCCCTCCCCATATACCGCCACACCCAAGCACTCTCTCAACTTATCCACACCCGCCTGCAAAACCTTCTCCTCCACACCCCGCAATCTCACGTCCACCTCACCCGGTCTGGCACAATATCCTATCTCCTCTAACCCAATCCCTCTCAGCACCTCCTCACACTTCTCCTGAACCGCTGACTCCCCAATCCCTACGACCCGTACTACCCTCGTCCTAACACCAGGCTTCGCCCAGCCCCGCAATTTTGGCTCCACCCTCGCCTCAAACATCGCCCCTAACTCCCGCGGAGGCCCAGGCAGTATCACCAACATCTTTCCCCCTTCCTCCCACATCAGCCCAGGAGCTGTCCCCCTCTCGTTCGGCAAAACCTCCATTCCCTTAGGCACCATCGCCTGAACCTTAACCATCTCAGGGGCTTGTAAATTCCGTGCCGCAAAATATCCCAAAATCTTTTCTAAAATCTCTGGATGAAACACCAATTCCTTTTTGAAAACAGCCGCCACAACCTCCCGTGTCACATCGTCCGAAGTCGGCCCCAACCCCCCCGTCACAATGACAAAATCACTCCGCCCCCACGCCTCCTTCAAAACAGACGCGATTGCCTCCTTCCCATCCGGTACCGCCGTCTGCCTCGACAACATCAACCCCAACTCCGCCAACCGTCCCGACAAGTATCCGGGATGAGAATTCAGCACCTGCCCCAAAAGAAGCTCCGAGCCCGTTGTGATCAATTCAATCTTCACCCTGCCTAGCATACTCGTTTTTTGGCCCTGCCAAGCCCGACCTCCCGCCCCGCGGAGACAGATCCGATAGCCACTTTGTTTTCTCATGCGAGGATCTTGCACTCCTAGAAAGGACATTGGCTGTCCTAGGATCACTACTTTTTTATATATTTTTAAACCCACTTCTTCCCATGTCCTTTCCTAGGCGGGGCTTGAGTTTCTCCCCCTCCAAACCGATGCTCCTTTATGCCCAAGAAGTCCGCTCATCCCGCGAAAGATCTGTATCGAGAACTCCGTGCCCTCCCTTGGCTCCGTCTTTGGGAACAGGAAGTCCCCCGCTTCAACTCGGCCTCTCCGGACGAAAAGCTCCGCACCGTCGCTCTTATTCGTGCTATCGGCGCGGGATTTACCGAGGCATCTCAGCCTTCTCTCAAAGAACCCGTCCGACAATGGCTTCTCTCTCTCCTGGCCGATCCAGCCGAAAAGATTCGGCGTTACGCCATGACCGCCCTTCCCAAAATCGGAGCGGGTCGCACAGAAGAACGCCAGTTGCTCTCCCTTCTTTCCAAAACCTCCGCAGATCGTGAGAAGAAGTTTCTAGGGAAAGCCCTCGAGAAAATCGGCGGCTCCGCCACTCTTGATCTTATCCGCCAACAAGGCATCTCCCTGCCTCTTCTCAATGAACAGAGAGCGAAAGCCAACCTCGCTCGCCAACAAAAACCCTCCTCCATTCGATTCTCCATTCCGTTTTCCGACCTTTCCCAGCTCCGCATCCACCTCCGTTGCCGAACTGGCCTCGAACCCATTCTTTCGCAAGAAGTCAAAGATTCGAAAACCCCATTTCGGATTGTGGAGATTCGTCCAGGGCTTCTCACCTTGGCCCCCACGGCTCCCTTTCGTCTGGACGATCTTTTCTCTCTTCGCTGTTTCTCAACCGCATCCTTCCTTCTGGGAACTCTACAGAAATCTCCCTCCGTGGTGGAACCCCTCGCGACTCTAATTGCTTCCCCCCTCAGCCGCTCCCTCCTCCAAACCTTTACCGATGGCCCCATCCGCTACCGATTCGAGTGGATGGGGAAAGGCCACCAGCGCTCGGCAGTTCGCCAAATCGCCCAGCGCGTCTACGCCCTTTGCCCCGATCTTCTCAACGACTCCCGCGAAGCCCCGTGGGCAATCGAAATTCACCCCACCCCGATCGGCGATTTTGTCGAACTCCGTCCCCGCCTCTCCCCCGACCCCCGATTCCCCTACCGCCAACAAGATGTCCCCGCCGCCTCCCACCCACCCCTCGCAGCCGCGATGGCCCGCCTCGCCGGCCCTTTTCCCGACGAAACTGTCTGGGACCCCTTCTGCGGCTCTGCCCTCGAACTTATCGAACGAGTTCGATTGACCGGAGTTCGTCGAATTCTCGGAACCGACCTTTCTCCAGACGCCATTCAAGCCGCCCGCGCCAACTGGCAAGCAGCCCGCCTCCCTGGCGTTTCAGCCGATTTTGTCCTTCGCGACTTTCGCGATTTTGAAAAGATCCCCAACTACGGCCCAGCCAGCATCTCTCTTCTCATCACCAATCCCCCACTTGGAAAACGCGTCCCCATTCCCAACCTCCGGGGTCTTTTGGAAGAACTCTTCACCGTCGCCTCCGTCGCGCTCCGCCCCGGTGGCAGAATGGTCTGGATCAACCCCCTAAAAATCAAACCTCCCGCCTCCTCTCTTCGTATCGAATTCCAACAAACCGTCGACCTCGGCGGCTTTGCCTGCAGGCTCGAACTGCTCCGCAAACGTTAGCCCGCCCTTGCCACCCTATTTCTCTTCCTGCGAAGATTTCCTCGTGGATCGGAAAATCATCAATCTCTCCTGCTACCACTTCACCCCGCTCAACCAGTTGGAGGATTTAAAATCCGTTCTTAAATCTAAATGCCTCGAACTCGGAGTCAAAGGCACCATCCTTCTTGCTCACGAAGGCATTAATTTTTTCCTCTCAGGAACTCGCTCCCAACTCGATCCCATCCTCCAACTCCTCCGCTCCACACCAGGCCTTGCGCAGATTCGCCCCAAAGAGAGTCCCGGCTCGGCCCAACCCTTCCAACGCATGCTCGTCAAAATTAAAAAGGAAATCGTCAGCTTTGGGGTTCCGGGCGTCGACCCCGCCCGCCACCCATCCCCAAAGATTTCTCCCGCACAACTCAAAAAGTGGCTGGACGAAAAACGCCCCCTCACTCTTCTCGATGTCCGCAACGAGTACGAAATTCGCATGGGTACATTCCAAGGCGCCCTCAACCCCCAAATCTCGAACTTTCGCGACTTTCCTCAAGCCGCCCAAAAAATCGATCCCGCCCTCAAAAATCAACCCCTCGTGATGTTTTGCACAGGAGGAATTCGCTGTGAAAAGGCTGGCCCCTACATGCAGATGCAGGGGTTCAAAAATATTCTTCAGCTAGATGGAGGAATTCTAAAGTATTTTGAGGAGACAGGAGGCGATCATTTCCAAGGCGAATGCTTTGTGTTCGATGAGCGAGTTGGGGTCGATCGCCACCTCCAAGAGACCGACTCGGTCCTTTGCTACAACTGTCAAATGCCCCTTCTCGCCTCTGACCTTACCCACCCCCACTACGTATACGAAAAGTCCTGCCACCACTGCTTTCACGGGAAACCCGTCGGACGCGGCAACACAAAGCCAACCCCGCAGGAAAATCTTCTGTAGCCTCTCTGCCTTAAACAAACTCCACCTGCACCACGGTGCTCTCCTCCACGCCCCGCAAGATTACGGAATCCTCATCCGCAGTCACAAAACGCGCCGCACCCTTTCCCCACTCCTCCCCTCCCTCGGTCTGAATCCTGCCGTCCGCCACAAAGAGAAACCGAAATGTGCCGCGATCAGGAACAATTTCCCTTACCTCCTCCCGCGCAAGCCACCAGCGCGTCACTTTAAAAAAATCACACACCAATAATCTCTCGCCCCTCGGCTGAACAAATGCTGGCTCCACATCACTCCACTGAATCGACTCCAGCGCCTCTTTTACATGCAACGCCCGCGATTTCCCCTGCTCATCTTTTCGTCCCCAATCATCCACCCGATACGTCGTATCCGAATTCTGCTGAATCTCCAAAATCACGTTTCCTGCCCCAATCGCATGCACTCTGCCAGACGGTAAAAACATAGCCTCCCCAGGTTCCGTTTTTTGCCGATAAAAACAGTCGGCTACCTTTCCCTCCTTTAACGCTTTCTCAAACTCAACCCTCCCCACCCCTCTCTTGAAACCCACATAAATCTCTGCCTCCGGCTTCGTCTCTAAAAAGAACCACATCTCCGTCTTCGGTTCGCCCCCTAAAGACTTTGCCTTTCCCGCAGGAGGGTGAACCTGAAGCGAAAGCTTCTCCTCCGCATCCAAAAGTTTTATCAAAATCGGAAAGTGGTCTGTTTCGGGCGAGCGAGTTCCAAATATCTTTTTTCGCTCCGCTCCCGACCACAACGATCCCAAGGTCTGCCCCGCACCCTCAATCCGCGACTGCGCTTCCGGTCGATCCACCAACTCCCACGTCTCTCCAATTTTCCTGCCCTCGGGCAAAACTCTCCCAAATCTCTCCAGATTGCGACCTCCCCAGATTCTCTCTTGGGCTATGGGCTCAAATTTCCAGATCGCCATCCCGAACTATAACTCGCATTGAAAATCTAACATCAAAAATTAAAAATCCTCCGCCTCCCAGGATCTCCCATCCTTGTAGGCCGCTCCCACCCTCCACTTTCCCTCCTCGCGCACGAACGGGATAACCATCCTGTTCTCCCTCTCCCCAGTTACCCTTCCAATCTCCGCCTCGGCGTAACTTCCTTCAAATTTGGGCACATCCCGCAAAAAATAAGTCGCCCGCTCTTCCCGGTCCCGCCGCGCCACGTAAGCCAGACCCGCCTTGGGTTCCCACCCCTCAGCACGAACCTTCCCTTTCAACCCCTCCGACATCACCTCCTCTAACTCCACATATTTTCCCTCCCTCGCCACCTCAATCATCCCTCTTACCTCCCCCTCAAACTGACCCCGCGGATCCACCCCACACCCCACCCCCGCGAGTACCCACGCACCTAAGCAAAAAAATCTTAATCTTACCTTGAGAAAGCCCATCCTTACGCTCAATTAGACTCCTTCGCCCCTTATGGCCAAACTTAAACCTACACGCACTGGTCCCACCCTAGGCCAAGAGGTCATCGCCTTGGCCATCCTCGGCACCGGCATTCTCTTGCTTCTCGCTCTCTTCTCATTCGATCCTCGCGACCTGTCTTTCTACTCCCAACCTCCTCAAAACCCAAAAGCCAACCTCGTCGGCCCAGCCGGCGCCTACCTCGGCGGTATCCTCTTTCTCCTTTTCGGGCTGGGCTCCTACCTTTTTCCCGTTGTCTTTATCGCCGGCGGACTCCTCCTCTTCTTTGCCAAAGAAGTACGCTACTCCCAAAAATTTATCCTCCTCGGCATTCTTCTCGTTACAGGCGCCAGCCTACTTCAACTCGCCGCCCCAGCCTTTGGCCCCTCCCTCGCCAACCCTCTCTTTTCAGGTGCTCGTGGACTCGAGGTCGCGCCCTCCCCAGCAGGAAAGATGCCCGGGGGCTACATCGGCTACTTCTTGAATGACAAATTCCTTGCTCCGATCCTCGGCCAAGTAGGCGCCGTCCTTGTCTTCGGCCTCTCGTACCTCGTCGTGCTCGTCCTTCTTTTTGAATTTCGCCCCGCTGAACTTGCCCGCGCCTTCGGAGAGGCTGGCCGAGCCTTGGTCGACCACTATCTCGACTACCGAATCCGCAAAGCTCAGCCCTCCGAACGGATTGAGCTCGAACAGAAAAAACTCGAGATTGAGCAAAAACGTCTACGCCGGCGCTTGGCCAAAGAAAAAGCCGCCGTCCAAACATCCTCCAGCCCCACCACCCCAACTTCCACCCCCGCGCCTAACCGGCCCACCCCGAAAATCCTCGATACCACCGTCACCCCTCTTTCCTCCTCCCTACCCACACCCGCCAAAGCCAAATCGGAAAAACCTGCCAAACCAGATTCCTCCAGCTCCAAAATCAAAGAGCTCGGTACTCCCGTCAATCCTCTCCCCTCCGCTGAGCCAACTCCGAAACCCAAACCCGCCCCCAAGCCCACCCCAGCTCCGATCCCCGCCTCCACCCGCCCAACCTACGACACCTACAAGCTTCCTCCGATCGATCTTCTCCAAAAATCAGAGAAGGATATTCGCCCTACCTTCTCGGAAGACGAACTCAAGGCCAACCAGCAACGCATCATTGAGACTCTTTCCCACTTCGATATCGAGGTAAGTCCTGGCGACATCACCCGCGGGGCCACCATCACCCGCTACGAACTCTATCCAGCCCCCGGAATCCGGGTGGAACGCATCTGCAATCTTGAGCGCGATCTTGCCCGCACCATGAAAGCAGAACGAATTAACATCCTCGCCCCAGTTCCTGGACGCGACACCGTCGCCATCGAGGTTGCTAACCCATCCAAAGTCAAAGTTCTCCTCCGCGACCTGATCGAATGCGCTGAGTGGAACTCCTCCTCGGCCCACCTTCCCATTTCTTTGGGTAAGGACGTATATGGCGCCACTCTAATCGACGATTTGGCCGATCTACCCCATGCCCTCATCGCAGGCACAACCGGTTCCGGCAAATCCGTCTGTATTAATACTCTCCTCCTGAGCCTTCTCTACCGTTTCAGCCCCGACGATCTCCGTCTTATTTTGATCGACCCCAAGGTCGTTGAACTCCAAGTCTACAATCGCCTTCCCCACCTCGTGGTTCCCGTTGTCACAGAGCCCAAAAAAGTTCTTCTCGCGCTTCGATGGGTCACTGTTGAAATGGAAAAACGTTACAGGTACATGGCCAAGGCAGGCGTTCGCAATATCGCCACGTTTAATACCCGCGTCCGTGTGCCCCATCGGGTCGAGGAACTCGACCTCGCTCCCCAGATGGAAAACGGAGACCCCGCTCCTCCCCCTCCCATCTCATCCGAAGAACCTCTTCCTGATCGCCTCCCCTACATCGTCGTGATCATCGATGAGCTCGCCAACCTCATGCAGGTCGCTCCCGCCGAAGTTGAGAACGCCATCGCTCTCCTCTCTGCCAAAGCTCGTGCTGCGGGGATCCACCTCGTCATCGCGACTCAAACTCCTCGCGCCGCCGTCATTACCGGGGTGATTAAAACGAACGTTCCTGCCCGAATCGCTTTTCAAGTTCCCTCGGGAGTTGATTCCCGCGTCATCCTCGACGAATCGGGCGCCGAAAACCTGCTCGGCAAAGGAGATCTCCTCTATCTTCGCCCCGGTGCCAGCAAGTTGATCCGCGCTCAAGGGGCCTTCGTGTCAGATGAGGAAGTCTCGCGCGTGATCGACTTCATCGCCGCCCAAGCCAAACCCTTCTACGAGCAGGAAATTCACGCCAAACTTACAAAACCTTCATCAGGGGATTCCGATCTCTCTGAAAAAGACGAGGACCTCCTCCACAGCGCTCTGGAAGTCGTAAAAATAGAAAAGCGAGCGTCTACGTCGTTGCTACAGAGGAAGTTAGGACTTGGGTACGCAAGGGCTGCATGGGTGATTGATCAATTCGAGACCCGCGGTATTATTGGACCTCGCGATGGAGCCAAAGATCGGGAGATCTTGGTCGATCTCGATAACGTCCAATTATGAAGAAAAATACGTCTGCTACAGCTGAGGTTGCGGAAACCACCGACCCCGTTGCCTCCCAACTGGGAGTAGCCCGTCTTCGCCTAGGCTGGACGATTGAGGAAGCTTCGGCTCGCACTCGCCTTCACTTAAACGTCATCCGGCGCCTTGAGGCTGGCGACTACGACAAATTTCCAAGTCTCGCCTACGCACGTGGATTTCTTCGCATCTACGCCCGTGAACTCGGTCTCGATCCCAAAAAAATCCTTCGCGAGTTTCAGCCTCAGCACGAAGCGGACGACTCCATTCTGGATATCCGTCCCGAAATGCTTGAAGCCCTTCCCACCCGCGCCTCTGAACCCATGTTAACGACCCGAGGAATTGGCATGGGCGTCCTAGGCCTCGTGGGTGTTTTTGTCGTCTCAGTGATCGGAATTCAACTCTACCGAGTTTGGCCTGTAAAATCTCCTAAAGACCCATCCACGCTTGCCCCGATCGGTGCTGTGGATAAAGACCCCTCCAACACAGCAAGCCAAGCAACGGCAGTTCCAACCGACTCAAACACGGCATCCGGAAAGCAGGCCCAACCTCTCTCCTCTCTCCCCATGGTTCAAACATCCGACAACGCCCCCGCAGCCAAATCGTCCACCCCTCAGCAACTTCGCATTAAGGCGAAGAAAGACACTTGGGTCCGCATCGTTGCCATTCAAGACGGTAAAGAAGTCCAGGTGTTCGAGGATACAATCGACGAGGATGATGTCGTGCCTGCCAAAGACGACCCCGCATGGTCAGGCGAAGCTTTTATCGTAACCACGCGCGAGGCCTCGGATGCTGAAATTATCTTCAACGACTCCAACTTCGGCCCGTACGAAAAGCCCGGCCCGCAAACCTTCCGCCTTCCCGCCGGTCGCTAACGCGCTGTCCACGCGCCTGACCGCCTTCTTATGGCCACCAAAGTCGGTCTCATCTCGTTGGGTTGCGCCAAAAATCTTGTCGACTCTGAAATCATGCTCGGCCACCTCCGCTCGGCTGGGATGGATCTCACCGCCGACTCGGCCGAAGCCGATGTCCTCATCGTAAACACCTGCGCCTTTATCGACTCCGCAAAAACCGAGAGCATCACTGCGGTTCTCGAAGCCCACCGCGATCGTGGTCTTCACCGACGCCACGCCGATCAACGCCTCATCGTCGCCGGCTGTATGTCACAACGTTTTTCCTCTGAACTCACAGGCGAGCTTAAGGAAGTCGACGCCTTCATCGGCCTCGACCAGTTGGAGGAGGTTGCCCCCATCGTGCGCCGTGTGTTGTCCCGCCCCGCCGGCGCTGCACCTGAAGATCTCGTGCCCGACCATCTTCCCGTCTACATCCCCGACTTCAATACTCCCCGCTGGCGTCTGACACCCAAACATTTCGCCTACGTGAAGATCGCCGAGGGCTGTAACCATCCCTGCTCCTTTTGCGTCATTCCTCAAATGCGAGGGAAACATCGAAGTCGGACAATCGAATCGATTCGTCGTGAAGCCGAACAACTTGTTTCAGAGGGAGTCAAAGAGCTTCTCCTCATTTCCCAGGATACTACCTACTTTGGCATGGATCGTTGGACCGAAGGACGCGGTCCCCGCGCTCAAGTCACGGCTTCCCGCGGAGAGAGCCTAATCGACCTCCTCGAAGCCCTATCCTCCATCAAAGGCGACTTCTGGATCCGCCTCCTATACACGCACCCTGCCCACTGGTCGGATGAACTCATCGCCGCCATTGCACGCCTTCCTAAAGTGGCTCGCTACGTCGACATGCCCCTTCAACACATCCAAGAGGGCATGCTCAAAGATATGCGCAGGGAAACTTCCGAAGCCCATATTCGCGACCTTGTCGCTCGTCTCCGCGCAGGCATCCCCGGCCTAGCCATTCGCACAACTTTCATCGTGGGCTTTCCAGGAGAGACCGATGCGCAGTTCGACACTCTGCTCGGCTTTATTCAAAGCGCAAAGTTTGATCGGATGGGCGTCTTCACCTACTCCCAGGAATCAGGAAGTCGCGCAGCAAAAATGGAGGGCCAGATCTCTGCTTCAGTCAAAAAATCACGCTACCGAAAAGCCATGGCAGCTCAGCAGAAGGTCGCGACTGAACGCGCCGCATCCTTTGTAGGAAAAAAAGTACGCGTCTTGGTCGACACACCAAACATTGCGCGAACGGAAGCCGATGCCCCTGACGTCGACGGGAAGGTGATTCTTTCCCAACCCCTCACCCCTGGCACATTTTCCGACGTCACAATCACGGGTCACAAAATCTACGATCTAATTGCCTAACTTTTACCTCGAACTCAAAAATCCTTTCTCAACCCTATTTACACTGCTCTTTACTAGACCCCTCGGACCCAAAAATTCACCGTTTCTTCAATACCGTCTTCAACCTAATCTAATTGGGATGACTCTTCCCGACTGGCTCACTATGGCACGTGTGGTGACGGCTTTTATCCTGCTCATACTTCTACAAGCCTGTGCCCATCCTCCTGTCCCTCTTTGGACTGCATGGCTTGCCCTAACTCTTTTTGTAGCCGCCGCATTGACCGATTGGCTGGACGGCCACCTCGCGCGGCGCTGGAAAATTGAATCGGATTTCGGCCGCCTTTTCGATCCCCTTGCCGACAAACTCCTCGTTGCCGTCGCCTTTATCGGCCTTCTCGGTGCGGGCCTTCTTCCCGTCTGGTTTGTTTCCCTCGTCGTAGCCCGCGAGTTTCTTATCACAGGGATACGACTTGTGGCTGGCCAAAAGGGCATCGTCCTTGCCGCAGAAAAAGTGGGAAAGCACAAAACAGTTACTCAGATGGTTACCGCGATTCTGGCTCTGCTTCTTCTCGCAATTGACCCATCTCTCCCCACAGGCCGCACTCTCCTTAATGTTGCTGTTATCGTGACTGCTCTCATCACGGCAGTTTCAGGCCTCTACTACCTTGCCAAAAACTACCCCCTCATCGTTTCCCACGTGCGACGCCTATGATCCAAGGATTTAAAGAACTCGCATCCGTTTGTCAGGCCATCGCGACAGGCCAGCAATCGGTTCTCCTTCGAAAAGCAGGGATTCGTGAGACCACTTCAGAAAGCGGGTTTGGAACCAAATCCTTTTACCTGCTTCCCACCCACTACCACGAAAAGGATGCACAAGCCCCTTCAGCCGATTTTCAGATCTCCGTACGCGTGGATGTTCTTCGATCCGGCGACCTACTCGACTGGTCTCAAATCGAAAAACTTCTTCCTCTCACTGCCTACAATCCAGAAGCCATTCGTGAACACTTCGATTCACGAGATCAGAGGCTCCTCCACTTCGCGCTTGTTCGCCCATTTCTCCTTCAACCCATTTGGTCGTTGCCCTCCTCCTCAGGCCTAAGAGGGTGCCGGTCTTGGTTTGATCTCCCTCCCCCTCCCACTTCGATTCGTGAGTCTGCCGTTCCTGAAACCGAACAAACACGCCAAACAGCTCTTCTTCTTTCATGAACCTCGAAGACACACATCTCGACGTCCTTCTCAAAGCTCAGAAAGCTCTGGGCATCACCGATCGTGACCTCATTAAACTTTCCGAAATATCCGTGCCCGATCTCAACAATCTTCGTTCAGGAAGACGCGAACCTATGGCGATTGAGAAAATTGCCAGAACTTTGAATCTTCGGCCTCAAGCCGTCGCAGATCTTGCCAATGGAAGCTGGCTTGCTCCCGCCGCCGCTTTGCCTCCACACGTTCTTCTGTTCACTACCCCTTTCGACGATATGACGGTAAATCACTATCTTGTATGGGACCCCAAAACCCTAAAAGCAGTTGCCTTCGACGCCGGCACAAATGCAGATCCCCTCTTTGCGGCTCTTCAACGCCACAAACTTACACTCACCCACATATTTCTTACCCACTCTCATGGGGACCACATTCTCGAACTCGACCGGATTCTTGAGAAAACCAAAGCCGAAGCATTCGCTCCTGAATCTGAACCCGTCCAAGGATGTAAGCCTATCGAAAACTCCAAAAAGATGAAGATCGGCTCCCTCACAATCGTGGCTCACACAGTTCCGGGTCACTCAACAGGCGGGACGGTCTACGAAATTAAGGGAATGGAAACCCCAATTGCAGTTGTTGGAGATGTCATTTTTGCAGGCTCAATAGGCGGTATCCGGTCCCGATACAGGCCTGCCCTTGAGGCGATTCGGGCAGGTGTTCTTACCCTGCCACCAGAGACCCTTCTTCTTCCAGGCCACGGTCCAATTACCACTGTTGCTCACGAACTCGCCCACAATCCATTTTTCCCGTGAAGGTTGTTGTTCTTCTTTCCGGTGGCCTTGATTCGGTCACTGTTTTGCATCATATGGTCGCCACGGAGAAGGTTGTGGCCGCTCTAAGCTTCGATTACGGTGCCAAACATAACACTCGAGAACTTCCCTGCGCAGCTGATCAGTGCCGATCGCTTCGCATCCCCAATCGCATTGTTTCTCTCAACTTTATGGCCGATGCCTTTAAATCCGACCTCCTAAAATCTGGCGGCAAGATTCCTGACGGGCACTACGAGGAGGAGTCCATGAAAAGAACTGTTGTCCCGTTTCGGAATGGAATCTTTCTCTCTATGGGTACAGGCTTTGCAGAAAGCTTAGGCGCGGATGCAGTTGCCATTGCGGCTCACGCAGGCGATCACACCATCTATCCCGACTGTCGTGAGGATTTTCTCAACCCTATGGCCCAGGCCATGGAGTCAGGAACCTACGCCCACATCAAACTCCTTCGCCCGTTTGTCTCCATGGACAAGACCGCCATTGTACGGCGTGGCGCTGAGTTGAAAGTCGACTACGCACGGACGTGGTCCTGTTACAAGGGCGGCCTGCTCCACTGCGGCACCTGCGGAACCTGCATCGAACGCAGGGAGGCCTTCCTGCTGGCAGGCGTTCCCGATCCCACTCCCTACGTGAATACTCCCGCCATTCCACCTAAACCTGCCCCCAAACCTTGATGCGGATTGCGGAGATCTTTCACTCGATTCAGGGAGAAGGTCTCTTGGCTGGAGTTCCCTCCATTTTTATCCGCACCTCTGGTTGCAACTTGCGCTGCCACTGGTGCGACACTCCCTACGCTTCCTGGAAACCAGAGGGACCAGAGATGTCTGTTGAAGAGATTCTAAAGAAGCTCACAGAGTGGAACTGCGATCACGTAGTGCTGACTGGAGGCGAACCCATGATTGCCCCCGATCTTCCCGAACTTGCGACCATTCTAAAAAAACAGAAAAAGCACATCACGATCGAAACCGCCGGCACTATCCTTCCCAACGGCATTCCCTGCGATTTGGCCTCGCTCAGCCCAAAACTTTCCAACTCCACGCCTCCCCCCGAACGGGACCCAGCTTGGGCTAAAAAACACGAGTCTACCCGCCTGCAACCCGAGGCGATTTCCGAATGGATTCGAAAATATCCGTTTCAATTAAAATTCGTTGTCTCATCCGAAACCGATCTGGCCGAAATCAAAGACCTCCTCTCCCGCCTAGAAACCTTCGTAGCACCTCCGCACCAGTCGGTTAGGGGCGAAGAAGGTCCACCTGTCCCCTTACACCAAATCCTCCTCATGCCCGAGGGCATCGATGTAAAAACACTCGCCACCCGCTCCCCATGGCTTGTCGATATCTGCAAACGAGAGGGCTTCCGCTTCTGCCCCCGTCTACACATTGAACTTTTCGGTCATAATCGCGGAACCTAAACTACCGTCGGGGGCCCAGCGCCACAGTTACACTACGCTATCTTTACAATTCTTCCGCTCTGACTTCCCGCCTCCAACCCCACCAACTCTAAAATCTGCGCCACTACCTCCTCCGGCTTTTTTCCTCCCTTGTGCATCTCCGTGTCTAGGAACGGCGGTTCGACTGCATTGATGATCACGTCCACACCCTTCAACTCGTAGCCCACCGCCTTGGTCAATGAATCCAGTGCACACTTCGAGGCACAGTACGCCGATGCCTTCGGCAAATGCTTGATCGGGGCACTGATGTTCAAAATCCGACCAAATCCACGCTGAATCATACCCGGCAAAATTGTCCGCATTAGTAGATACGGTCCCCGTACATTGGTCGCCATAATTTTATCCCACTCCTCCACAGGCAGATCTTGCACTGCCTTCATCCCGGTGATGATTCCCGCGTTGTTGATCAAAACATCGATCGGCCCGACCTTCTCTGCAATCTTTAGCCCTTTCTCTACCGATTTTAGATCCGTTACATCTATCTCCACCGCCGTGCCCGTGCCTCCGACCTTGCTCACCTCATCCGCTGTTTGCTGAATCTTATCCTTTCTCCTGCCCGCACAAATCACCTTCGCCCCAACCTGCCCCGCCGCGACGGCCAAGGCTTTACCCAATCCCGACCCGGCTCCTGTAATCAGTACAACCTTATCTTTTAAATTCATAATTAGTTAGG